>CAJTLK010000001.1:0-56979 GCA_910577415.1 uncultured Oscillospiraceae bacterium
ACAAGGAGCAGTACGCCTTCTGCTGGATCGTGGACTTCCCCATGTACGAGATCGGGGAGGAGAGCGGCGAGCTGGAGTTCTGCCACAATCCCTTCTCCATGCCCGCCGGTGGGCTGGAGGCTCTGGATAAGGCCGCCAAGGGAGAAGTCGATCCCCTCACCATTACCGCCGACCAGTACGACCTGGTGTGCAACGGTATTGAGCTTTCCTCCGGGGCAGTGCGAAACCACGATCCCGAGATCATGATCGAAGCCTTCAAGCTAGTGGGGCTGGGCGAAGACGACGTGAAGAGCAAGTTCCCCGCCATGTATAACGCCTTTACCTACGGCGCGCCTCCCCACGCGGGCATTGCCCCCGGTGTGGACCGCATGGTCATGCTCCTCTCCGGGGAGGAGACCATTCGGGAGATCATTCCCTTCCCCATGAATAAAAACGCCCAGGACCTGATGATGGGCGCTCCCGGCACCGTGACCCAGAAGCAGCTTGACGAGCTGAGCATCAAGGTAACAAAGGTGGAAGAGGAATGAGCGCGTCTCAGAACGAGGACTTCCTCCACCTGATGGACGCCCTCCCCGCCGATCTGAAGCGGCGGACCATGGCCGGGGACATCTCCGGCGCGCTGGCCCTGATCGAGAGCTACCTTGCCTCAGACAGGCATCCCGATTTGGCCCCCCGGCTCCGGGCGGAGCGGCTGCGTCTGAGCCGTTTGGAGCGGAATTTTCCCTACGATAGGGACCAGGCTATCGCCTTGGTGCGAGAGCAGTGGCCGGAATTTACCCCCGAGCGGTTTGACCGGCTGGTGGCCGCCCGGCGGGTAGATTGGCGGTATGTCAACGGCCAGCCCCACTTTCACAGCCGCTTTATCAACTCCCTGAAGGTCTATCCCGATGAGGTCCCCGGCCTGAAGGTCAAGGCCGAGGACCACACCGCCCGGGATGAGATGCTGAAGCGGATGGAAGCGGAGGGCGGGCTAAGTGCGGACATCACGCTCCGGGCCTATATTCGCACCCGTACCCCCTCGGCAGGAAAGCCTGTCCAGGCATGGCTGCCCATTCCCGCCATCTGTCCTCAACAGGAGGAAAAATACATTGAGATTTTGAGCGCTACCCCCGGCGCTCAGACCGCCCCGGCCACAGCGGAGGCCCGGACCATATACTGGGAGAGCGGCGAGCGGGACAGCTTTGAGGTCACATACCGCTACCGCCACACCGCTAAGTATGTCCGTCCCCTGGAGTTGCCCTGGGACGGCTCTGCTCCTCAGTTTTATACCGGGGAATTCCTTCCACACATCGCCTTTACCCCTTACCTTCGTGCGCTGGCAGCACGGCTCACCGACGGACTGGACACGCCAGTGGAAAAGGCAGCGGCCATTTACGACTACATTGCCGAAAACGTAGATTACCGCTACCAGCCCGACTACATTTTGTTGGACGATATTGCCGACTCCTGTGCCAAGGAGCTGCGGGGAGATTGCGGGGTGATGGCCCTTTTGTTCATCACCCTCTGCCGCATTGCTGGAGTACCCGCCCGGTGGCAGAGCGGCCTTCACGTTACCCCGGAGGAGGCGGGCTGCCACGACTGGGCCATGTTTTACGCCCCGCCCTATGGCTGGCTCTACGCCGACCCCTCCTTTGGCTCCGGCGCCCACCGAAATGGGGAGGCTAGCCGGAGGAAGCACTACTTCGGCAATCTTGACCCCTGTCGAATGGTAGCCAATTCCGCCTTTCAGGCTCCCCTTACGCCACCCGACCCCTGCTACCGCAGCGACCCCTACGACAACCAGTTGGGGGAGATGACGGTGGACGGCGTGGGGCTGAGCGGCAGCGAAATGGACCGGGATGTGGAAGTGGTGGAGTTCAAATTCCTATAAGAAAAGCCGCGCTGTAAATCAGCGCGGCTTTCTCATTCGTCGGGGACATAGTCAATAATGTCGGAGACGCCGCAGTCCAAAATGAAGCACAGCGTATCCAAGGTCTTTAACGTAATGTTCTGACCCTTTTTCATGCGGTGAAGGGTATTTGCCGAGACCCCATGCTTAAAAATGAGCTGGTACTCGGTAACGCCCTTCCGCAGCAGGGTCTTGTAAAAGGGAGCATAACTGATCATTTACAACACCAACGATATTCTACCCTACTTCATCCCTTGACTATACCTAATTTATTGAGTATAATGGTAGAAAAGAGAGAAAGGGGAGGCGCTGCCGGTGAATGAGGATGGACGCAGAGAGCTGCCGCTGGCGGGAATGGAGGACCCGGAGGAGCTGAAGCGGCGTTACCGGGCGGTCAGCTCGGCGGTGCTGCGAAGGTGGATGGACGCTGTGATCGGTCCCCATCACGACGCCATGGCCGCTATTCTGAACGAACGGGAGACCGCCGCCCCAAAACAAAACGGATAAAAAGGACCGCCTATAGGCGGTCCTTTCCCTTTACTGCTTAAATTTTTGGCTTTGTGCCACTGCCAGCTCGTCGCAGCGGTTATTGAACTCATTATCCGCATGCCCCTTGACCCAGTGGAGATTCACCGTGTGGACCTCGCACAGCTCCAGCAGCCGCTGCCACAGGTCAGGGTTGAGGGCGGGCTTTTTGTCCGCCTTTACCCAGCCCTTGGCCCGCCAACTTTTGGCCCAGCCCTTGCCTAAGCCGTCGATAACGTACTTGGAATCCGACCACAGCTCCACCACGCACGGTTCGGTGAGGGCCTCCAGGGCGGTAATGACCCCGGTCAGCTCCATGCGGTTGTTGGTGGTCTGCTCCTCTCCGCCGGAGAGTTCCTTTTGGAAACGGCCATATTGAAGAATGGCCCCCCAGCCGCCGGGGCCGGGGTTGCCGGAGCAAGCGCCGTCGGTATAGATGGTAACAGTTTTCATAGCAACCCCCATAGCCGGCTTCACAGCTCCCGGAGAATTTCCTGCCGCTTGGTCTCATACTCTTCGGCAGTAATGAGCCGCTGGTCGTAGAGCGCCTGAAGCTTTTTCAGCCGCTCCTCGGCGCTCTCCTCCACGCCGGGGTCCTCATCGGTGATCTCAAGTCCAAAGTCACGGTGCAAGCCGTAAAGGCCGTTCTTACTTACCGCGCCGTAAATGCCGATCCCCACAAAGCAGCAGGCCATCAGTGTCCACACCGCGCCAAAGGCCCCTCCCCCTGAGGGGATGACCTCCGTAACGCCAATGACCACAAAACCCAGGCCAACGAGGGCAAAGACCCCAGAGAAAACACGGCTGAAGGTCTTCATGGCAGGAGAGGGCCGGAAGCGGATATTCTTTTTCATTCGCTCTCCTCCGCAGCCTCCACGTTGGCTTCCACTTCGGCCTCATCCGCCGGAACAAGCTCTACCCCCTCGGGGAGCTCCTCCCCGGCCTCTTCGTGCTCAGTAAGGGCCAGGGAGATCACGTGATCCCCCTCCTCCTTAAAGCGCATCACGATAACGCCCTGGGTGGAGCGGCCTGTCTGGCGGATGCTCTCCACCGGGGTACGGATCAGCACCCCCGCCTGTGTTACCAGCAACAGGTCCTCGCTGCCGTCCACTACCTTGACGCCCACCACACTACCGGTCTTTTGGGTGCACATATAGTTGCGGATACCCACGCCGCCCCGGTTGGTCAAACGATACTCCTCCACGGGTGTGCGCTTGCCGTAGCCATGCTCAGTGATGGACAGCACCATCTTGCCCGCCGTTGCCCGGGCGGCGCCCACCACATGATCCCCCTCCCGGAGGCGGATGCCCCGGACGCCCACGGCGTCCCGGCCCATAGGCCGCACGGCAGTCTCGTCAAAGACCACCGCCTGACCGTCATGGGTAGCAATAAGGATATTCTGGTGTCCGTCGGTCTCCCGAACTGTTACCAGCTCGTCCCCCTCGTCCAGGCGAAGGGCGCGGATACCGATATTTTTCAGGTTTTTCAGGGCCATGACGGGCAGACGCTTTACGGTTCCCTGGCGGGTGACCATAAAGATATACTTGCCCTCCATGTTGTCAGTATCCCGGAAGTGGAGCATGGCCTGGACCCGCTCCCCCTGCTCGATGGGAATGATGTTGATGAGGTTGGTGCCCTTGGCGGTCTTGCCGCTCTCGGGCACCTGGTAGCCCTTCTTGCGGTAGACCTTGCCCGTGTCAGTGAAGAAGAGGATATAGTCATGGGTGGAGGCGGTGAACACATCCACCACATAGTCCTCCTCCCGGGTGGTGATCCCCCGCTTGCCCATGCCGCCCTTGGACTGGGCAGTGTACTCGCTGACAGGGGTACGCTTGATGTACCCCGCCTGGGTCAGGGTGAAAACGCACTGCTCCTCCTCAATGAGGTCCTCGATGTCGATCTCGTCCAGTACATCCTCGATCTCGGTGCGGCGGTCATCGCCGAACTTGTCGGCAATGGCCTGAAGCTCTTCCTTCAGAATAGCCTTCACCATATCCTCGGAGCCAAGGACCTGCTGGTAGTAAGCGATACGCTCCTCCAGCTCCTTGTACTCCGCCTCCAGCTTTTCCCGGTTCAAGCCCTGAAGGGCGATAAGGCGCATATCGCAGATGGCCTGGGCCTGAACGTCGTCCAGGCTGAAACGCTCCATCAGGTTCTGCTTTGCGTTGTCGTAGGAGGAGCGGATGATCTTGATGACCTCGTCAATGTTGTCCTGGGCAATGAGCAGACCCTCCAGCAGGTGGGCGCGCTCCTGGGCCTTGCGGAGGTCATATTGGGTGCGGCGGACGATGATCTCCTCCTGGAAGGCAAGGTACTCGTCCAGCATATGCCGCAGAGACAAAATTCGGGGCTGGGACTGATTGTCCACCAAAGCCAGCATATTGATGGCAAAGGAGCTTTGGAGCTGGGTCTGGGCAAACAGGCGGTTGAGCACCACCTGGGGATTGGCCTCCCGCTTGAGTTCTATGACGATGCGCATACCGTTGCGGTCTGTCTCATCCCGAATGTCGGAAATGCCGTCCAGGCGTTTATCCTCCACCTGGTCGGCCATATTTTTGATGAGCATACGTTTGTTGACCTGATAGGGAATTTCCGTCACGATAATACGTGTGCGGTCCTTACCGTACTCCTCAAACTCGGTACGGGCACGGATGACCACCTTGCCCTGGCCGGTGGCGTAGGCGGCGCGGATGCCGGAACGGCCCATAATGATGCCCTTGGTGGGAAAGTCAGGGCCCTTCACGTGCTTCATCAGGTCTTCCAGAGTGCTCTCCGGGTCGTCCAGCACCTGGATACAGGCCCCGATGACCTCCCGGAGGTTGTGGGGGGGGATATTGGTGGCCATGCCCACGGCGATGCCGGAGGAGCCGTTCACCAACAGATTGGGGAACCGGCAGGGCAGTACCCGAGGCTCCTTTCGGGTCTCATCAAAGTTGGGGTCCCAGTCCACCGTCTCCTTGTCCAGATCCCGCAAAATTTCCTCGGAAATTTTGCTCAGCCGGGCCTCGGTATAACGGTAAGCCGCCGGAGGATCGCCGTCCACACTGCCGAAGTTGCCGTGGCCCTCCACCAGCATGTAGCGCATGGAGAAATCCTGGGCCAGTCGGACCAGGGCGTCGTACACCGACTGGTCGCCGTGGGGATGGTACCGGCCCAGCACGTCGCCCACACAGGTGGCCGACTTCTTGAAGGGCTTATCATGGGTCAGGTTATCCTCATACATGGCGTAGAGGATACGCCGGTGAACGGGCTTCAGGCCGTCCCGCACATCGGGCAGGGCCCGGCCCACGATGACGGACATGGCATATTCGATGTAGCTCTGCTCCATCTCGGGAATGAGGGGGGAGTCGTGGATGATCTGGTCAGGATAACGAAATTCCTCCGGGTCCACGTGGTTTCTCTGCTTGGTTGCCATTTATGTTCCTCCTTGTTAGAGGTTCAGCTTCTAACCTATATTCAGAATGTGGGGCCCGACGACCTCGTCGGGCCAACCGCTTAATAATCCAGATTGACCGCGTACTTGGCATTCTTCTCAATAAATGCCTTTCGTGGTTCTACTTTTTCGCCCATAAGGACGGTAAAGGTCTCGTCGGCGGCCACGGCGTCGTCCAAAGTGATGCGGCGCAGGGTCCGCTTCTCCGGATCCATGGTGGTCTCCCACAGCTCATGGGGGTCCATCTCGCCCAAGCCCTTAAACCGGGAGATGTCCACCTTGGCGTTGGGATTGTCCCCCCGCAGCTCGGCGGATATCTTATCCCGCTCCTCCTCGGAGAAGGCCAGGCGCACTGTTTTGCCCTTGGTGAGCTTAAACAGGGGAGGCACCGCGGAGTAGACATACCCCTCCTCCACCAGAGGACGCATAAAGCGGAAAAAGAAGGTGAGCAGCAGGGTGCGGATGTGGGCGCCGTCCACGTCGGCATCGGCCATAATAATGATTTTATGGTAGCGCAGCTTCTCGATGTCAAACTCGTCGCCGATGCCCGCTCCCAGGGCTGTAATGACAGGCTGAAGCTTGTCGTTTCCGTAGACCTTGTCGGCTCTGGCCTTTTCCACGTTGAGCATCTTTCCCCACAGGGGAAGGATGGCCTGGAACTGGCTGTCCCGGCCCTGGGTGGCGCTGCCGCCGGCGGAATCGCCCTCTACGATGTAAATTTCAGTAACAGAGGGATCGGAAATGTTGCAGTCCCGGAGTTTATCGGGCATGGCCGCGCCGCCCAGGGCGGTCTTGCGGCGGACACTCTCCCGTGCCTTTCGGGCCGCCTCCCGGGCGCGGTTGGCGGTGAGGGCCTTTTCCAGGATGGCCTTGCCCACGGCGGGGTTTTCCTCCAAAAAGACGGTCAGCTTTTCAGTGATGATGGCGGATACCAATGCCCTGATCTCGCTGTTGCCCAGCTTGGCCTTGGTCTGGCCCTCAAACTGAGCCTCTGTGAGCTTCACCGAGATGACGCAGGTAATACCCTCCCGGCAGTCCTCGCCGGAGACCTTGTCCTCGTCCTTCAGAATTTTCATTTTTTTGCCGTAGGCGTTGAGCACGTTGGTGAGGGCCCGCTTGAAGCCGTCTTCATGCATACCGCCTTCGGGGGTGCGGACGTTGTTGGCGAAGGAGAGAATATTTTCGTTATAGCTGTCGCTGTACTGAAAGGCGATCTCAGCCTCAGCGTCCTCCTTCTGTCCCTTTACGTAGATGACCTGACCGTGGAGGGGGGTCTTATTGGTATTGAGGAAGGTGACAAACTCCTTGATACCGCCCTCGTAGCACATCTCGTCCCGCTGCTGCTTGCCCTCCCGGCAGTCCTCAATGATAATGCGAAGACCCGCATTGAGGAATGCCTCCTCCCGGAGCCGGGTATGGAGAACGTCATAGTCATAGACGGTGGTGTCGGTAAACATCTCAGGGTCTGGCTTAAAGACCACCTCGGTACCTGTTTTTTCAGTCTGGCCTACCACCTTCATCTGTTGGGTGACAAGGCCCCTGGCAAACTTCATTTCGTAGATGGAGCCGTCCTTGTGGACCCGGACCTCCAACCATTCGGAGAGGGCGTTGACCACGCTGGCGCCTACTCCGTGAAGGCCGCCGGAGACCTTGTAGCCGCCGCCGCCAAACTTGCCGCCGGCGTGAAGGATGGTATAGACCACCTCCAAAGCAGGCTTCCCGGTCTGGGCCTGAATGTCCACGGGAATACCCCGGCCATCGTCGGTAACTTTGATAATGTCGCCATCCAGAATGGAGACGGTGATATTTTTACAGTACCCGGCCAGAGCCTCGTCAATGGCGTTGTCCACGATCTCATAGACCAGGTGGTGGAGACCGGAGGAGGAGGTGGAGCCGATATACATGCCCGGACGCTTCCGCACGGCCTCCAAACCTTCCAGGACCTGGATTTCTGAAGCGTCGTAGTCATGGTCGGTCTGGGTAACGCTGTCGCTCCAGTCCTCTTTTTCGGATAGCTTCACCGCAGTCTCTACCGGCTGCTCCTCTTCTTCTAAAATTTCATCTTTTACTTGCTCGTCGTTCATAGGGTACCTCCTGAATTTTGCGGAACGCAGAAAACCGTTTGTGGCATCAAGCGGTTTTCTCCGTCCCGCTTTGTTGTGTCATACCGTAAGATCTATTCCATTCCATTTCCCGTTAACCGCCCCCGGAGCACTGTGGGGGAGAGAGGAGAAAGGTAAACTCTGGCAACACTGTCCTTCTGGCACAATACAAAGGAGCGGGGTAGTCCGGCGGCGGCGTTGACCACCCTTCCCTCCTTTTCCGCCCGTTCCAAAAACGCGCGGGTGCGGTGGGACCAGGAGGCGTTGTCCAGATCAAAGACCCCTAATATATCCTCCGCGGGCACCACTACCGATTGTCCCAGATGCAGGTACATGGGTCTTTCCTCCCGCTGCTTTTCAGCTTAGACCAGCTCGCCATCTTTAATGTGAAAACGTTTCCCCCCAGCGGACACATCTTTATCGTCCTCACAGCAGGTGATGAGCACCTGGCCCCCTGTGATACGTTCCAGCACGAAGCTCTGGCGCTTGGCGTCCAATTCGGAAAGCACATCGTCCAAAAGCAGCACCGGCCATTCTCCCGTATCCTCTTTGAAAAACTCCCGGCAAGCCAGCTTTAATGATAGTGCCGCCGTCCGGGTCTGTCCCTGGGAGGCATATTGTCTGGCGCTCTGACCATCGATCTCCACCGTAAGGTCATCCTTGTGAGGGCCGGAGAGACATTGCCGGGAATCCAGCTCTGCCCTGCGGTGGTTTTGTTGGTGAGCCAAAAGCTGCTCCAGAATGATCTTAGGAGCAACCTCCGGGTCCGTCACTGTGGATACGGTCTCATACCGCAGAGCCAGCCTTTCCCGCCCGCCGGAAAAATCCTGTTGAATCGGTGGGGCCAGGGCAGATAAACGTTTGATAAAATGGGCACGGTAGTGGATCAGCACCGCCCCCACCTGGGCCATTCGAAGGTTAAAGTCGTCCAAGGTATCCAAAAGAGAGGGCTTGTCCTCCCAATCCCGGAGAATACGGGTCTTTTCCTCCCAGAGTTTACGGTATTCCGCCAAACTTACCGCGTACCGGGGCCGCAGCTGGCAAATAGCGTCGTCTAAAAAACGCCTTCTCTCTGCCGCTCCCGAGCGAATGAGGGACAAGTCCTCCGGGCAAAAAAGGATGGTGTTCAATACCTCCCCCAGCTCCCCGGTATTCTTCAGTCTTACCCCGTTGGAAAAAAGCTGCCGCCGTTCTCCACGGTGCAGTCTGGCCTCCACAGTATGGTCCCGCCCTTTGGAAAAGACCTCTCCTTTGAGAAAGCCATGGTCCACTCCAAACTGGATCAGCTCCCGATCATACCTGGCCCGGTGGCTTCGGGCAGTGGATAAGTACGCCGCGGCCTCCAAAAGGTTGGTCTTTCCCTGGGCATTCTCCCCCCAGATCACATTGACGCCGGGAGAAAGGTCTGCCTCGGCATGGGCGTAATTGCGGAAGAAATCCAGTTCTATTCGTTTGAGTATCATGCCACGACCAACCTTGTCCCGTTCCAGTCTGCCCTATCGCCGGGGCGAAGCTTTTTGCCCCGCATGGTGCAGACCTCTCCGTTGACACGGACCTCTCCGGCCTGAATGGCCTCCTTCGCCTCCCCGCCAGTCTCCGCCGCGCCGGAGAATTTCAGTAAGTCCTGGAGCTTGATATATTCTGTTGTGATGCGGATGGTTTCCTCTCTCATATCATTTGTCCCAATTCGCGCTCATACGGACAGGAAGCACCATGAACAGGAAGCTCTCCTGTCCACTCTCCTCGTTGGTGGGTACGATAATGCAAGGGGTAGAAGGAGTGCCCATCAAAAGGGTAGCCTTTTCAGCGGGAACCGCTTTCAGAGCGTCCATCATAAAGCGGTGATTGAAACCAATGTGCAGATCACCGCCGCTACCCACGGCAGGACATTGGTCTGTGGCGTTGCCGGTAGGAGTCAGAGTGGAGAGATAGATCATATCATCCCCCACAATACACCGCAGGGGGTTTTTAGTATTATCCTGCAAAATAAGACTTACACGGGTGATGGAGGTCATAAGAGCCTTGACCTCGACCTCCAGCTTAATGCTACTCTTCCAGGAAATGGATTGGCGGTAGTTGAGAAATTCGCCCTCCAGCCGCCGTGTCACCAGCAGGGTATTGCCTACCTTAAACTGAATGTGCCGCGCGCCGGTGGTAATGGCCACCGCCTCGTCTCCCTCTCCCGAAATGGACTTTACCTCGCCCAAAGCGGCGCCGGGGACCACAAAGGAAAAATCCCGTCCGGGGGCTTCCTCCAGCTTGGCTCTGCGAAGGGCCAGGCGTTGACCATCCACCGACACCACGGTGAGGACGTCCCCTTCTACTTCAAAAAGAGAACCGGTAAGAATGGGTCTGCCGTCATTTTGGCAGACGGCAAAGAGGGTGCGTGTGATCATGTCGGTAAGAGTGCTCCGGGAGAGTAGAAGGGCATTCTGCGCCTCCACCGAGGGAAGCTCCGGGAATTCCTCCGGGTCAATGGCCTGAATATGAAAGTTGCTCATACCGCATTGGATATGAACATTAAGCCCCTCGGAGGAAAAACTCACCATATCGTCCGGCAGATTGCGGACAATATCGCCGAACATCCGGGCCGACAGGACCAAGGACCCGCTTTCCTGAACATCGGCAGGTACCACGGTACGAATACCTGTTTCCAGATTGTAGCCGGTCAGCCGCAGTTCGTTATCGGCCTCTAAAAGAATGCCTTCCAAGGCCGGAATGGAGCTTTTGGGAGCGGTGGCCCGTGAGGAGGTCGCAATTGCCGATTGTAAAAGCGCTTTTTCACAGGAAAACTTCATGGTAGGTGTTCCTCCGTTCTTTTTCTCTTATTTCCCGAAGGGAAAGGAGAGGATTTTTAAGAATTTAGTCGCAGTAGTCGTAGGGGGTGTGAAGATGGTGGAAAAGTGGTAAAAGCCTTAGAGCGGCCTGTCGAAGAAGCGCACAGAAAAAGGTGGAAAACCTGGCGCGGATACACAGAAAAAGGCGAAGGGTGGAAAAGCGAGCGAAGGCGGTTTGCACATTTCCACGAAAGAGGGTGGAAAAGGGGAAAAGCGGGAAGAACGCTTCGCAGCGCTTTTTACTCGTACCTTGCGTTAATGTTGGCGTTGATGTCTTTAATGGCCTCGGCCTGTTCGGGGGAATCCTTAATGAGCTTTTCCACCCGCTCGATGGAGTGCATGGCGGTGGTGTGGTCCCGCCCGTTAAAGACCCGGCCAATTTCTTTAAGGGAAAGGTTGGTCATGCGGCGGATCTCATACATAGCCACCTGCCGGGCCATGACCGTGTCCTTGGTCCGGGCCTGCCCCTTAATGTCCAAGGGGTCGATATTATAAAATTTGCCTACCTCTTCAATGATCGTATCGGGAGAGGGCATAAAGTCCTGCTTGTCCTTAAACATATCCCGGACGGCACGGGTCACGGTGTCTACGTCCACCTGCTGGCCCAGTAGCTCCTGAAAGGCTAAGATTTTGTTGACGGTGCCCTCGATCTGGCGCACGTTGGCGGTGATATTTTCCGCAATAAAGCTCAGCACCGGCTCGGGCAGGTTCATGCCCCGGGAAATGGCCTTATTTTTGATGATCGCCACCCGTGTCTCATAGTCAGGGGGCTGAATGTCCACAGGCAAGCCCCACTCAAAGCGGGTCTTCAGCCGGTCATCCAGCCGGAGCATTTCCTTGGGGGGGCGGTCAGCGGTGAAGACGATCTGTTTGCCCTGTTCGTAAAGGGTGTTAAAGGTGTGGAACATCTCCTCCTGGCTGGCCTGCCGTCCGGCAATGAATTGGACGTCGTCCATAAGAAATACGTCGGCAGCCCGGTACTTTTCTCGGAACTCCTGGTTCTTGCCGCCCTGGATGGCGGCGATAAGCTCGTTGGTAAAAGCGTCGCCCTTGATATAGACGATGCGGTAGTCCGGGTGCTTGGCGTGGATAGCGTGGGCAATGGCGTAAAGGAGGTGGGTCTTGCCTAAGCCGGACTCCCCGTAAAGGAAAAGAGGGTTGTAGCCCTTGGGCTTTCCCGGCGCGTCGGCCACGGCCTTGGCGGCCGACCAGGCAAACTTGTTGGAAGAGCCGACCACAAAGGTGTCAAAGGTATACTCCTCAGTGCCCGGAAGAAAGTCTCCCCGGTTAGATTCGTAGCCGTCCAGCTCCCCTTCCCCCAGGACCACCACATCAAAGTCAGTGGAAAAAAGCTCCCTGAGGGCCTTTTGGATGGCGGAGACGTAGCGAGAGGAAATAATATCCTTTTTGAAGTTGGAGGGGGTATGAATGACCAGGCAGTCGCCCTCCAGGGCCACAGCCCGGGCGTCGTCAAACCAGGTGCTCAGGGTAGTGGCAGTGAGGTCGGCCTCCATCAAGCGCAGCGCTTTTTTCCAAATTTCCTCGGCGGAATTCATGGGGTATCTTCTCCCTCATTTCTCTTTTGCGGATAATTGCCTACATTAATATATAGTATACCAAAAAAGCCCCTCTAAGGCAATGAAAAAGGGGGAGAAAACAGAAAAATTTTTCCACAAAAGCAGTCGGTTTTGTGGGCATTTCTTTGTTTGGCACAAAATGTGGGAATATACCGCCCTTCTGGGCCGGCCTAAAGAAAAATAAGGTTGACAGGGCAGCGGTTTTTCCGATATAATGACCGTTGCGGCTATTATACTTTGTTTGGGCTGTCATGTCACAGCGCAGCATTTAGGGCCTGTGGTATACTGTCGCCTGCGCCTTTATACGGCGCTGAATTTGTGAACCGCGCCCCGGACCTTTGTCCCCGGCGTTGTGGCAGACGGGGTTTTCTCCGTCAATCAGGAACAGGAGGTGCAGGAAAATGCAGAGAATGAAGGGTATGACCTATAACCCCAAGAAGCGTCAGCGTCAGAAGGTCCACGGTTTCCGTAAGCGTATGTCCACCGCCAACGGCCGTAAGATCCTCTCCAGTCGGCGCCGCGCCGGTCGCGCCCGCCTGAGCTACTAAGGTGACGCGGCAAATCAAATAAGGGCTTTTTGGGGGCGGTGGAGTTTTTCTGCCGCCCCACATGTGCATGGGGTAAAAAGCAGGGAGGAGCATAGCCAGTCATGAAGCATACTGTCTCCATGAAGGAAAACTATCTCTTCCGCCGGCTTTATGCCAAAGGAAAGTCCGCCGCGGCTGCGTCTTTGGCGGTCTATGTCCGGCCAAACCACTCCCAGCGCACCCGCCTGGGGATCACAGTGAGCGCCAAGATAGGCAAGGCGGTGCGGCGCAACAAGATCCGCCGCCGCATTCGGGAGGCTTACCGTATCCATGAGTACCAGCTGTCTCCTGGGTGGGACATTGTAGTGGTGGCCCGGACGAGGGCGGCATACGCCTCTTACGCCGAGCTGGAACGGAGCCTGCTTTCCCTGTTGGACAAGCTGGGAGTGCGGCAAAAGCGGGAGGCGGAAAAATGAAAGGGTTGCTCCTTTGGTGCATCCGTTTTTACCGCAAGAACATCTCCCCCCTTTCCCAGCCCTGCTGCCGGTTTATTCCCACTTGCTCGGCCTATGCGTTGGAGGCGGTGGAGAAGTACGGCGCGTGGAAGGGCGGATGGCTGGCCTTGAAGCGGGTGCTGAAATGCCACCCCTTTCACCGGCAAAAAAGCGTGGAGTACGACCCTGTCCCATGACAAGAATTTAAGTGTGGAGGCCATATCCCATGGATATTTGGTACTATGTCATGACCCCCTTTACCCTGCTGCTGAAGTTCTTCTGTCAGTTGCTGGGCAGCTACGGCCTGGCGCTGGTCTTCTTTGCCCTGGTGGTAAAGCTCATCCTATTCCCCCTTTCCCTCAAGGGAAAGAAGAGCATGATCCAAATGAATATGCTCTCCGGGAAAATGAACAAGCTCCAGAAGCAGTACAAGAACAACCAGCAAAAGTATAACGAAGAGGTGCAGAAGCTCTACGAGAAGGAGGGCGTGAACCCCATGGGGGGCTGCCTGTGGTCCTTCCTCCCTCTGCTGATCCTCTTCCCTCTTTACGCCATTATCCGCCAGCCCCTGAAGTACATGATGGGCATGACCCCCGACCAGATCGCCGCGGTGGCCCAGGCTTTGAACTGGTCCAGCGTGGCGTTGGAGCACAACTGGATCCGGGAGGCCGCCGACTTTGTCAACGCCGGAAATAACCAGCTCTATCTGTCCTCCCTCATCACCCCGGAAAACGTAGCGATGGTCCAGGCTGCGGCGGGGGAGACCGCCAAGGAGGTCTTCGCCATCAACTTCAGCCTGTTGGGAGTAAACCTGTCTCTGATCCCTAAGCTGAAATTCTGGGTGGACGGGCTGAAGGGCTTTGGGCTGTTCCTGGTGCCTGCCATCTCCGCCGGTACCAGCCTGCTCTTTTCCTTCGTCACTATGCGGACCAGCAGCATGAACAGCGAGAATTCCCAGGCCGCGCAGAATAAGACCATGCTCCTTATGAGTCCTCTGATGTCTTTGTGGATCGGCTTCTCCATGCCCGCGGCCCTGTCGGTCTACTGGATCGCCAACAACCTGCTGGGTATGGCCCAGGAGAAGATCAGCCATATCATGCTGAAAAAGGATTACGAAGAGGCCGCCGTGGCTGCCAAGCAGCGGGAGATCGAAGAGAAGGAAGAGGAGAAGCGTTTGCGCCGGGAAAAGGCGGAACGTCGGGCCAAAGAGGCCGAAGAGGCACGCCTTAACAAGGGAAAAAAGAAGGCGAAGACCGAGGACGAGGAGAAGCTCTCCCCTGAGCAGAAGGCCGCCAGCCGGGTGGGGATGCGCCAATATGCCCGGGGCCGGGCCTACGACCCGGAGCGCTATGGCGGCGTGACGCCCTACCACGACGGCGAGGCCACCATCCAAGTGGCGGATAAGACAGCCGAAGCCGCGGGGACCGAAGCGGAAACTGCCGAGGCTCCTGTGGAGACTGCGGCGGAGATGGCGCAGACCATGGAGACCGCCCCTGTTGAAACGGCTCCTGTCAGTGAAAATGCTGACGAGACCGCAGAGACTACCACGGAAGATTGATCCCATCCGGGAAGGAGAGATACGTCATGCAGAAGTTTATCGAGAGCACCGGAAAGACGGAGGAAGCCGCCATTGCCGCCGCCCTGGAGCAGTTAGGACTGTCCCGGGAGGAGGTCTCGGTGGAGGTTTTGGAGCTTGCGAAGCCCGGCTTCCTGGGCATTGGCGGCACTCTTGCCAAGGTCAAGGTGACATACGAAGGCCCCGACGAGCCTGAAGAGGCCCCCACCCCTGCTGTGGAGGAGATCGCTCCCGCCGATGAGGCCGACAGTGTGGAATATGCCACCATGGACGCGGCTTTTGCTGAGGAGGAAGAGACTGCGGCCACCCCTGCCGCCGCTGATGACGAGTATGCGGCAAAGATCGTGGATTTTCTGAGCGGACTGTTGGAGCGTATGGAGGTCAACGCTGTGCCCCACGTGTCGGTGGACGCCGAGGGCAATTACCTGGTGGAGCTGGAGGGCGAGGGTCTGGGAGCTGTTATCGGACGCCGGGGCGAGACCCTGGATGCGCTTCAACAGCTCACAGGCTACGCCGTGAACCACGGCCAGCAAAAGCGGGTGCGGGTGCGCATCGATGCCGAGGGTTACCGCTCCAAGCGGGAGGAGTCCCTGGAGCGCATGGCCCGCCGTATGGCCGACAAGGTGGTGCGCTATCGCCGGAACATGACCCTAGAACCCATGAACGCCTATGAGCGTCACGTGGTGCATACCGCCCTCCAGGACTATCCCGGTGTGACCACCTACTCCATCGGCGCCGAACCCAACCGGCGCACCGTGGTGGCCTACGCCCCCGGCGGAGAAGAATAAGAGAAGACGAGAAAAGAGAACCCCCACGGGTCATTGACCCGTGGGGGTTTTGTTGTTGTGCGCTGTTGTTTGCGGGGGCTGTCACGCTGCGAACAGGTCAGGACGCTCGGTCACTTTCCCTCTGACTCAGGCTGGTCTCCGGGCCGCTCTGCGGCCCTGCGCTCGCCTTCGCTCCAGTCCAAGCTCCCTCGCTAACCTGTTCTCCGCGCTTCTCTCCTGTCACGCTGCGAAGCGGGGTGGTCGCTTCGGGATATAACTCCTCCGACTTCGCAAAAAAGCTTCATGCGGCTTTGCCGCCCTAAGCTTTTTCGCTCCGCTCCGTCGTTATCCCCTCAGCACCCCGCTTCTCCGCGCTTCTCAGTTACCACCAAAAGTTCCCGAACGGCCAGGTGCTGAAGCCACTGTTGCCGGTGCTGGGCTGACGCTGAGCGGGCTGCAGGGACTCCTGGTAGCTTTTCTGAAGCTGATCCATGGCCTCGGAGCGGGCCTGGTCATACTCGTCCAGGGTGGCGGCGACGGTGAGGGTCTCGTTGTTCCGCCAGAGGGTGAAATTCACTTTCTCTCCGGCCTTGTGGGCTTTAACGGCCTCCTTCAGCTCGTCGGCGCTGGTGATGGCGGTGTCGTCCACGGCGGTAATGATGTCGCCTTCCTGAATGCCCGCCTTATCGGCGCAGGAGCCGTCCAGAACGGCGGAGATATAGGCACCATCGGGGATGCCATAGCGCTGAATGGCTTCGTTGGAGACCTCCTCCATCAAAATGCCCACATTGGGCTTGCCGGTGACATAGCCCTTCTCAATAATGTCGCTGACCATGTCAATAACATCATTGATGGGAATGGCGAAGCCGATGCCCTCAATGGAGGCGTTGGTGGAACCGTTGTTGGAATACTTGGCGTTGGTAATGCCGATGCACTCTCCATAGGTGTTGAAGAGGGGGCCGCCGGAGTTGCCTGAGTTGATGGCGGCGTCGGTCTGCATCACGTTGATGGTGTTGCCGTCGGACATGGTAATGTTCCGATCCAGAGCGGAGACATAGCCGGCGGTCAAGGTAAAGGTAAGCTCACCCAGGGGGTTGCCGATAGCAACCACCTGCTGGCCCACCTTCATATCGTCGGAGTTGCCCACCACCACGGTCTGGAGGCCGGAGGCGTCGATCTTCAGTACGGCGATGTCATTGGCCTCTTCGCCGCCTACCAGTGTGGCGTCATAGGTGGTGCCGTCGGCAAAGGAGACCTTCAGGTCGTCCACGCCGTCAATGACATGGTAGTTGGTGAGAATATAGCCGTCGGAGGTAATGACAAATCCGGAACCGGCCACCGGGTTACTGACCACCTGGCCCCAGTAGTTGGTCTTCACATCGCCGTTGACGCCCACAACGCTGCCCAGATTGGCGGCGTAGACTTGATCTACGGTCATAGCGTTCTGGCCGTCCACCCGGGCCACATGCACTGCGGTGGGGCCGCGGTCACTGACGTTGATGGTGGTGCCGGTCCCGCCAAAGCCGGCCAGCAGTCCCGCCGCCCCCATGCCTGCCGCGCCTACCGTGCCGCCCAGCAGGGCGCACACCAGACATAGAGCGACCATTTTTGCGGTGCTGTGCTTTTTGACCTTCACCGGGGCAGCCGCCGGGGTCGCAGAGGGGTCAATAAGCTGATCGTCCCATTTGTTATAATCGTTAAAATACATGCTCAGTCGCTCCTTTTGCTGTTTAGGTTTCCGTGAACAGCTTACAGGATACCTTGAAAATGTGTCCAAAAAATGAAGAAAATTCGAGAAGTTTTTGAATTCTTCCTTTAATTTTCTTCAGGTTTCTCCCCACCCCTAAGGATCGCGCCAATGTCGGCGGCGGCCAGACGCAGATCGGAGAGGACATTGTCTAAAACGCCGGAGCGGTATACGTTGATGACCACAAGGCACAGGATGGGCCCCAGGATCATGCCCAACACACCAGCCAGCTTCATTCCCACATAAACGCCCACTAGGGAGAGGATGGGGGAAAGGCCGGTCTGGCCCCCCAGAACCCTTGGTTCCGCCACCCGGCGAAAGAGGGCAATAATGCCCCACACCACCATCAGCCCCACGGCGTGGCGGAAACTGCCGGTAAACAGGTCGATAAAGGCCCAGGGGACCATGACGGTACCGGCCCCCACAATGGGGATAAAATCCAGCACCGCCAGCGCCAAAGCCAGACCCAGGGCCAGCAGCAGGGCGTAGTTCTGCTGGATGAGCATAAAACCGAAAAGAAGGATAAAGAAGACGCCTACCGAAAGGAGAAACTGTGCCCGGAGGTACCCGCCAAAGCCCGCCGTGGCCGCCCGCTTCACCTGAGAGAGGAAAAGGCGGGGACCGCTGGGGAGGGAATTTGTCGCCCGGTAGCGAAGGCTGGGCCACTCGGCAGAGAGAAAATAGGCGGCCATAACAAACACAATGGTGCTCACCGCAAAGGAGGGCAGCCGGGTAGCCATCCCGGTGAGACGGTTGCCGATCATACCAAGCAATACAGGTACTGCCGTCTCCAGCCATTGGAAGAGACTGTCAATAAGGCCGAGCATGGTCTCTTCCACCGAATCGGGCAGCAGAGCCATCACCTGGGCCAGCGTGTTCAGCAGCCGCTCCCAAACGCCTTGAAGGGACAGAGCCACGGAGTCCCAATCCTTGGCCAGCTCCACTACCTCGCTTACCAGGCCTGCCGTCAATGCCCAGAGCAGGCCAAAGAGAAGGGCAAAGGCCAATAAAATAAGAAGCAGAGAAAGGAAGTTCCGGGACCAGCCCAGCTTTTTGTGGAGCCACTTAATGGCGGGGTTGAGCATCCAGGCCACCGCCGCGGCAAACAAAAACGGGGCGAAAAGAGAGAGCAGCCACGGGCCAAAGCGGGCCAGAGCGAAGAGAAATACCGATACCAGGACCAGCCGAATGCCCAGGCGCAGCCAGAGCCGGCCACGGTCCGGCCAGGAGAGTTCTTTCAAGAGCGGATCCCCTTTCCTTATTTTGATTCCTATGGCGGAAAAGCGTGGCCCAATGGGTCACGCTTTTCTTATTATTCCCCGCTTTTCGCTCCGCCGCTCTTGCCCTTGCCGCCGCCCCGGTGGTGACGGCGGCGGGAAGGACCTCCCTGTTGCTGGGCGGAGTGGTCGGCCTGCTTGCGTCCGGGCTGTTTGTCTCCTCCCCGGCGGCGCTCGCCCTGCCGCGGAGGCTTGGCCTCGGAGCGGCCCATGACGGCGTCAATGTCGCCGGAGAGGTCCTGCTTTTCTGCCGGAATGAGCTTAGGGGTGGATCTGCGCAGCTTTTCCAGTTCGGAGCGGGGCGGGGCTACATAGTCCTCGGGACGGCGGCCCTTGCCGTTGCGAATGATGTTCAGCTCGTCGGCGGCATAGCCCTGGGGCGTTTCGGGGGCCTCCTCCAGACGGACCTTTACCCGCTCCCGCAAAAAATCCACCTCGCATACGGTGCCTGCGCCGTCGGGGGTCTCCACAAAGGACTCGTTTTTGGGCAAACGCTTCACCGCGTCCTCATAGGCGTCCTGTTCGTATTTGAGACAGCACATAAGCCGTCCGCAGGCGCCGGAAATTTTGGCGGGATTCAGGCTCAGTCCTTGGGTCTTGGCCATCTTAATGGAAACAGGCTGGAATTGTTCCAGAAAGGCGTTGCAGCAATAGGGTCTGCCACAGATGCCCAGGCCGCCGATAAGCTTGGACTCATCCCGGACGCCGATCTGCCGCAGCTCGATGCGGGCGTGAAGGGTAGCGGCAAGGTCCCGCACCAGGGCGCGGAAGTCCACCCGGCCCTCGCTGGTGAAAAAGAAAAGGAGCTTGTTGCCGTCAAAGGAGCACTCGCAGCGGACCAGGTCCATTTCCAGCTTATGCTCGGCGATCTTCTCCTCGCAGACCTGAAGGGCTTCCTTCTCCCGCTCCCGGTTTTTCTGAAGGGCGGCGCGGTCAGCGTCGGTGGCAAGGCGCAGCAGGGGCCGCAGAGGGGGGACGACCTGGTCATCCTCCACCATGGAATTGCCCCGGCAGCATACGCCGAACTCGGGACCCTTGGCGGTCTCAATAATGACCTCGTCGCCGGTCTTGACCTTCAGGTCTTTGGGGTCAAAGTAATATTCTTTTCCTCCGCTGCGAAAGCGGACCGCAATGATCTCAGTCATGGAATACCTCCTATTATAGCACCAGGCGCACAGCGCCGCCGTGACTATAATTATTTTGACAATGTAATAGCCGCGGGGCGGCTATTATTCAGCGCCGCTGATCCCGGCGCAAAGAGCGCCGCACAAATGGCCGCCTCCCACATTGAAATCGGCGGCGCCGCGAAGAGCCTCTAATATATCCACATAGCGCAAAAGAAGCCCTTTGGGCAGAGCCGCCGCCTGCCGGACCTGCTCGTCCGCCGCGCCGGGATCGCTGCCGCATTGGAGCTTAAGAGCGGCGGATAAAAGCTGGGTCTCCTGTTCAAAAAGGCGGATGAGGCCGCCCCGGTCCAGCTTTTCCTTACCAATGCACCAGGCGCACAGGCCCAGCTCGTCCCGTTTGGCGATAAGGCCCAACAGCTCCAGGGCCGCGTTCCGTGTTTCCTCGTCTCCAGCCCCCTCCAACTCCTCCTCCGCCTTGCCAATAAGCCCGCCACAGCGGCGGGCGGCGGCGGATATCTCTTCGGGGCTTTTCTGAGGAAACTTCCGCTGCAGGGCGGCCTCGGCCTCCGCCAAGCTCACCGGGGAGAGGGAGACCCCCTCACAGCGGGAGCGGATAGTAATGAGTAGCGAGCCGGGGTTTTCCGCTAGCAGAAGAAAGGCGGCATAGGCCGGACCTTCCTCCAGCAACTTCAAAATGGAGTTCTGGGCCCTGGTATTCATAGCGTCGGCGTGGTGAATGATATAGACCTTGCGGGGAGCCTCGTTGGGGCGGATAAAGGCGTCGGCGCGCATTTGCCGGGTCTGCTCGATCAGGATCTCCCGCTTGCCTTCTAAAAAGTCCACATGAATAATGTCAGGGTGGATACCGCCCAGGGCCTTTTTGCAGCCTGGACAGACGCCGCAGGGGGCCTCTCCCTTCCCGGTGCACACCATGGCGGCGGAGAGCAGGGCGGCCAAGGTCCTCTTCCCCGACCCGTTGGGGCCGGAGATGAGATAGGCATGGCTCAGACCACGGCCCTGGGCCTGGGCGGAGAGCTGCCGTTTCAGGGCGGCGTTGCCGGCAAGCGTGTCCAGCTTCATGTCAGATCCTCTCGAAACGTTCGATGTCCACCACAAAAATCGTGGCGCCGCCCACTGTCACCTCCACAGGCATGGTGGGGCAATAGCCGTGGTTCATCTCGGTAGAGGCGGGGATCATCTGCTTCCGGGAGTGGGAATGCTCCTTGATAACGTCGATGACGTCCTGTACCTTCTCCTCGTCTACGCCCACCAGAACAGTGACATTGCTGGAAAGCAGAAAGCCGCCGGTGGTGGAGAGCCTGGTGGAGGAAAAGCCCTGCTTGGTCAGGCTTTGGGTCACGGCCTTGGAATCGTCCCGGTTGATAATGGCAATGATGAGCTTCATATGATCCCCTCCCGGTAGCATATAACAATACATTATTCATTATAACGCAAAAATCCGCAACTGGCCACACTTTTTTTAAAAAGGCATGAAAAAGGACGGCGAGCGGGTCGCTCGCCGTCCTGATCGTAAAGCTTAGGGTAAATAATTGTAGGGGTTTACCGTGGTGCCGTTCTCTTTGATCTGGAAGTGGCAATGGTTGCCGGTAGAGCGGCCAGTGGAGCCGACCTTGGCAATGACCTGCCCCTGGTAGACCCGCTCCCCTGCCTTGACGCACAGGCTGGAGCAGTGGCCGTAGATGGACTGAAGTCCGTTTTCATGGTCGATGACCACGTACTTGCCATAGCTCCAATAGCTGCCCGTGCCGGTACCGGCGAAAGTGACCTTGCCGCCGTCGGAGGCTACGATGGGAGCGCCGTAGGAACCGGCAATGTCGATACCGGAGTGATTGCTGTAGGAGCCGAAGATATAACGGTTGCCGTAGCCCGAGGTGATCTTGCCGTAAATGGGCCAGATGAACTTGCCGGTGGCCATGGTCTTGGGCCGGGGTTTTGTACCCACGGCAATGACCTCGGTGACGGGCTGGGAGTGAACGTCGGTGGAGTTGATGGTCCGTTCCTGCTCTACACCGTTGAGATAGCTGACATTGGCGTTGTAAGTGGCCCAGCCCTCCACGCCGGGAGTAATGACCTTGGAGTAACCCTGATAAATGGTGTCGTCGGGGACCTCCTGGGTCTCATAGGCCACGGGACCGTCGTAGGTCACGTTGTCTATGGTCTTTACAGAGAGGTAAGGTACCGCCTGGCTCACCACCAGCGTCTGGTCGATCATGATATTGTGAATGTCAACGCCGGGGTTAAGGGCCTTGAGCTGCTCCACAGACATATCCATACTGTTGGCAATGCCGGAGAAGGTGTCGCCGGACTGGACGGAGTAGTCCACCTGCTCCATGGTGTTGGAGGTAAGGATAGGCTCCAGGTCGGCGACCTGCTTAATAGAGGAGGTGGAGGTATAATCCTTGGTGACGGTCACATCCTCCACAAACTGGACCGAGACCGTATCAGGAGTGGTAAAACGGGCCTTGAGGGAGTTGAGCAGAGCGGTAAGTCCGCTGCCGTCATCGGTGGCGCCCAGCACCCGGCCGTTTACTGTCAGTACCGAGGTCTTCATTACCTCGCCGATCTGGTCAAAGAGATAGGTCTCAATGGGGGAAACAGAACCGATATCCTCCTTCAGGGCTACCTGAAAGGAGTACTCCACGTTCTGATCTAAGGTATAATCATAGCCCAAGATGTGAGAGGCACGGGTCTCCACCCGTTCGATGGCGGCCTCCACCGACGCTTGAGATTCTACAAGGCCAAAGGAAATGCCGTTTACCGAGACCTGCGTGCAGGGGGCGTAGAGGTGAGCCACGATGCCGGTAAAGCTGACAGCCAAGGCGGCACACAGAAAGACGATGGGGCCGGCCTTGGTGCGCCGCTCCAGGAAGTTGGGGAAGCTCAGCCCCTCCAGCCGGGGCAGCCTGGGCAGGCGGATGTGGGAAGGGCGGAGCCGGGCGGGGGCACGCGTTGCGGCGGCTCTTGGGCGGGGCAACAGTTCATCCACGGCGGCGGTTCCCTCCTTTCCTGCAAAAGTTTTATGTCTCCGGCCTCAAAGATTACGAGGTGGAAACAAAAGGTTACAAAATTGTTACAATCGCATCATACTCTCTTTTCCTCTGCGCGTCAAGGGTTTTTGCCATTTTTGGTATTTTTTTATAGAGGGGACGTCCACTTTCACAATATCTTGTTGAGGCTTTCACAACATCTTGTGGATGAACAAGCTACGGCTGGGGCGGGGATTGGTTTAAGTGCCGCCAGAGGGTGGTCCGGCTGATGTTCAGCCGCTTGGCCGCGGCGGTCTGATTGCCGCCGCACTCATCCAGAGTCCGCCGGATGGCGGCGCGAATGATCTCCTCTAAGGTCCTCTGCTCCGGGGGGTGTTCCGAAAAGGCAGGAGGCTCTCTCCGGGCGGCGCCGCGTTCCTGGTCAAGCAGCTCCGCCACCGCCCAGCCGCTGATGTAGGCAGAGCTGGTCATGGCGGCCAGGCTTTGGAGCACCTGGCGAAACTGGGTATAGTTATAAGGCCAGTCAAACTGGCGCAAAAGCTCCATGGCCCGGGGCTCAAAACCGGAGATCTGTTTGCCCAGCTCCAGGTTCAGGCTGCCCAGGCAGAGGCTTGCCAGGGAGGGGATCTCATCTGCCCGGCTTCGCAGGTTGGGAAGCTCCAGCTTGGTGCAGCCCAGGCGCAAGGAATACCGGGTCCCCACCTCCGCCGGTTCTTTTCCAGGGCGGCAGACACAGGAGAAGATCAACCGCTCCCGGCGGGGCAGGTCGGTATCCAGGATCAGGGCCAGCAACTCGGCGCCGCGATTTTCGGGAATGGCCTCCAGGTGTTGAAAGTAAATGGTCCCGTCCCGGTCATTTAAGGGAGAGTTGTAATGATTGAGAAGAAAGTCCCAGGTCTTATCATTGGCCATTTCGCAGTCCACCACCACAAAGGGTTGATTGCGAAGGGGGCTGTGGAGGTAGAGGTAGCGGGCGATCTGTTCCTTTCCGGTCCCTGCCTCCCCCAATACCATCACCGGACGGCGGGTGGCGGACAGGGTGGATACCGCCCCCTCCACGTCTCCCATGGCGCCGCTGAGGGCATAAAAGCTGCTGCTCAGGAGTTGTTCACACTCGCCGCTGTTATAAGTGCGCAGACCCATTTTATAGGAACGCAGGGGGATCTTGGCATGAAGGCAGTGAAAGAGGTAATAGCGCGTCCAGCCCAGGTTCACCACCTGGGCGATGACGTTGCGTAGCTCTCCCTGGTCGCTGTGGTAAAAGCGAAGGGTGGAGCTCTCCGGGACCTCCGGCAGCCGGGAGCGCAATACGGCCAGCAGCTCTAGCTGAGGCTCCTCGGGGATGCTGAAGCGAAGTCCGCCATACTCGTCCAGTACCACCACAGCGCCATTTTCCTCCTGGTTGACACAGCGCAGAAACAGGTTTTCCTGCCTCAGCCGACGAAAGCCGGCGCTGAGGGTAAGGGCCTGGTCAAAGGCGGCCTGTAGGCTTTCCGCGCCCGAGGTAATGAGAAAGGCGTCCATCCCCAGCTCCCGGGCAATGGTATGCGTCACCATGTCGCTGACCACCATATGATATCCGCCCTCCTGAAGCCGGAGCAGGGTGTGCCGGATCTCGTCGGCGCTACGTACCGTCAGGATATCCACCTGCTCTTGCAAGAGGTCGCAGAGGATGTGGGCAGGGCCGGTGATGCTGGGAAAGCCCACAATGGCATAGCGCTTGGAGTAATTTTCCGCCAGCTTGATGGTGCGCAGCACGTCATAGACCGAGAGCTGGATCTCCACCACGGGAATGTCGGTGATCCGGCGGATGAATTCCGCCGTTCCGCCCCGGGAGATAATACAGTCATAGGCGTTGTGAAGGTTGCGCTTTACAATTTCCACGCCCTCCTGGAGGTCTCCGGTAAATACGTCCAGACGGATGCTGGGATAGGCTTCCGCCATCCGGTCCATGCTGGTCTTCATGCTCTCGTAGGGCGCAATGCCCAAGATGTGAACGGGGGTTTCCATCCTTTTTCCTCCTCTGCTGTTCCACAGGTAAAATTTTTTCTGAGGATGTTTTAATATTGTACCATAAAGCGGCGAGCTTGTCGATAACGCATACAAGGTATTTCAAAATGAAACAGTTTTAGAGAGGGATAACTTTCTAAATTGAAAAATGTTCTAAAATAAATCAAAAATGTAGGCGGCTTTTGTCGATTCTGCTGTGGAAACACGGTACAATAAGTTCAAACAAAACCACTTTCCCATGCAGCTCGGAAAGGAGAGGCCCCCATGGCCCAATTGTTGATCATCGCAGACGACTTCACCGGCGCCCTGGATACCGCGGTCCAGTTCGCCGCCTACGGGGAAGACATACGGGTCCTCACCGGGCCGGACGCCGACCTGACCGTGGCCAGGGACTGCCGGGTGCTGGTGGTGGACGCCGAGACCCGTCACCTGCCGCCTCAGGGAGCCTATCGCTCGGTGGCGCGTATCGTGGAGCAGGCTGTGGCGCTGTCCATTCCCTACATTTATAAAAAGACGGATTCCGCCCTTCGGGGCAATATCGGCGCCGAGCTGACCGCCCTTCTGGACGTCAGTGGCCGACGGCAGCTCCCCTTTCTGCCCGCCTTTCCCCAGATCGGACGGATCACCCGGGGAGGGGTACAGTATATCGGCGGCACCCCTGTGGCCAACAGCGTTTTTGGCCAGGATCCCTTCGAGCCGGTGCAGCACTCTACGGTGGCAAGCCTGATCGCCGCCCAGAGCCGGGTCCCTGTCCACAACTGCTCCCTTTCCGCCGGGGACGACCCTCTCCCGGATGAGGAGGGGATCACGGTCTTTGACGCTGTCACCACCGGGGACCTGGAGCGGATCGGACGGCGTTTGCTGGAGCGGGGGCGGCTTCATATCATGGCCGGGTGTGCGGGCTTCGGCGCTGTGCTCCCCGAGCTGCTGGGGCTGACCGGACACCGCAGCGCAGACCTCCCCCGGCTGGACCCCCGGCTCCTGGTGATCTGCGGCAGCGTCAACCCCATCACCATTGCCCAGCTGGACCGGGCGGAGACGGAGGGCTTCCTCCGGGTACGGCTGACGCCGGAGCAAAAGCTGGACACCGATTACTGGCTCACCCCCCAAGGCTCCGCTGAGTTTGACGTTATGGGCAAACTTCTGGAGAAATATCCCTACCGCATCATTGAGACCAACGACGCCGGGGGCAACCGGCCCACCGCCGAGTACGCCGCCGCCAAAGGGATGACCATGGACGATGTACGGCTGGGTATTGCCCAGTCGGTGGGGTATATGGTCAGTCGGCTATTTCCCTCCCCTGCCCTGGGTACCCTCCTCGTCACGGGAGGAGACACGCTCCTGCAATGTATGGACTACATGGGGGTGCATGAGCTTCAACCCCTCTGCGAGCTGGAGCCGGGGGTGGTGCTTTCCCGGTTCACCTATCAGGGGTTCACCCGCTATATCATTTCCAAATCCGGCGGCTTCGGCGAGGCCGGGCTGATCCCCTCCCTTGCCGCCAAGCTGGCCCGGACCCAGGAAAGGGAAACACTGAAGGAGGTATATTCCTATGCTGAAAGCCTATGAGCTGAAAATGCCGCAGGCGGTCTACGGCGGCGAGGACGCCATTGGCCGCCTTACCGATATTCTCCGCCGTGCCGGGGCCGGGCGGGTGGCTCTCTTTACAGACCGGGGCATCGAGGGCGCCGGTCTGCTTGCCCTCGTTCAGGAGGCGGTGGAGGCCGCCGGGGCGGAATATTATGTGCTCCGGGACCTGCCCGCCGAACCCACCTACAGTCAGGTGCAGGCCCTCATCGACAGCTTTAAGGCCGGGGGAGCCGACATGATCGTGGCCTGTGGGGGAGGCAGCGTCCTGGACGCTGCCAAGCTGGCCAGTGTGCTCGTCACCGACGCCTACGGCGTTAAGGAGCTGCTGGACGACCCCGCCCGGGCGAAAAAATGCGTTCCCACGGTCCTTATCCCCACCACAGCGGGCACCGGAGCGGAGGTGACGCCCAATGCCATTGTGGCCGTCCCGGAGCGGGAGCTGAAGGTGGGCATCGTCAACCCGAACATGGTAGCCGACCATGTGATCCTGGACGCGCGGCTTATCAAGGGACTTCCCCGCTCCCTGGCCGCCGCCACCGGAGTAGACGCGCTGGCCCACTGCATCGAGTGCTTTACCGGGAACAAGGCCAATCCCTTCAGCGACCTCTACGCGCTGGAAGGGTTGGACCTCATTCTGAACAACATCGAACGGGCCTGTGACGACCCCGACGCCATGGAGGAGAAAAATCGGATGCAGATCGCCGCCTACTACGGCGGGCTGGCCATTACCGCCTCCGGCACCACCGCCGTCCACGCCTTGAGCTACCCCTTGGGGGGCAAGTACCACATTGCCCACGGCGTCTCCAACGCCATCCTTTTGGCCCCGGTGATGCGCTTTAACGCCCCCGCCTGCCGGGAGCGGCTGGCCGTCGTCTATGACCGGTGCTGCCATGACCCGGAGAAGACCTGCCGCACGCCGGAGGAGAAGTCCGGTTGGGTCCTTCGCCGTCTGGAGGGGATCGTCGCCCACCTGAACATTCCCACCAGCCTGAAAGAATTCAACGTCCCCGCCGGGGACCTGGAGGGACTTGTAGAGGCGGGCATGCAGGTGCAGCGGCTGCTGGTCAACAACCCCCGTATCGTCACGGCGGACGACGCCAGAGCCATCTATCAACAGGTGCTGTGAAAGGAGGCTCCCTATGGAACTGTCACAGATCAAAGGTATCATCCCGCCCATCCTCACCCCCATGCGCCCGGACGAGAGCCTGGACCTGGAGGCCTTGGGCGCTGAGGTCGAGCGGCTTTTGGCCGCGGGGGTCCACGGCATTTTTCCTCTGGGCACCAACGGCGAGGGCTATATCCTCAGCTGGAGCGAAAAGCTTCAAGTGCTGGAGACCGTTATCCACCAGGCAAAGGGACGGGTGCCGGTCTACGCGGGCACCGGCTGTATCTCCACCGCCGAGACCATCCGCCTGAGCCGGGAGGCCCAGGCCTTGGGGGCGGACGCGCTGTCCATCATTACCCCCAGCTTTGCCCTGGCCTCCCAGCAGGAGCTGTATGACCACTATGCGGCGGTGGCCCAAAGCGTGGACATTCCTATCGTTCTCTACAACATCCCCGCCCGTACCGGAAACAAGCTGCTGCCGGAGACGGTGGCCCGGCTGGCAAAGGACATCGACCTCATCGCCGCCGCAAAGGACTCCAGCGGCGACTGGGACAATCTGCAAGCCTATATCACCCTCACCCAAGACCTGGGCAAGGACTTCCGGGTCCTTTCGGGCAACGACTCCCTGATCCTGAAGTGCCTGAAGGCCGGAGGCGCGGGGGGCATCGCAGGTTGCGCCAACGTCTATCCCCATACCATGGTCTCCATTTATGAGCGTTTTCAGGCCGGGGACCTGGAGGGCGCTCAGACCGCGCAGGACTCCATTGCAAGCTTCCGGGCGGTGTTTCAATACGGCAATGCCAACACGGTGGTCAAAAAGGCCGCCGCCCTGCTGGGCGCCCCGGTGGGAGAGTGCCGCCGGCCCTTCTGCCGGCTCAGCGGGGAGGGGATGGAGGCACTGCGGAAGGTCCTGGCGGAAAATGCCGCCAGGGGGATGGATTGACAGGAGGAGAAGACATGAAAAGACCCATTTTAGGCATCACCATGGGAGACCCCTTTGGCAACGGCCCGGAGATCACGGTCCGGGCTCTGGCCGACAAAAGTGTTTATGACCGCTGCCGTCCGTTGGTGGTGGGCGACGCCGCCAGTATGGCCTATGCCCTCCGGGTGGCGGAAAAGGTATCCGGCATCCGCCTGGAGCTTCACCCGGTGAAGACGGTGGCCGAGGCCCGGTTCGAGTACGGGACCATCGACCTGCTGGACATGGGCCTGGTGGAGCCGGGAAATATCCCGGACACCGCCGGTCAGGACCAACCCCAGCCCTTCGGGGTGGGAGCATGCGCGCTGGGAGGAGAGGCGTCCTTCCGGTATGTGGAAAAGGTCATTCAACTGGCCCTGGCCGGGGAGGTGGACGCCACTGTTACCAACGCCCTGTCCAAGGAGGCCATCAACATGGCCGGACATCATTTTTCCGGCCACACGGAAATTTACGCCCATTACACCAAGACCGACAAATATACCATGATGCTGGCCCACGAAGAGCTGCGGGTGGTCCATGTCTCCACCCATGTCTCCCTGCGGGAGGCTACCGAGCGGGTGAAGAAGGAGCGGGTGCTGGAGTGTATCCGCATCGCCAACGAGGGCTGTAAGGCCCTGGGCATTGAGCGGCCCAAGATCGGCGTGGCCGGACTTAACCCCCACTGCGGAGAGGGCGGCATGTTTGGCCGGGAGGAGATCGAGGAGATCCAGCCCGCCATCGACCAGGCCATTTCCGAGGGTATTTACATTCCCGAGGGCAAGCCCACCCCGCCCGATACAGTCTTTTCCAAGGCGCTGGGCGGATGGTATGATATCGTGGTGGTCATGTACCATGACCAGGGTCACATCCCTCTGAAGGTCAAGGGCTTTGTCTACAACAGGGCCGAGGGACGCTGGGATGCCGTGGCCGGGATCAATGTCACCCTGGGCCTGCCCATTATCCGTGCCAGTGTGGATCACGGCACCGGCTTCGGACATGCCGGTAGCGGCCACGCCAACGAGCTGAGCCTTGTCAACGCCATAGACTACGCCATCCGTCTGGCGCTGGCCAAGGCCTGACACAGTACGCCTTTACGGAAAACGACCAGGAGGAGAAAGGAGGAGGGGCGGAAAAGCATATCGAAACAGCCCGCGAGAAATACTATACGATCACTAAGGAGGAACGACAAATGAAGAAAAAGCTCTCTTTGCTGCTGGCGTTGACGCTGGTCCTTGGCGGATGCAGCAGTCAGAAAGCGCCCGTCAGCCAGCCTCCCGCCCCGTCCGGCGACCCGGCGGTGCAGGCGTCTACCCCCGCGGCCCAGGAGCCGGTGGACCTGGTCTTTGCCACCATGGATGTGGGTACCGCCATCTATACCTACTCCTCGGCCATCGCCAACCTGCTGTCCGACTATCTGCCCGCGGGCTCTACCGTTGACCTGCCCACCACCTCCCCCGGCGGCCTGGGCGCGGCCTATCTGACGGCTGACGGCAAGAGCGACCTTATCATCCTTAACGACGTAGGAGCCCTGGAGTCTCTGCGCAGCGGCGTGCTGGGCCAGCCCGCCATTGGAGAGGGCAAGGTCTGCGGCCTGGTGGGCAGCCTGGATATGCCCCACGTAGACGTGCTGGTGCGCAACGACTTTATCAGCAAGACCGGCTGCGAGTCCATGGAGGACCTGGTGGCGAAGAAGATCCCCGCCGACTTTGTCATCAAGCAGGCGGGCACCATGGGCGAGCTGGCCTTTGTCCAGCTGGTGGACGCCCTGGGCACCACCGAGGAGGAGATGCTGGGCTGGGGCTGCACCATTACCCGCACCAGCACCGGCAATATCAAGACCGCCATGCAGGACGGCACAGCAGACATCACTGTGGACCATCCCCCCGATAACCAGGCCAATACCGTTGAGCTGACCATGAACACCCCCTGCACCCTCTGGCCGCTGTCCGAGAACGTGAGAGACTATATGGAGGGCAAGGGCTGGACCAAGACCGTCTGGGCCGCTGGGACCTCCGGCTTTACCGGCCACGACAAGGATATTGAGACCGTCAGCTCCAGCAACGTAGTGGTGTGCAGGGCCGACCTGGATGAGGAGACCGCCTACCAGATCACCAAGGCCATCTGTGAGAACAAAGAGGCCCTGGCCAACACCTCCAGCGCCCTGAAGGTCTTTGAGCCTGAGAACGCCTGGATCACCCTGAAGGACATTCTTCACCCCGGCGCCGTCCGCTACTACACCGAAATGGGTTATATGAAATGATCTGAAGTTAAGGGCCGCTCCCCGAGCTCCCGATCCCGGGAGCGTCGGGACGGACGCCTACGATCCGGATCAGCCCCGGCATCCGCCGGGGCTGATCCGGGCATATGGAAAGTGAGGCTCTTATGAAATTAAAATCCACGGACATCCGAAAATACGCCACCATTGCCATTGCGGCGGCATGGCTCCTCTTTCAGAGCTATATCGCCCTTGTCAAGCCCTTCCACCCTACCCTTCAAGTACCCATCCACCTGATATTCGCCCTGGCTATCGTCTATCTTTATAACCCCATCTACAAAAAGAGGGAAAGCCTGAAAAAGGTCGCCTGGCTGGATCTTATCGCCTTTGCCGGTATCGCGTTTCTGGCCTACTATTACATTCACGAGACCCTGCGGCTGCAAAACCGCATCCCCTATTTTTCTCCCCTCGCCACCATTGACGTCGTGGCCTTCTTTGTTTTGACGATTCTGTTGTTGGAGGCGGTGCGCCGCACCCTGGGATGGAATCTGCTGATATTTATCGGCGTTTTCCTGCTCTATGCCTGGTTGGGGCAGTATCTTCCCCGGGGCAGCGGGCTGCGCTCCACCGGTACCGATCCCATGGAGTTTGTGGAGCTGATCTCCATGAGTTCCGGCGGTATCCTGGGCACCCCTCTGACGACTTCCGCCACATATTTGTTCTACTTCATTATTTTCGGCTCCCTCTTTTCCGCCTGCGGCGGCGGACAGCTGCTGATCGACATTGGCCTGAAGGTGGGAAAAGGCACCGGCGGCCCCGCCAAGGCGGCGGTGGTCAGCTCGGGACTGCTGGGGATGGTCAGCGGCGCGGCGGTGGCCAACGTGTCCACCACCGGCGTTATGACGATCCCCATGATGAAGAAGGTGGGCTATACGCCTGAGCAAGCCGGCGCCATTGAGGCGGTAGCCTCCACCGGGGGACAGATCATGCCTCCCATTATGGGCATCGGCGCGTTCATCATGGCGGAAATGCTGGGCGTATCCTACGGTACGGTAGCCACCGCTGCCATCATTCCTGCCGTGGCCTACTACTTTGCTATTTTCCTGGTGGTGGACTTCATTGCCCGGAAAAACTCCGCCGGTGTAGTCTCCGGCGGCTTCAACACCCAGCCCATTTTCCGGCGGCTCTATCTGCTGGTCCCGGCGGTGATCTTAGTCTACTTTATCGTCACCGGGGCCTCTCTGATGCGCTCCGCAGTGTGGGCCATCGCCGCCATTTTGATCATCAATGTACTCAACCCCAAACGGGCCAGCCTGAAGGAGCTGGGCCACAGCCTGATGGTAGGCTGCAAGCAGGCGGCAGGCATTGCCATTCCCACTGCCGCGGTAGGTATCATCATCGGCATCGTCATCCAGTCGGGACTGGCTACCAAGCTGTCTACTCTGATGATCCGCTTGGGCGGAGACCGGCTGATCTTAGCCCTGCTGCTGACCATGGTGGGATGTATGCTGCTGGGTATGGCCCTGCCCACCGTGGCCGCCTATATGATCGCCAACATCCTTTTTGTTCCCACACTGACCAAGCTGGGGGTAGCCAGCCTGCCCGCCAATATGTTCGTGTTTTATTTTGGCATTTTTGCCCAGATCACTCCGCCGGTATGCCTGGCCTCCTTCACTGCCGCCGGGATCGCGGGGGGCGACTCCTGGAAGACCGGCTGGGCCGGCTTCCGCTACTCTATCGTGGCCTTCCTCACCGCCTTCGCCTTTGTCTATGAGCCGTCCCTTCTGCTTATGGGTACCCCTGCCCAGATCGTCCAGTCCGCGGCGGTGCTCTTTATCGGCACCTTCTTCCTGGCTGCGGGTATCGAGGGCTATGTGGGCAGGCCGGTGGAGGCCCTGCCCCTGCGGATTGCCCTGACGGCTGCGGGCATTCTCATTATCACCCCGGAGAGCATTTCCAGCGCCATCGGCTACGCCCTGGGAATCTCCGTCATCCTCCTTGTCAACCTCCGGGGACTCAAAAGCTGTGAAGACAGCGGAAAGAGAAAGGCCGTCACCCTGCGTCTGGCCCTGCTGGCCGTGGCCGGAGGGCTGGTCATTGTGCCGGAAAACATCACCACCTTTATCGGCTTGGCCGTTCTGGCCGCCGCCATTCTCCAAGCCTTCCTTGTCGGGCGTAAGAATAAGCCGGTGGACGCCGTGGTGGTGGAGGCCGCCGAGGTGATGCAGGTGGACCTGGTGGATGTGGAGGAGGATTGAGCCATGGCCCTTTCACAGTGGGGCGTATGCACCAATTTTCTGGGCAATGACGCCTACTCCCTTCACACGGACGCCTTTTCCGCTTTGGCGGAGCGCTTTTCCTACATCGAGCTGCCCGCCATGACCGTGGCGGAGCTTGGCAAGACGGAGTTTTCCGCGCTGACCGCCGCCGCTGCCGCTTGTTCTGCCGGGTTCCCGGTAATGACCAACTTCTTTTCCGCCCAATTTCCCCTCCTTTCTCCCGGCCTGGACCGGGGGGCGTTGACGGCCTATCTGGAAAGGCTCCTGCCCCGCTGTGAGGCCCTGGGCTGCAAGGCTCTGGTGCTGGGCAGCGGAAAGGCCCGCAGCCTTCAGAGCGGCCAGAGTCGGGAGGACGGGTACCGCGTGCTCGCCCAGCTTTTGAACAAGACCGTTTTGCCCCTGTGCCAAAAGTACGGCGTGAGCATTATTATCGAGCCGCTCAATCCTAAGCTCACTGACTTTATGCTGGACCTTTGGGAGGGGCGGGAGCTGGCCCGGCGCTGCGAGGGAGAGGTGAGCCTTTTGGCCGACTCCCTCCACCTGATGTCCCACCCGGAGATCGAGCGGGAGCTGGAGGAGAACCGCCAGTGGATCACCCACGTACATCTTTCCGAGGCTGACCGCGCCGCTCCCGGCAAGCCCCTCTCGCCCCAAATGGCCCGGTTCCTCAACGCCCTGCGGGCCGTCGGCTATGAAGGCCCCGCCAGCTTTGAATGCCATATGGAAGACCCCAGCGTTATGGAGGCGGCCAGGGAGGCCGTCGCCGAGGCGCTGGGAGCATAGATCAAGGGAGGTAAATACCATGCAAGCAAACGTCCTGAATGGGAAAGTGGCAATCGTCACCGGCGCCAGTCGGGGGATCGGCCGCCACATCGCCCTGGCCTTTGCCCGGGAGGGGGCAGACCTGGTGGTCAACGCCACCAATACTGCCCTGCTCCAGTCTCTGGCCGGGGAGATCGCCGCCCTGGGCCGGAAGTGCGTCATTGCCGTCGGCTCCGTGGCCGACTCCCAGACTGCCCAGGATATGGTCCGCGCCGCCCTGGACGCCTTTGGGAGGATCGACATCGTGGTCAACAATGCCGGCGTCATGAACCGGAAGGGGACGCTGGAGCTTACCATTGACGAGTGGCACCGGGTGCTGGACGTAAATGCTAATGGGGTGTTTTATGTGTGTAAGGCCGTCCTGCCCGTGATGGTGGAGCAGCATGGCGGCACCATCCTCAATATCACCTCTACCGCCAGCAAGGCCGCGCACCCCAACGCCTCGCCGGCCTACGGAGCGTCCAAGGCCGCCGTCACCTACCTCACCAAGCACTTCGCCGCCGAATTCGGCAAGTACGGTATCCGGGTCAACGCCCTCCAGTGTGGGCCTATCCACTCGGAGATGACCGACCAGTGGACGCCGGAATACCGGGCCGCTCTGCTGCAAAAGATCCCGGTGGGACGGATTGGAGAGCCGGAGGACATCGCTCAGGCGGCGGTGTATATGGTCTCCGACCTGGCCTCCTTTGTGGACGGGTGCAGCCTGAATATCAGCGGCGGCAAATTTATGGAATGAGGTGGCGGTAATGGAGTATCCTATCCTGCCCGGACTCACTCCTGATGGAGTTATTTATCAAAACCCCGCCATGGACGCCCTGGAGGCCATGCTTCCCCCCGGAAGCTTTGCCACCGCCCACGCTCCCGCCCTGCTGGAGCTGCCGGACGGGGCGCTGCTGTGCGCCTGGTTTGCCGGGACCTATGAAGGCAGCGCCGACGTCAGCATCGTCTGCGCCCGCCTGGAGAAGGGCGCGGAGCGGTGGAGCGAGCCTGTCCAGGTCTCCAGCGATCCCCGCCGCAGCGAGCAGAACCCCTCCCTGTTCCTGGCCCCCGATGGGGAGGTCTGGGCCATGTATACCGCCCAGCTGGACCGGGTGGAGGGAAAGGACAATATGCAGTTTACCTCCGTAGTCCGGCGCCAGCGCAGCCGGGACGGAGGCAGGACGTGGACTGAGCCGGAGGTGGTCTTCCCCAGGGAGGGCACCTTCTGCCGCCAGAGCATCCAGGTCCTTTCCAACGGGCGGTGGATATTTGCCAACTGGCTGTGTACCGACAGCGCCGAGGGCCTCTCCGGCGACCCCACCGTTTTCCAGCTTTCCGACGACCAGGGAAAGACCTGGCAGCAGGTGGAGATGCCCAGCAGCAGCGGACGGGTCCACGCCAATGTGGTGGAGCTGGGCCAGGGGCGGCTGGTGGCCTTTATGCGGAGCCGGGAGGCCGACTTCATCTACCGCAGCGAGTCCCCGGACTATGGCGAGCACTGGTCGGAGCCTGTGCCCACCTGTCTGCCCAACAACAACTCCAGCATCAGCGCCCTGCGGCTCCAAAGCGGGCGGATCGCCATCGCCTACAACCCCACCCGCGCCCCCGAATACACCCCAGGCAAGGCCGCGTGGCCGGGACTTCGCTGCCCGGTGGCGGTGGCCCTTTCGGAGGACGGCGGCCTCACCTGGCCCCTGATCCGCCATATGGAGTTGGGGGAGGGCTTTGTGGGGGCGGAAAATTCCACCAACAACCGGCAGTATGAATATCCCTGCCTCATTCAGGGGGCCGATGGGACGCTTCATCTGGCCTTTGCCTACCAGACCCGCCGGGGGGTCAAATGGATGTCCTTCCGGGAGGAGACGGTCATGGGCGCCAGACGGGAGCGCTCCGGGGTCTACAATCCCACCGCCGCCAGGACATAGGTTCCCGCTGTCGGGAAAATGAAAGCGGGCTTGCCTCCGGGGAGGCCGCCCGCCGGAAAAATAACGCAAAAACAGCCGCCGGGCCATGCCCCGGCGGCTGTTTTGCTGTGGCCCAAAGGGCCTATTCCGGCTTTTTCAAAATGTGGGTGTGGACAAAGCGCTTCATGCAGTATTCATACTCCGCGTTGACAAAACCGGCATAGAGAATGTCCACCACATTGAGCTGGGCGATGCGGGAGGAGAGGGCGCCGATGCGAAAAGTAAATTCGTTGGTGGCAGTATGGAGAAGGTAATTGGCCAGCTTGGCAATAGGGGATGGCGCCGCCCTGGTCACAGCCACAATGGGGGTCCCGTTTTCCTTCAGCGCTTTCATACACGTAATGACCTCTTCAGTCTGCCCTGAGTAAGAGAACACAATGGCAACATCATCTTTGGTGGCATTTCGGGCCTGAAGGAGTTGAGAGTGCCAGTCGTCGTTAAGGATGCAGGCCTTGTCCACCCGCAGGAACTTCAAATAGGCATCCCGCGCTACACAAAGGGATGCCCCCAGACCAAAAAGGAGTACGTTTCTGGCTTGCCGCAGCAGTTCCACACACTGAGCCACGGTTGCTTCATCCAACAGGTAGCGGCTATCCTCCAGGCACTGGATATTCCGGCGGGTAATGCTGGAGATGAGTTCGGGGATGGTTGCGGTTCCGTCCAACTCCGTCTCCTTGTGGGAGCCGCTTTCTCCCAGTGTATGGACGTCCAGCAGCAGCTCTTGACGAAAATCTTTATATCCGCCCAGGCCAATATATCGGCACAGCCGTACCACGCTGGAGGGGGAGGAGTAGGTCTTTTCCGCCAGTTCCCGAATGCTCATCCGTGAACATTCCTCCGGGTGGGCACAGACGTATTGGGCAATTGCCTTTTCGGCTGTGCTCATCTGGTCCATGCTCTCACGCAAAAGAAGTAAGACATTTTTCATAATCACGCCTCCTCTTTGTACCGCAATATTGTGTAGTTTATCCAAAAATGCTTTTGGCGTAAAATATTGTACCACACTTTTTATGATTTGTTGACAAAATTTTTCGTTTTAGTATGATAGCTTTGAATGACAGGGGTAAGCAAAGCCCAGTCCTCTGTAACGCAAGTTACCCCAAAAGAGCAAAAAGGAGAAGAAGTTATGACCATTGAGCAGCTGAAAAGCCGGAGCCTGGAAAATATATGCACCAAGGGCAATGTATTCGTCGCCGCAAACCGCGCGACCCGTCTTCCCGCCAACGTGAAGAATGACGAGGTGGCCAATGTCTGAGCCGTTGGGGTTGTCGGTGTATCTTTCCACCTTTGAGCAGCAGCGTGCCACCCTGAAAAAGCTCCGGGGTGAGGCTGTTCCTATTTTCCTCTCTCTGCACATCTCAGAAGAATTTGGGGAAGGGTATTGTCAAAAGGCGGAAATGACCTGCCGTTGGCTGACAGAAAACGGATTTCGTATCATTGCCGATGTGTCCCCAAAGGCAGCGGCCTGCTTTGGACAGGATGTGTCCCAGTTGGCCGATCACCTGGGCGTTTGGGCTTTGCGGCTGGATTACGGCTTCTCCACGGAGAAGATCTGCCGTCTTGCCAAAAAGCTCCCGTTGGTGCTCAATGCGTCCACCGTTTCCGACGAGGTAGTTTGTCAGGTGCTTCGATGCGATCAGCATGTGATGGCGATGCACAACTTTTATCCCCGGCCTGAAACGGGACTGGATCGGGGGTACCTGGTGTCACGGACAAAGGCGCTCCAGGCGCTTGGCCTGCGGGTACTGGGTTTTGTGCCGGGAGATACGGCCTTTCGGGGTCCGCTACACCTTGGCCTTCCTACATTGGAGGAGCACCGGGGCCTTCCCCCGTCGGTGGGGTATGCCGACCTAATGATCCGCTGCGGGATGGACGGCGTGTTTGCCGCCGACCCTGGCGTTTCCCAGGCGGAGATCGAGCGGATCAGCCGATATCGTCGTGAGGGCGTGTGGGAGCTGCCCGCAAGGCTGCTCCCAGAGTGCGGCGCTCTCTATGGACAGGTCTTTACCAGCCGCTCGGATTCGCCTGACAGGCTGATACGCTTCGCTGAGTCGCGGGAGTACTCCTGCTTTGGCAGCGGTGTCGCTCCCCTGCCGCCCGCGCCACGAAAACGGGGAGCGGTCACAATGGATAATAGCAGCTATGGCCGATATTCCGGGGAAATTCAGCTGATCAGGAGCGATCTGCCCCCGGATCCGCGGGTAAATGTCATCGGCCATTTGGCTCCGGGCTATGAACTGCTGGCCGATTGTATCTTGCCTGGCGGAAAGTTTGCGCTGGTGGGGCAGGGATAGGGGGGGCTTTGCTGTGAGGATATCTCTTATTGCCATGGATCTGGACGGTACTACGCTTCAGGCAGACCGGAAACACTTTTCGCCCCGGCTCCAGGCCGCGCTTGCTCAGGCACATGAACGGGGGATAGCAGTCGTGCCTGTGACCGGGCGACAATATGAGCTTCTCCCGGAAGCGGTCCAAACTGGCGCGGCCTGGGAAAACCTGTGCGTGCTGTGCAACGGAGGCCAGGTTCGCCGGCTTGCTACGGGAGAACTCCTGGAGAGCCGGCCCCTCCCTTCCCGCGCGCTGCTGTCACTCGTTGATATGGCGGAAGAGCTTCAGCTTCCCTTAGAGTTTTCCATCCGGGGAAGGCTGTACCTCACCGCTGCCGATTGGGAACGGGAGAGGCAATGGCCCAAAGGGGATCTGGCCTTTCACCTGGATCAGATCCTGTCCAGGCAAGGCCATGCGATCCTGGATCTGCGGATGTTATGCGGGGAGGAGATCGAGAAGGTAAATTTACTTTGTATCCCCGCGGAAAAGAAGGGGGAGGTAGAACGCAGGCTGGCAGACCTTCCCGTATCCGGCGCCTGGTCGGGGGCCAACAACATGGAACTGTCACACCCGCTGGCGACAAAGGCCAATGGATTGCGCTCGGTGTGCCAACGCCTTGGCATACCGATGGAAGAAACCATGGCGATGGGGGATAGCGGCAATGACATCACCATGCTTCAGGCCGCAGGGCTGGGAGTGGCGGTGGCAAATGCCCCGCCGGAGGTGCAACAGGCGGCTGACGCGGTCACAGGGGCCAATGAGGAAGACGGCGCGGCATTGGCCATTGAACGATTTGTACTTTCCGGCGCGGAATAAAATAAAAGAGACAACACGCTGCCCTGTATGGTCACATTTTATTGAGGGGATGAAAATATGCAAAAGTGCAAAGAACTGACTTCACAATTTTTGGAAGAGCTCCGCGGGATCTCGGGAGACCGGGTCATTGTAGGGAGCGAGGTGAACCCAGACTACGCCCAGGATGAGATGCCCATCTATGGCACACAAATGCCCCAGGCTTCCATCGACGTTCTCACCACCGAGGAGATCGCCGCCATTGTGAAGCTGTGCTATGAGAACGATGTGCCCGTCACTTGCCGGGGAGCCGGCACCGGGTTGGTGGGGGGATGTACGCCCATCTGCGGCGGTGTGGTACTGTGTACTATGAAAATGAACCGGATCCTGGGCTATGACGAGGAGAATTTCCTTGTCCGTGTCCAATGCGGCGTGCTTCTCAATGACCTGGCGGAAGACGCGCTGAAACGAGGGCTGCTCTATCCCCCTGATCCGGGCGAGAAATTTGCCACTTTGGGCGGCAACGCCGCCACCAATGCCGGGGGGATGCGGGCGGTCAAGTACGGCACCACACGGGACTATGTCCGGGCCATGACGGTGGTACTCCCCAACGGGGAGACCGTCCAGCTGGGGGCGGCTGTGTCCAAAAGTTCCTCAGGGTATTCCCTCCTTGACTTAATGATCGGCTCCGAGGGAACTTTGGGCATTATCACCGAACTGACCCTAAAGCTGATCCCTGCTCCCAAGTGTACCGCCAGCTTAGTATGTCCCTTTGGGGACCTGGCCGACTGTATCTCCACCGTACCCAAATTTAAGAAGGCCCATATGGACCCCCAGGCCCTGGAGTTTTTTGAGAAGGAAATATTGATCTCCTCGGAGCAATATCTGGGCAAGACCGTATTCCCTCGGGTCGTTGAGGGGCAGGAGGTCAATGCCTACCTGCTGGTGACATTTGACGCCAATAGCCAGGACGCGTTGGATGCTCTGGTGGAGCAAGGCGCTGAGCAGGTCCTGGAGGCCGGGGCGCTGGATGTGCTGGTGGCCGATTCTCCCGCCAAAATGCGGGACGCGTGGGCCGCGCGCTCGTCCTTCCTGGAGGGGATCGAAGAGCAGACCAGGCTGCTGGATGAGTGCGACGTGGTGGTCCCCGTGTCTGAGATCGCCAGGTTTGTACTCTTCATTAAGGAGATCGAGGGTCAGTTTGACTTTGCGGTCAAAATGTTTGGTCATGCCGGAGACGGGAACCTCCATGTCTACACCTGTTCCAATGACATGGAGAAAGAAACCTTCTGCGCCCAGGTGGACAGTTTTATGGAGCAGCTCTATGAAAAAACGGTGGAGCTGGGCGGACAGATCTCCGGCGAGCATGGCATCGGCATGGGGAAGGTGAAGTATTTGGTCAAGACTGAGGGAGAGGTCAAAATGCGTCTTATGAAGGGCATTAAGGACGTCTTTGACCCAAAGGGTCTGCTCAATCCGGGAAAGGTTACATTAGACGGCTGACGGTGTTAAGAAGCAGGAGGAAACGGGCAAAATCCATAAAAGAATAATAGGAATGACTGTTTTATTTATGCGAAATAATCAAAACATTGTTTCGGAAGTTGTCAAAATTATTGACATAAATGTTTTATAAGCGTATCGTACAGTCAGACAAGATCAACGGAAGCGGTGAAGCTCCGCTCCATTGGTTTTTCAAAACGGAACAAAAAATTTATAAAGGAGATGGAGACATGAAAAAAATATCCGCATTTGTATTGGCAGCTGCCATGATCGTCACCCTCGGCGCCTGTGGCGGCAAGACCGGACCCGAGCAGAGCCAGGCTCCTGTGGGTTCTGTGCAAAGTTCTGAGCCCAATGTGACTCCTGTTGCCAAGGACACCGTGGTCCTGGCGACCTCCGGAGAGCCCTACCGCTTTTTCCCGCAGGGCTCTGCCAGCAGCAGCGGCGATGACTGCCTTGTGCTGTCTAATGTTTATGACTGTCTGCTTCAGCTGGAGGCCGATGGCTCCCTGACGCCGTCTCTTGCTGATACATATGAGGTAACAGAGGATGGTATGGAGTACACCTTCCATCTGCACAAGGGCGTCAAGTTCCACAATGGCGTTGAGATGACCGCCGAGGACGTCAAGTTTACCCTCGACCAGGGCAAGGCCGGCCCCATCGGCAACGCTCTGCTGGTCAACTACGACCACTGCGACATCCTGGACGAGTATACCATTAAGATCACCCTGACCAGCCCCTTCGCCGCCTTCCCCTACTGCGTGGCCTCCCGTGTGGCGGCTGTAGCCTGCAAGTCCTACTTCGACGAGGTGGGCGAGGACGGCTACATGGCCAAGCCCATCGGCACCGGCCCGTATAAGTTCGTGGAGTACGTCAGCGGCGACCACACCACGCTGGAGGCCAATGATGAGTACTGGAAAGGCGTCCCTGCCATTAAGAAGGTCGTGATCCAGACCGTCGCCGATACCAACACCCAGGTCCTGGGCCTCCGCAACGGCGATTACGACATCATCCGCAACCCGTCCATCGACGTCTGCACCCGCTTTGACAGCGAGCCCAACGTGGAGTGGAACTCTGCCAACTCCACCGGACGTATCACCATGTATATGGCTTCCTGGACTGGTATCACGGCGGACAAGAACTTCCGGAAGGCCGTTCAGAGCGCCATCAATAAGGACGATGTGAACATGGCCATGTACGCCGGCTACAGCGAGGCCCTGCCCATTGATATGTGCTCCAACTACAGCGGCTATCCCACCGAGAAGGACGGCATTAAGGTCGTTGGTTACGATCCTGAGGCGGCGAAGGAGTACCTCGCCCAGTCCAATTACAAGGACGAGCCCTTTGAGATCACCTGCCAGAGCGGCGGCTCCCTGGAGACTGCTGCGAAGGTCATCCAGGCGCAGCTGATGGAGGTCGGTATCAACTGCACCGTCAATGCGGTGGACAACGTGACCTATAAGAACATCTCCAAGGAGCGGACCTACCAGGCTTACATCTGCAACAACCTTAACTCCCTGGTGGACGCCGACGGCATTATGACCTACCACCGCCTGGACCGTTGGCCGCTGGACCACTGCGCGCCCCGGGATGAGGAGCTCAGCGACCTGTTTATGAAGGGCCGTGCCGCGCAGGGCGACGCCCGCCTGCCCTACTATGTGGAGGGCTGCAACATCATCACCGAAGAGGCCTATGACGTGCCTCTGGTCAATGACATGACCACCATTGCGTACAACAAGGACCTCTCCGGCGTGGAAGCCCACTGCCTGGGTAGCTATCTGATGTATAACTGGTCCTGGAAGTAACAAGACCCATGAAGGGCGGGGCGGCCATCGCCGCCCCGCCCTTTTTCAAAAGCTTGCGAAAGGAGATGAAGAGAGATGGCGTGGGTAAAATACGCGCTCAAGCGTCTGCTTATGTTGATCCCTGTGATCGTCTGCGTCACATTTTTCCTGTTTTTGATCCTCTCCTATTCCAGCCAAAATCTTGCCTATCAGCTCCTGGGAGAGGACGCGACTGAGGCGCAGATCGCGGCGAAGGAGGCGGAGATGGGACTGGATAAACCGATCCTGGTCCGCTATGGCGAGTATATGCTGGGCGTTGTGAAAATGGATTTTGGCAAGTCGTGGATCAATGGCGAGGATGTCCTGGCCCGGTTCAGCAACCGTCTGCCAAATACCCTGCGCCTGTCCGCCCTGGCGATGCTGTTTGCCATCAGCGTGGGTGTGCCCCTGGGGATCGGTTCAGCCATAAAACAATACAGCCTATTGGATTATGGGAGTATGTTTGTGGCAATGCTCCTGTTCTCCATGCCGGCCTTTTGGCTGGGGACCATGTGCCAGATTTTGTTCTGTCTCACCCTCCATTGGCTGCCGACCTCAGGCGCCGACAGTTGGATGCACTTTATCCTTCCGATGCTGATCCTGGGCGCCAATACCATGGCTACCATGATCCGTATGAGCCGGACCAGTATGCTGGACGTTATCCGGCAGGACTATATCCGCACGGCCCGGGCCAAGGGAGCATCCTCCGGCAAGGTCATATTGCACCACGCACTGCGAAACAGCCTGATTCCCGTTGTAACACAGATCGGCGTTAGCTTTGCCGGTACGATTGCCGGTGCCGTGGTGACGGAAAATATCTTTGCCATTCCCGGCGTGGGTACGCTGCTCATCAACGCGGTAAAGGCCCGGGATGTCCCTGTGGTTTTGGGAACGGTGATCTTTGTGGCAATTATTGTGGGCGTCATCAATCTGATCGTGGATCTGTTCTGCGCGGTCATTGATCCCCGGATCGACCTGGAGTCTTGAAAAAGGAGTGACTACATATGCCTAAGATCAAACGGCGCAAAAAGCCTCTTTCCGAATACAGCACCGGGGAGCTGGTCCTGTTTCGTTTTCGCAAAAACAAGCTGGCAATGTTCGGTGTAGTGCTCCTTTGCCTGGTCGCACTGGCCGTTGCACTGGCGCCTGTCCTGTCCAGCTATGAAGCGGTAAGCAAGATGCATATGTCGGATCGCTTCTCCTCTCCCAACCCCACCTACATATTTGGCACAGATGAGTTTGGACGTGACCTGTTCGCCAGGATACTATACGGCGGACGTATTTCCCTGCTGTGCAGCTTTGCCATTATCGGCATTGCCTTTGTGGTGGGCGCGTTGATCGGCGGCGCAGCCGGCTTTTTTGGCGGGAAGGTGGATACCATTTTAATGCGGCTGGTGGATATGTTAATGGCAGTCCCCTCCACCATGCTGGCAATGGCGATTATTACCGCGTTGGGCAATGGCGTGTGGAAACTGGTAGTGGCGCTGGCCATCGCCCAGATCGCCCGGTTTGCCCGAATCGTCCGCTCCTCTGTTCTCACGCTGCGAAATGTGGAGTATGTAGAAGCGGCCCGGTGCTATGGGTGCAGCTCCCTGCGCATTATTTTGAAGCATATCCTTCCCAATGGTATTGGCCCGATCATTGTTTCGGCTACCCTGTGCCTGGGACAAACCATTTTGAGCATTTCCTCCATGGGCTATCTGGGCCTGGGCGTGGCCTCGCCCACGCCGGAGTGGGGCACGATCATTTCGGAAAATAAGATCAATATTCAGGCCTATCCTTATCTGGGACTGATCCCCGGTATTTGCATTTGTTTGACAGTTATGGCCGTGAACTTCATCGGTGACGGCCTGCGGGATGCGTTTGACCCGCGGACGAAAAACTGAGGGAGGGCGGAGTATGGACAGAAAGCAAAACGGCGGGCAGGAATACCTGCTGAATATTTCGGGCCTTACTGTGCAGTACAAGACCGACGACGCCATAGTTCACGCGGTAAATGATCTGGATCTGAAGCTGGGCAAGGGAGAAACGGTGGGCCTGGTAGGGGAGACCGGCGCGGGCAAGACGACGCTTGCGCTGTCTATCCTCCGGCTGCTGCCGGAGCGTGTGGGACAGATCGTCTCCGGCTCTATTCAATATGACGGCGACGAGCTGTTGACCTTGCCGGAGGCGGAAATGCTGGGTCTGCGCGGAAAAAGGATATCTATGATCTTTCAGGATCCTATGACCAGTCTTGACCCCACAAAAACGGTGGGAGAACAGATCCTGGAGGTGCTGGATCTGCACTTTCCCGAAATGACGAAAGCGGAAAAAAATAAGCGTGTCGATGAGATGATGCGGTTGGTGGGCATTATGCCGGAACGAAAGGGAAATTTTCCCCATGAATTCTCCGGCGGTATGAAGCAACGGATCGTGATTGCTATGGCCCTGGTGGCCGAACCCGAGCTGCTTTTGGCGGACGAGCCGACAACCGCCTTGGATGTTACGATCCAGGCTCAGATCCTGGAGCTGATGCGTCAGTTGAAGGATCAATTCAACACCTCTGTGGTGCTGATCACCCACGATCTTGGCGTGGTGGCGGAATTTTGCGACAGCGTTTCAGTCGTCTATTCAGGCCGCGTTGTAGAGTATGGCACCGTGGAGCAGTTGTTTAAGCGGGAGGAAAACCACCCCTATACAACGGGACTTTTTAACTGCATCCCGGATCTGAGCGATAAACAGCCCCGGCTTCGCCCTATTCCCGGACACATGGCGGATCCCCGGATCATTCAAAAGGGATGCTGCTTTGCGGACCGGTGTGAATATGCCACGGACCGCTGCCGGGCGGAACAGCCCAGGATGTACGTGCGGGATGGACATGGGATCATGTGCTTCCGCTACGAAGGAAAGGAGGGGTAAGTATGTCCGCACCATTGGTGGAAACCGTAGGTTTGAAAAAGTATTTCAAAACAAAACGGGGGATGCTCCATGCAGTTGAGGACATTGATCTGAAAATATACCCCGGCCAGACCTTGGGCGTCGTGGGTGAGTCCGGCTGCGGAAAGTCTACGTTGGGCCGAACCATCCTTCGGCTCCAGCCGGCTACGGCGGGCAAGATCCTCTATGAAGGCGAGGATATTCTTAAGTTTGGAAAACGGGATATGCGGAAAATACACCTGAATATGCAAATGGTATTCCAGGATCCATACAGCTCTTTGGATCCCCGTATGTCTGTACGCAGTCTTGTTTCTGAGCCAATCGAGGTCTGCGGTCTGCTGAAGAGCAAGACCGAGATCAACGAGCGGGCCGAACACATCATGGAAATTTGCGGCCTGCCCCTCAACCACGCCAACCTTTATCCCCACGAGCTGGATGGTGGATTGCGCCAACGCGTTGGCCTGGCCAGGGCCATGGCGGTAAATCCCAAATTCATTGTATGTGACGAGCCCGTTTCCGCACTGGATGTTTCCATTCAGGCACAGATATTGAACCTGTTGATGGATCTGCAGGATCAGCAGGGCCTTTCCTATATGTTTATCACCCACGACCTGTGTGTGGTAAAGCATATCAGCGATGAGATCATGGTAATGTACATGGGGCAGACGGTGGAGTATGCGAAAACGGAAGAAATTTTTGCCAACCCGCTTCACCCCTATACAAAAGCTCTTTTGCAGTCTGTACCGACCATCGACCTTTCCCGTCGAAACCGGGAGAGATATACACTGAAAGGTGAAGTTTCCAACCCCATTGATCCGGCGCCGGGCTGCCGTTTTGCGCCCCGCCGCCAGTATGCCTGTGAAAAGTGTAAGGGTGAATGCGGACTGAGGGAAGTGACTCCGGGGCATCTGGTCGCCTGCGCAATGTGCGGGTAAGCCGCCGATACCTGTTAACGGCGGGAAACGGGGCTGCGCTGCAGGGGCCTATATAAACATATGGCCAAGGAAAGTGCGGCGCGCCAAATCTCGACCAAATATTGACATTTATATTGTTAAAATAAAATGATTTTTAGAGTAGATTGCCCGATGTGCAGGGCGGCTTTCCAAGAGGAGATGATAACTTTATGGATCTCAGTTGTATGACCACAGAACGGCGCAACGCCGCCACCATGGAGCTGGACCAGATGTCCGCCCTTGAGATCGCTGCTGTGATGAACCAGGAGGACCGCAGGGTGCCCCTGGCCATTGAAGAGGCCCTGCCCCAGATCGCCCGTACCATTGAGGCGGTGGAAAACGCCTTCCGGCAGGGCGGGCGCCTGTTCTATATCGGCGCGGGCACCAGCGGGCGGCTGGGGGTACTGGACGCCTCCGAGTGTCCCCCCACCTTCGGCGTGGACCCCGGCATGGTGGTAGGTCTCATCGCCGGGGGTGATAAAGCTCTCCGCTTCCCCATTGAGGGGGCTGAGGACGACAGGGAGCTGTGCGTCAACGACCTGAAGGAGCGGGGCTTCTCCGCCAGGGACGTATTGGTGGGCATCGCCGCCTCGGGCCGCACCCCCTATGTGCTGGGGGGACTGGACTATGCCAGGAGCCAGGGCGCTGTCACCGCCGCCATTGCCTGTAATAAGGGCAGCGCCGTGGGCAAGGCCGCCGACATCGCCATCGAGGTGGATGTGGGACCTGAGGTGCTCACCGGCTCCACCCGGCTCAAGTCGGGTACCGCCCAGAAGCTCATTGTCAACATGATCTCCACCGGAGCCATGGTCCGCATTGGCAAGGCATACCACAACCTGATGGTGGACGTGGTCCAGAGCAACGCCAAGCTCCAGGTCCGGGCGGAGAACATCGTCATGGAGGCCACCGGAGTGGAGCGGGACAAGGCCCGGGAGACCATCGACGCCGCCGGGGGCAGCGTAAAGACCGCTATCACCATGATCCTGGCTGACTGTGAAAAGAACGAGGCGCTGGCGCTTTTGGAAAAGGCCCATGGCCGGGTCCGGGACGCCGTTCAGGCGGGGGATTAAACATTCCGCACCGATTTTGTGTTCCTTTGGAAGCGGGAGCTTCCGTTAATTTGCGATAGAAGAGAATCAGAAAGGAGAGTCGTTATGAAAAACCATGAACTGGCGGCAAGGATCGTAGAGCTATTGGGCGGCAAGGAGAATATTGTCGATGCAGAAAACTGTATGACCCGCCTCCGCGTCACCATCAAGGACCACGGCAAGGTCCAGGTGGACGCCATCAAGAGCACTGAGGATGTGATCGCGGTGATGGACACCGACGAGCACTATATCCAGGTAGTCCTTGGCCCCGGCAAGGTCCGGGATGTGATGAGCGAGTGTAAGGCCCTGGGCATCACCGAAAAGGTGGGTGACGGCGCCTCCGCTGCCGACGAGGACTGGAAGAAGAACAAGGCCGCCGTCCAGAGCAAGCAAAACAAGAACGTGGTCAATAAGCTGCGGGTCATCGCCGACATCTTCAACCCCATGATCCCCGCCTTTATCGCCGGCGGTATCTGCAACGGCTTTGGCCGGATCATCAAAATTCTGATGGAGAACGGCACTATCCCCACCAACACCTTCACCACTGTGAGCTACAACATCATCGCCCTTATCGGCGTGGCCTTCCTGAGCTATCTGGCCATTTTTACGGGCGTCAACGCGGCCAAGCAGTTTGGCGTCAGCCCCATGCTGGGCGGCATGATCGGCACCGCCTCCACCAACGCCGCCATCGGCACCATCGCCAAGGCCCTGGGCTGGGTCAATGAGGAAGTGGCCGCCAAGTCCATCCTGGCCCCCAATGCCGGCGGCGTTATCGGCGTGGTCGTGGGCGTCTGGGTGCTGGCACAGGTGGAAAAGCGCATCCATAAGAAAATGCCCAGCGCCCTGGACATTACATTTACCCCCCTGCTCAGTATGCTTATCGTCATGCCCATTTTCGTACTTATCGTCATGCCGGTGACGGGCGTCATTTCGGTGAAGATCTCCGAGTTCCTGGACCTGTTTATTTTGTCCGACAACGTCATCGTCTCCGTTGTCACCGGCTATCTGATGGCCGCCCTGTTCCTGCCCCTGGTGCTCTTTGGACTTCACCGGGGCCTCACCCCGCTCTATACCCTCCAGATCGAAAAGCTGGGCGGCACCACCCTTTTCCCCGCCGTGGCCCAGGCCGGCGCCGGGCAGGTGGGCGCGGCGTTTGCCCTGTGGCTCAAGGCTAAGCGGGTGGGCAACAAGCGGCTTCAAAACGTGATCGCCGGTGGTCTGCCCGCGGGCATCCTGGGCATTGGCGAGCCGCTGATCTACGGTGTTACCCTGCCCATGATGAAGCCCTTTATTACCGCGGGCCTGGGCGCCGGATTCGGCGGAGCCTACGTCATGGCTGTGCATGTTATGACCGCGTCCACCAGCCCCTCCGGTATCCTGGCCGTGACCCATACGCTGCCGGAGTATATGATCCACTTTGTCATCGGTATCCTTATCTCTTACGTGGCGGGCGCCATCATTACCTACTTTGCCATTTCGGACGACGACGTCCGGGCGGCCTAAGCGTTTTAAACGGGCGCGAAACGGCGGGAGGCCCACTCCCGCCGCTTTGCGCGTCCATTGAATGATCGAGGGGGAACGCCTATGATAGACCTCCATACCCACACGGTTTATTCCGATGGAGCGGACACGCCAGAGACACTTCTGCGCGGAGCCGCCCAGGCTGGGTTGACCCACCTTTCCATTACTGACCACAACAGCGTGGGGGCCTACCGGGACCCGGCGGCGGTCCATTGGCGGGACCTTTTTCCGGGAAAGCTGATCCGGGGGATCGAGATCACCTGTATGTATGAGGGGGAGATCGTAGAGGTGCTGGGCTACGGCTATGACCTTGACAAGCTGGAAGCCATGCTCCCCCAGGTGGTCCTCCCCTTCCGGGAAAAGCAGCTTCGGGAGGCGGAGCTAATCGGCGACGCCTTTGACCGGGCTGGGGTGGCCTATGACAGGAGCGCTATCGGCTTTGACCCGGACAGGGAGTCGTCCCGGAAGTCCTATCTGCGGGAGCTTGTAAAGACGCCGGAAAATTTGCGGTTTCTTACCGATCCCCGTTCGGCGGAGAAGTCCTCCCGCTTCACCCGGCAGGAGATATACAACCCCGCCTCTCCCCTCTATGTGGACGAATCCAGCCTCTACCCAACATTGGCCCAGGGGGCCGGGGCCATCCACGACTGCGGGGGGATCGCCCTGCTGGCCCATCTCTACATCTACGCCCATGCCCCCCGGTTCCGCTCCAGGCTGCGCGCCATCGTGGAGGAAAATAAGCTGGACGGTGTAGAGTGTGCCCACTCCGAGTTTGCCCCGGGGCAGATCGCCGACCTGGAGGGCTTCTGCCGAAAGGAAGGACTGCTGATGAGCGGCGGCAGCGACTACCATGGGGCAAGGAAGCCGGATATCTCCCTGGGCAGGGGCAAGGGCGCCCTCTCTGTCCCGGAGCGGTATTTGGATGCCTGGTCCGCCCATATCCGCCGGGGCCTTGAATAGACCTTTCAGAAAAACCCAAAAGCGACGCGGAAAAAGCCCCCGGAGCTTCGCTTATGCGAAGCTCCGGGGGCTTTTTCTTTTCACGCCGGACACTGCTTGCCGGTGTGGTCGATGGTATAGTCTACGTCGCACTGGCCCGGCAAGATCAGCTGGGAGATGGGCACAAAGGTATACCCCTGCTGAAGCAGATCCTCCAGAATGGTGGGCAGGGCTTCGGGAGTGTGCTTGGCGGCGTTGTGGAACAGGACGATGGAGCCGCTCTGTACCTTAGTCGTGACCCGCTTGGTGATCTCGGCGGCGGAGAGGTCCTTCCAATCCAGGCTGTCCACATCCCACTGGATCGGCTCCATGCCCATGGAGCGGATGGCGGAGACCACATTGTCGTCATACTCCCCATAAGGCGGGCGGATGAGAGTGGGCCGCACCCCGGTCACAGCCTCGATCTTGTCGTTGCAGGTATTGACGTCGGCAATGATCTCATCCCGGCTCAGTTTGGACATATGGGCGTGATCGTTGGAGTGGTTCATCACCTCATGTCCCGCGTCGGAGAGGGCCTTGACCGACTCGGGGTATTTGTCTACCCACTCCCCCACCACAAAAAAGGTGGCTTTGATGTCATATTTTCCCAAAATGTCGATGAGCTGCTGGGTGTCCTCATTGCCCCAGGCGGCGTCGAAGGAAATGGAGAGCATTTTTTGGTCCCGCTGGACACAGTAGATGGGCAGTTGCCGCTTGGCCGCCGCCGCCCCCACGGTCAGGGGGGAGTTGACCGCTGCGAACATCACTCCCGCCGCCAGGACGCAGGCCAGGGCGGCCAATCTCTTTCGCTTGAGCAAAAATAGTTTCATGGGAGACCCCTCCTTATCTTTTCCTTCCACTATATGCGTCCGGGGAAGGGGCGTATGCGGCAGTCTTTTTTTCTGCGCGGCGCTGCCGGAGGGGATGAGCGTTTCAGGGTTGTATTTTTGGAATAAAATTGATATACTATAAAACACAACGGCATTTTCACGGCAGGGGCCGTGTTTTTATCCCCTCCAGCGGAAGGAGGGGACCGGCAGCGCCGGTATGCGCGTTCCGCTTTTCCGGCCCGGACGTATGGAAGGATACGCCCGCGCTTTGCCGTGGCCGGGACATTTGAAAAAAGGACGTTCCACTATGACCTTTCAAGACCTGGGGCTGATCGCCCCCATCCTCTCCGCCCTGGGGGACATGGGCTATGAAAAACCCTCTCCCATTCAGGAAAAGGCTATCCCCCCCGCCCTGGCGGGCCGGGACGTGCTGGGCTGCGCCCAGACCGGCACCGGCAAGACCTGCGCCTTTGCCGCCCCTATCCTTCAGCGTCTCTCCCAAAGCCGCCCTGACCGGGGCGGCCAGGACGACCCCAAATATAAGCGCTCTATCCGCCCCATCCGCGCCCTTATTTTGACCCCCACGCGGGAGCTGGCTCTTCAAATTCAGGAGAGCTTTGTCTCCTATGGGAAAAACCTGCCCCTGCGCTCTGCCGTCATTTTCGGCGGCGTGGGGCAGCAGCCCCAGGTGGACGCCCTCAGACGGGGGGTGGATATCCTGGTGGCCACCCCCGGGCGGCTCCAGGACCTCCACGACCAGGGGTTCATCCATGTGGAAAACCTGGAAATTTTTGTGCTGGACGAGGCTGACCGGATGCTGGACATGGGCTTCATCCACGACGTGCGGAAGATTTTGACCTGGCTGCCCCAAAAGAAGCAGACCCTCTTCTTCTCCGCCACCATGCCCCCGGAGGTCCAAGGTCTGGTGGATTCCTTACTGACAGACCCGGTAAAGGTGGCGGTGGACCCGGTGTCCTCCCCGGTGGAGATCATTGACCAGAGGCTTTTCTATGTGGACAGGGGCAACAAGTCTAAGCTGCTGGCAATGCTGGTAAAGCACCCGGACGTAAAGAACGCCCTGGTCTTCACCCGCACCAAGCACGGGGCCAATAAGGTAGCCGGGGACCTGGAAAAGGCGGGTGTCCGCGCCGCCGCCATTCACGGCAACAAGTCCCAGACCGCACGGCAGCAAGCCCTCAGCGACTTTAAGGCCGGAAAGATCAAGGCCCTGGTGGCTACCGACATTGCCGCACGGGGCCTGGACATCGAGGAGCTGAGCCACGTCTTTAACTATAATCTCCCCGATGTGCCTGAGACCTACGTTCACCGCATCGGACGTACCGGGCGGGCGGGCCACGGCGGCACCGCCGTCTCCTTCTGCGAGTTTGGGGAGAAGGAACTGTTGGCCCCCATTGAAAAGCTGCTAAAAAAGTCCATCCCCGTGGTGGAGGGCCACCCCTTTCCTATGCAGGTGTTTGAGGCCCCGAAGCGTGACAAGCACGGCAAGATCGTTAACGCCGACGACACCGAGGCTCGTCAGGCGGCCAGGGAGCGGAAGCAGCAGCGGCAAAAGGCCGCGGCGCAAAAGCCCGCCGTCCCGGAGAAAGCAGGGGCGGGTCCTAGACCCGCCCGCGCCGCTGCTCCAGAAAAGGGCGGGACCCATCCGCCTAAGCAAAAGTCTGCCCAGCCCCCGCAAGGGGACCGCGGCGGCCACAGACCTGCCCAGACCACCGCCTCCGGTAAGCGGGCCTCGGCGGGCTACAAGCCCAGCCGCACTCTGGACGAGGCCATGACCGCCATGTCCCCGAAAAAGGGCGGCGCTCAGCCCAAGACCGCCGCACCCATGGACGACAAGGAGGCCGCTTTCCAGGCGTGGCTGGCCGAGGAGCGGGCCATCCAGGCCAAACAGGCGGCGTACTACAAGGATAGGGACCCCCTGGCTGGGGACGTAGTTATGGATGCCACCGCCCGGCTCCTGGCCCCCAAGACCCCGGAGCAGCCCAAGACCGCCGGACAGGCCCGCCGTGACGATACTGACCGCCAGATCTCCCGCCAGGAACGGGGCAAGGGGCGGCGGCAGGAGGGACAAAAGCAGCCCCCCACCATAGAGGCAGGTCCCAAACCTGCCCGGAAGCCTGCCCTGGTCCAGCAGTCCCAGAAGCAGGGGAAGGCCCAGCCCCACAAGAGCCAGCTGCCGAAGAAGGTGGATAAACCAAAGGCCGAGCCGCCCAGGCCCCATAGCGCCAAGCCCACCGCTCCCAAGGCGGCCCCCGCCTCGGTTAAGGAAAAGCCGAAAAAGGGCGGGCTGTTCCGCCGGGGACGGCCCATGGAACCTGCCGTCCGCCCCAGCGATCAAAAGGATTCCACCGAGCAGCAGAGTCTTATGCGGCCCTATTATTTCAATCCCAACGGGGATTGATAAATATTTTACCGCCGAGGCGAAAATGAAGAAGGGCGCGTTGCAGTTTTTTATTCTGCAATGCGCCCTTACCTTATCGTGTGTCCTTGTCCCTTTGTTTTTCCCCTCGCTCTATCTGCTTGGCCCAGGTCTTTTCCGTCTGTGCCCGGAGAAAGGCCAGCAGCGGCTCCAACTTCTGCCGGGTATCCCATGCCTCCAAAGCCTCGTAGTAATCCTTCCGGTCCTCCTCGTGAATAATGATGGGGGGATGGCCACGGAGGATCAACAGGTAGTTCATGGTCAGCCGTCCTACCCTGCCGTTTCCGTCCGCAAAGGGATGGATGTTTTCAAACTTGGCGTGGAAGTAGGCCGCCGCGGTCAGAATGTCCTTGGGGTCAATGCCCCTCACCTCTTCCAGCAGCTCCGCCATTTCTTCCGCCACATCCTCCGGGGCGGCCCCCACCTCCCCCCTGCCTGTCACATAATCGTGGCGCTTATACTCGCCGGGGCGTTCCCCAAGCTGCCAACGACGGGCGTCGTAGGTGCCGTGGGTCAGCTGAAGCTGAAATTCCCGGACCAGGGCTTCATCCAGGGGGCGTCTGTCCCGAAAAGCCAGGAGGAACAACTCGTTGGCTTCCTTGGCGTTGCGAAGCTCAAAGAGGGTCCGCAGGTCGCCGGTATAGGAGGTAACGCCGTCGTGCTCAAAGACCTCTCTGGTGTCATGGTAGGTGATCTTCGCATTTTCCAGCTTCCCGGAGTGGTAGGCAAAGGCGATGCTGTGGCCGTTCAGGGCCTCGGCCAGCTCTGCGTCGGTCTGTGGGTCCTTGCGCCGCCACAATTCCAGCGCCCTCTCATAATTGCTCATGGAGAATCCTCCTGTGGTTGGTAGGGGTATTATATCACAGAAATAATGTCTTGCGGAAAGAAATTTGCGGGAGGGGACAAGCATCTGGAGGACTATTCTTGAATGTCAAAAATGTTCCCTACAATTTACATCTGCGATGTAAAGAACTCTGGGGGCCATCTTTTCCGGGTGGAAAAGACGCCCCCCAGGCCCCCAGAAAAGACCCCAGGGGGAGAGAGTTTCGACTCTCTCTCCCCCTGGACCCCCACTCTCACCGACCAAGGAGAGGGGGACTGCGGTCCCCCTCTCCTTGGAACCCTCCCCAGGTCGTCCTCCTATAAGCGATTGGCCCGGCCCCCGCACTTCGTAGCGGTGGCCGGGCACGACAAACCCCTCGGCCGTTACAAAGTAAGGCCGAGGGGTCTTCTTGCCTCAGGAGAACGGCTTGGGTGGGTTTCCAAAGGGTAGGGGCCGCAGCCCCTGCCCTTTGGTCGTTTCAAGGGAGAGTCCGAGGGGGAAATCGAAATCCCCCTTCGGGGTTTCTTCGGGGGTTTGGGGGCATTCTTTGCCCCAAAGAATGCCTCCAAAAGACCTCCCCGCCATTGCTGGCGGGAAACAAGATCAATTTTTGAGACCCAAAAGATAGTCCGTGGAGACCTTCAGATGCTTTGCCAGCAAAACCAGCCTGTCATAGCTTGGCTCATAGGAGCCGCCTTCATAATACTGGTATGACCGCACGGTGACACCCAAAAGCTCTGCCAACTCTTTTTGAGAACGCTTCTGCGCCTTTCGCAGCCCTTTTAGGCGGTCAGAAAAGATTTGCATAAAATTACCCCTTGACATGAAAGTGAGTTTCACATATAATGAAGAAAACGGCGAAGCTAACTTTCGGGAATTGGAGGGAACAACCATGGACGAATTGATCCAAGTCCTATGGGACTACGCCAGTAAATACCGGCTGGAGGGCTGTTATGATCTGGCCCGGAAGACCGAACGGGAAGAAGGCGAGAAAATGGCGGGCCTGAACCGGGAACGGCTGGAGGCGCAGGGTACATTAACAAAGGAATTGGACAATCTGTGTGACAATCTGGAGCTTGTCCGTACTGTAGACATGGAGGCCGCCTTTATCTGCGGTCTCCAGCTGGGCTTGGCCCTGAAATAAAAAAGCTGGGCGGGCGTTCACCCGCCCAGCCTGGGATCGGTGAGTTTTTATTACGGACGCAGACCCATACCGCCCTCCAGGGTGAGGGTCTCGCCGGTAAGATACTTAAAGTCGGGGTTGGCCAGCTGGAGGCAGACCCGTCCAATCTCGGTCTCGGGGTCGCCGTAGTGGCCCATGGGAGGCATCTTCACGTTGGCCTTAAAGGCGTCGGGATACGCCTTCTCAAAGTTTTCCAGCTGGGAGGTCCAGGCGATGGGGCAGACCACGTTGACATTGATGCCGTCAGGGCCCCACTCGGTGGCGGCCACACGGGTCAGGCCCCGGATGCCCTCCTTGGCGGCGGCGTAGGAGCACTGGCCGTAGTTGCCGAAGAGGCCCGCGCCAGAGGCAAAGTTGACCACGGTGCCCTTGGTCTCCTTCAGATGGGGATAGCAAGCCTTCATATAATAGAAGGCGGCGTACAGCCCGGAGTAGACGGCCAGGTCAAAATTCTCGGTGGTGTGGGTGGCCAGGGGCACGCCGGAGGCGGAAGCCTGGGCGTTGTTGATAAGCACGTCGATGCGGCCAAAGGCCTTGATGGTCTCCTCCACCACGTGATTGACCACGGCCTCGTTGTCCTGGCCGGCGGCCACGTCGGCCTGTACGGGGAGGACCTTCACGCCGTAGAGCCGTTCCAGCTCCTCCTTGGCGTCCTGGAGCTTCTGGACGTTGCGCCCGGTGATGACGATATTGGCGCCCTCCTTGGCAAAAGCGGTGGCAATGCCGTAGCCAATGGAGCCGCAGCTTTTGCCGTCGCTGAGGACAGCCCTGCCGCCGCCGGTGATAATGACGGTCTTACCCTTGATGAAATCAGCGTTCATGGGGATCATCTCCTTAAAGTTTTGGTTTGGCCTGAAATCATATAAATCATACCACGAAGAAAATGGGAAAGCAAGGAAAAAGAATGGGTCCCCGCGGCAAACGCCGTGGGGACCCAAACATTTTTCAGTCCAGCTGGAACTGCCCGGTATAGAGCTGGTAGTACCGCCCCTGCTCGGCCAAAAGCTGGGCGTGGCTGCCCTTTTCCTCGATGTGTCCGTGCTCGATGACCACAATGCAGTCGGAGTTGCGGACGGTGGAGAGCCGGTGGGCAATGACAAAGACCGTCCTCCCCTCCATCAGCGCGTCCATGCCCTTTTGTATCTGGGCCTCGGTGCGGGTGTCGATGGAGGAGGTGGCCTCATCCAGGATCATCACCGGCGGGTCGGCCACGGCGGCGCGGGCAATGGCGAGCAGCTGCCGCTGGCCCTGGCTCAGATTGGCTCCGTCCCCCGTCACCAGGGTGTTATAGCCGTCGGGGAGGCGGCGGATAAAGGAATGGGCGCCCGCCGTTTTGGCGGCGGCGATGCACTCTTCATCGGTAGCGTCCAGCCGCCCATAGCGGATATTGTCCATCACCGTCCCGGTAAAGAGGTGGGTGTCCTGGAGCACCGCGCCCAGAGCCTGGCGCAGAGAGTCCTTGGCGATGGCGCGCACGTCCAGGCCGTCAAAGGTGATGGAGCCGTCCTGAATTTCATAAAAGCGGTTGATAAGGTTGGTGATGGTGGTCTTGCCCGCGCCGGTGGAGCCGACAAAGGCGATCTTCTGGCCTGGGTTGGCGTACACCGACACGTCATGGAGAATTTGCTTGCCGGGGACGTAGGAGAAGTCCACGTGGATAAACCGCACCGCCCCCTTTAGCTCGGTGAGGATATACTCCTCCCCGCTGTCGTTTACCGCGCCTCGGATCAGGCTATAGCGGTAGCTGCCGTCGGGTTTTTGATACCGCCATGCCCACAGCGAAGGATCCGGGCCCTCGGCAAAGCTGCCGTCGGGCTGCTCGGTGACCTTGACCAGGGTGCAGGGCATTCCGGTCTTGGGGGTCTTCCAGGCCCAAAGGGTCTCCTTGTCGCTGCCAGCGGCGCGCTCGTGGAGCTTTCCGTCGGCGTCCTTGTGGGCGGGGACCAGCACCACCCGGCCATCGTCAGGCTCGGGACGGGTATCCATCACGTCAAAGATGC
>CAJTLK010000001.1:56989-90931 GCA_910577415.1 uncultured Oscillospiraceae bacterium
CGCTCCGCGCCCGCCAGGGCGGAGAGTAGGGTGGTCATCTGCATGGAGCCCTCCTCCAGGGGCTGGCCCACCTGCTTGGAAAAGCGAAGGTAAATGACCAGTCCGCCCAGGTCAAAGTTCTGCACAATGGACAGAAGCCCTCCGAAGGCGGCGGTGAGGGCGTAGCTCACGTTCATCAGGTTGCCCGTCACCGGACCCATGATGCCGGAGTAAAAGTTGGCCTTTTGGGCGGCGTCCCGGTAGGTCTCGTTGAGCTTGCGGAAGTCCTCCTTGGCGGCAGCTTCGTGGGTAAAGGCTTTGACCACCTTCAGCCCCTCGATGGTCTCCTGGATAGAGCCGTTCACCGCGCCCAAGGACCCCTGCTGGGCCTGGTAGAATTTCCGGGAGCGGCTGCCGATCTGCTTGAAGAGGAGAGCGGTGGCCGCCAGGACAAGGGCGGTGACAAAGAACAGCCTCCAGTTGATAAAGAGCATCAGCCCCACCAGCCCTACGAACATGAGCAGACTGGAGAACATGGAGACCACGCTCTGCTCCAGGGCCATTTGCACATTGTCGGCGTCGTTGGTAAAGCGGCTCATCAGCTCGCCGTGGGTGTGGGCGTCAAAATAGCTCAGGGGGAGCTTTTGGAGGGCGGAAAAAAGGTCCTTGCGGAGCCGGTTCACCCCCCGCTGGGCCAGCTGGACCATGATGGCCGAGCGGCCATAGCTGGCAAGGCAGCCGACGAGGTAGACCCCCACCAGCAGAAGGATGGCCCGGCCCAGGCCGGCAAAGTCGGTGCAGCCCGACCAGATGAAGTCGTTGATGATGCCCCGCATCATATACGATCCGCCCAGATTGGCGGCCACCGAGGCAAGCAGACACACTGCCACCAGCACCAGGGGCCAGGGGGAGGCGGTGAGGTAGCCCAGCAGACGGCGGATGGTCTTGCCCATGTCCTTGGGCTTTTGGTATCCCCCGCGGGGATTTCTGGGTCCCGGCATTATTCCATCACCCCTTCCTGCTGCGACTGGTAAATTTCCTGATAGACCGGGTTGCTTGCCAGCAGCTCGGTGTGGGTGCCCCGGCCCGCAATGTGGTCGTCGTCCAGGATCAAAATTTCATCGGCGTACTGCACCGAGGAAATTCTCTGGGCAATGATAATGACGGTGGTCCCGGCCAGGTTTTTGGCGAAGGACTCCCGGATGGCGGCCTCGGTGGCGGAATCCACGGCGGAGGTGGAGTCGTCCAGAATAAGGACGGCGGGTTTTCTCAGCATGGCCCGGGCGATGCACAGCCGCTGCTTCTGCCCGCCGGAGACGTTGACGCCGCCCTGGTCCAGCCTGGTGTCGAAGCCGTCGGGGAGGGCCATAATAAAGTCGTAAGCCTGGGCGTCCTTAGCGGCCTGGACCATTTCCTCCTCGGTGGCATTGGGGTCGCCCCAGAGGAGGTTTTCCCGGATGGTGCCGGAGAAGAGTACGTTGTTTTGCAGCACCATGCCAATGCGTTCCCGCAGGGCCTCCACCGGGTAGTCCCGGACGTCCATCCCGTCCAAGAGCACCGCGCCGCCGGTGACGTCGTAGAACCGGGGGATGAGGTTAACAAGGGAGGATTTGCCCGTGCCTGTGCCGCCCACGATGGCCACAAACTGCCCCGGCTCCACGGTAAAGCTGATGTCCTTCAGGACGTCGTCGCCGCTGCCCGAGGAGACATATTTAAAGCAAACGTTTTGGAACTCCACCCGGCCCCTGGCCTCCGGGAGGGAGGCGCTTTCCGCGTCCGGCTTATCCTGAATATCGCTTTGGGCGGAGAGGACCTCGTTGATACGTTTGACGCAGGCCTGGGCACGGGAGAGCTGGAGCAGGGACATGGAGACCATCATTACGCTCATTAAAATTTGAGCGATGTAGTCAATAAAGGCTTGCAGGTCGCCCAGAAGGAACTCCCCCACCATGACCATTTTGCCGCCGTTCCAGAAGACCAGGACGGTGGCGGCGTTCATGCACAGCATCATTACCGGCATGATGGCTACGATCTTCATGCCCACGTTGAGAAAGGCGTCCCGCAGCTCGTCGGTGACGACGCCGAACTTTTTCTTTTCATAGTCCTCCCGGACAAAGGCTTTTACCACCCGGATACCCACCAGGTTTTCCTGGAGCTTGGCGTTGACGGCGTCGATCTTTTGCTGGACGATGCCGAACAGCCGGGAGCACACCTTCATGATAACGCCAACGGCCACCACCATGAGGGGGATGATAACGAGTAGGATGACCGCCAGCCGGGCGTTGAGGCGGATGGCAATAACGGTGGAGACGATGAGCATCACCGGGGCGCGGATGAGCATACGCAGGCTCATAGCCAGCATCATGGTCAGGGTGTTGACGTCGTTGGTGATGCGGGTGATGAGGGAGGCGGAGGAAAAGCGGTCAATGTCGGCAAAGGAGAAGGTCTGTATTTTGTCGAACATGGCCTGGCGGAGATTGGCCCCGAAGCCCTGGCTGGCGGTGGTGGCATACTTGGCGCCCAAAACGCCGAAGAGCATGGACGCCCCGGCCAGGACCAGCATGATAACGCCCAGCCGGAAGATCTCGCTGACCTGGCCGCTGGGGATGGCGCTGTCCACCACCTCCGCCATGACCAGAGGCAGAAGAAGCTGGCATGTGGCCTCCAGCACCATGACGAAGGGGGAGCGGACGGCGATTTTTTTGTAGCCCTCCAGGTGGGTCGCGAATAAGTGAAGCAAACGATCAGTCCTCCTTTCAGGGAACGCGTATTTGCTCAAAAGTATAAGATCCAGTTTTTAGAAAATCAAGCATATTTTGTGAACAATCTAAAAATTTTGGAACAAATGTTTGACAAGGGCAGAGAGGTGTGTTATGATAAGGGCGACAGAAAAGGACACACTATATAAAACAGGTAGGAGGGGTCCCTATGGCCGCGCCATTGACCGGCAAGCAGGCGGAGATCTACGAATTTATCCTTTCCTTTACCAAGGACCACGGATATCCCCCCTCGGTACGGGAGATCAGCGCCGCGGTGAACCTGAAAAGTCCCTCTACCGTACACTTCCATATGAAAAAGCTGGAGGCGGAGGGCTACATCCAGAAGGACGGCGGCAAGACCCGGGCCATCTCCCTGCCCCGGGAGGCGGTGGCTGAGGAGCTGGACGGCGTGGCGGACCGGGTGCCCCTGGTGGGCAGCGTGGCCGCCGGAAGCCCCATTCTGGCGGAAGAGAACGTGGAGGAGTATCTGGCCTTTGATACCGGCGGGCGGACCGGGGAATACTTTGCCCTGAAGGTCCGGGGAGAGTCCATGCTCTATGCCGGGATACTGCCCGGCGACTTGGTCATCGTTCACCGGCAGGAGAATTTCCGCAACGGGGACATCGTAGTGGCTCTTTTTGAGGACGAGGCCACGGTGAAGACCTATTCTATGGAAAAGGGCCACCTTTGGCTGTTGCCTGAGAACCCGGACTATCAGCCCATCGACGGTGAGGGCTGTTCGCTGTTGGGGAAGGTAGCCGCTGTGCTGCGGCGGTATAACTGACGGCGGGCCTTGTCCCGTTTCCCTGCCCCCAAGGGGGCGTTACGAAAGGAGCGAGCCTTATGGAGTTCAATATAGAGAAGCTGGCCGACGCCGAGATGCGTACTGTGGGGAAAATGGACGCGGAGGATATGGCGGCGATGAAGATATGCCTTCTCTCCGCCGGGGCGCTGGCGGGACTGAGCGTGAAGAACAAATTTTTCCGCCGCCTGACCGGCCTTGCCTGCACGGTGCTGGCGGTGGGGCTGGCGGTGCCTCTGGCCAGCCGCTATTTAGAGGAGCTTCGCAACGGCGAGGATGATCCTACCCCCATTGTGGACGCGGACCCCTTTGCCGCCACCTCCCCAGAGAGCGGCGCGGCCCCCGGCGATGTTGTCCGGGAGGATATTGCCCCGGAGCAGTAACAGGATAAAAAGCGATCCCCGCCGAGCATTCGGCGGGGATCGCTTTTTGTGCTTTTGGCTTTAGCCCGGTCCTATGCCCGTTGCAACTCTCCACCGGGGAGAAGGAGCTTGCCCTGGGCCTCCGGGTCGTCCATAATAAACTCCCCCACTGCCGGGGCGGAAATGACGCCGGAACGGGGGTTCTTTACGCTGACGATGGGGGTGGTGACGGTGGCCTCCACCTCCGACTTTTCAAAGCAGAGGTCGGCGTCCACCATCTCGCAGTCCACCAGCTCCAGGCCCTTGCAGTAGCACAGGGGTTGGGTGCCAATGATCTTGCAGCGGATCAGCTTTAGCCCCTGGGAGTACCAGGCCAGGTATTCACCCTTCAGGACGCTGTCCCGGACGGTGACGTTTTCGCTGTGCCAGAAGGCGTCCTTGGTGTCAAAGTTACAGTGGTCAAAAACAGAGTTCTTTATGTACTGGAAGGAGTACTTCCCCTGAAAACGGACGTTGTCAAAGCGCAGGTCCTCCCCACGGAGGAAGAAATATTCGCTCCTGGCGTCGCAATCGGAAAGCTTCACGTCCCGGGAAGACCAGCCAAATTCGGGGGAGATAATGTCGCAGCGGGTAAGCTGGGCGTGGTCACACTCCCGCAGGGCCTTGATGCCATGGAGCCGGGTGTCCTCAATGGCGATGTGGTCGGAGTACCACAGGGCGGCCCGGCACAGCTCGGTCATCTCTGAATGGCGGACGGTGAGGCCGTGGACGTGCCAGAGAGGGTAGCGGAGGTTAAAAAAGCACTCCTCCGCCGCAATACGGCTGCACTCCTTAAAGGCGCTCTCACCGTCGGCGGGGCCGCTGAAGGCGCAGCGGCGGACGGTAAGGTCATGGCTCCCGTATAGGGCGCGCTCCTGGTCAAAGGTTTGATTTTCGATGATCTGTACGCTCATTTCGGGCGGCGCCTCCTGTTCCTGGTTTAGGTTCCGGGTTATTATAGAGCACTTGTCTGGATTTTGCAAATACCGATTTTTGATTTTTACCCATGCTTGCCGGGCATAGGTGAAAAAAGAAGGGCGCGCGGGGGTGTTGATCGGGGGATTTGCGGTTGTAAAGCCCGCCAATTTCTGCTATACTGTCTATAAGTATCGGCATTTTTGGGACAAGACCCGGCGAATCATACAAATTGGAGGAATGTACCATGAGAAATCCCCGCTCCCCCAGGTTCATCCCGGCGCTGCTGTCGCTGGCGATGCTCTTTTCCCTGCTTACCCTGCCCGCCTCCGCCGAAGGCGGCAAGATCGACGTCTGGGACTTCGGCGCCCAGCAGCTGGACTCCGGCAAGTACAACAATAAACTCACCGTAGAGGAGATCAACAGCTGGTATCCCGCCACGGTAGCGCCCGGCAGCGAGGGCAACACCATCGCCAGCTTTACCAGCCGGGATGGGCAGCTTTCCTTCAGCGACGGCGGTAAGCCCACCACCCACCGTCTGCGCACCACCAATACCGCCCTCACCCGCCGGGACGCCAAGAGCCTGAAGGGAGCCGACGGTACGGAATACACCGGGTACATCTACTCCAACTCGGGCAGCAATCCCGACGTCTATGTGTCCCTGAGCCTCAACGCCGGGGATGCCGTCACCGTGGTAGTCGGCTCCAACGGCGGCGACTCCACCATCAACTTTGAAGGACCCTCCGGGGTGGAGGCCAGCGAGAAATTTCTGGCCAGCGGGGCAAAGGCCCAGGAGCTAAAGTTCTATCCCAGGGAGACCGGGAATTATAAGTTTTACTCCACCGATGAGAAGCTGGTCATCGCCCGTATTTACCGGGAGGGCGCCCAGACCGTCACCGTCTCCGGCACGGTCAATGAGGTGGCGGGTCTCAGCGGCCACAGCGTGGCCTTTACCAACACGGAAAACGGTGCGGTGACCTCCGCCCCTGTCGACCACGGCAAGTACACTATACAGGTTCAGGCCCCCTTTACTTACGACGTGTCTCTTCTAAATGCCAACGGTTACGTGGTCTCCGGCGAGAGCAGGGTGATGGTGGAGGCTGCCAAGACCTTTGACGTCACCGTCCAGGCGGTGGAGCTGGTCACCGTGAAGGGCAGCGTTACCGGCCTGGACGCCGAGGCCCTGGGCAAGCTGGAGTTGAAGCTTGCCGCCGACACCGTTTACGTACCCACCCTCACCGTGGAGGGCGGCAAGTACACCGCCGTGCTGGAAAAGGGCGTGAGCTATGCCGTGACCGCCGACGGGGTCAATGACTATGCTCTTACCAGCCCCGCCACGGGGAGCTACTCTGCCGATTCCTCCGCCGACGTCATTTTTGCCGCCAAGGCCAAGCACACGGTGGCCATCTCCCCTGTGGTGGGCACCCGCGCCGACATGGTAGACGCCGACGTGGCCCACGCCACCTACACCTTCACCAACCTGGACGAGGAGGGCTACGTCTACACCTTCACCGGGATGGACGGCATCGCCCTCCGGGACGGCAGGTACAGCGTGGAAGTCACCGGGCTGAAGAACGGCTACGTCCAGAAGCTCACCTCCGACCTGGTGGTGAACGGGACCGACGTGAGCAAGAGCGTGGGCTTTGAAAAGCCCGATACCGCCCCTGTGGCCTACAAGGCCAACCTCACCGTGGGTAAGAGCGGCTGCGACTATACCACCGTGGGCGACGCGGTTTCCGCCATCCGGCGAATGGAACGGCCCAGCGGGGAGCGGGTCACCGTCTCCATCCAGCCGGGCAACTATGAGGAGATGCTGGTGGTGGACACCCCCAACGTCAGCCTGGTCAACGCCTCCGCTACCCCCTCCACCGCCATCACGGGTAAGGGCGTAGACATTGATCCCAACGCCGTGCGTATCACCTGGTATTACGGTCACGGCTACAACTACTACTCCATGGGCGAGGACTGCAAATATAACGCCGAGCTGTTGGCGGTGAACAAGGAAAATGGCCGGGAATCCTTTACCAATCCCGGCGCGGGCACCACCAAGGGCAGCTATTGGAACTCCTCCGTGGTCATCTCCGCCAGCGGCTTTGAGGCCAAAGGCATCATCTTTGAAAATTCCTTCAACCAGTATGTCTCCCCCAAGTCTCTGGAGGACGTGATCGTCAACAACGGCGGCGCCAAGGAGGGCAAGACCCCCCGTTCTGAGCTGAAGACTGCCGGAGACACCTCCGTCCAGGACAAGACCTATGTGGAGCGGGCTGGGGCCTTGGCCATTGCCAACAACTGCGAGAACATCTACTTTGAAAACTGCAAATTTATTGGCCGTCAGGACACCCTCTATGGCGGCGCCGGGACCACCGCCGCCTTCTATGGCTGTCAGGTGGTGGGCAGCACCGACTACATCTACGGAGGGATGACCGCCGTCTTCGCCAAGTGCGACCTGGTATTCAACACCAGCGAAAACAGCAATGACCGGGGCTACATCACCGCCCCCCAGCACACCTCGGGCCGGGGCTTCCTGATGTACAACTGCAACGTGACCTCCACTACCCCCGGCGTGGACACCGCCTCTGAGCAGGTCTCCAAGCCCGGTTATTTTGGCCGTCCCTGGACTGCCAACACCGGCGAGGCCGTCTTCTGTGAGACCGTTATCGGCACCGCCTCCGACGGGACCTCCCTCATCCATCCCGACGGCTGGCTCAACACCCTCAGCGGCCAGTCCGCCCTCTGCGGCGAGTACAATACCCATGAGCTGACCGCCGGAGCGGACAACTCCGCCAAGCGGGTGGCCTGGGCCACTCAGTTTACCCAGCCCAAGTTGGCGGATGGAACGCCCATCACCGCGGAAGCCTTCCTGGGCGGCTGGAAGCCCTTTGAGGGCAAGGACCTGACCATTTCCACCGCCGGAGCGGCCCCCGCCGTCCCCAGCGGCACTGGCTTTGCCGACGTGCCTGCCGACATGTACTGCGCCCAGGCCGTGACCTGGGCGGTGGACAACAAGGTGACCACCGGCACCAGCGCCACTACCTTCTCCCCCGCCCAGACCTGCACCGACGCTGAGATCCTGACCTTCCTGTGGCGGGCTGCCGGCTCTCCCGAGCCTGCGGGCGCCGTGAGGGATATCTACTTCTACTCTAAGTCCACCGCTTGGGCGGCGGAGCAGAAAATAACGGAGAATCAGGGAGAGCCTGACATGCCCTGCACCCGGGCCATGGTGTGCACCTACCTGTGGCGGTTTGCCGGAAGCCCCGATGCTGCCGCCGCCAACTTTACCGACGTTTCCGGCAACAGCTCCTACGCTAAAGCTGTGGCCTGGGCCGTGGAAAAGGGCATCACCAACGGTACCGGGGTGGGGACCTTCTCCCCTGACCGGGTGTGCAGCCGGGGGGAGATCATCACATTCCTTTACCGCAGCCTCGTCAAGTCCCTGGGCAAATAAGGAGGAAACGTACAAATGAAAAAGACTGTGAGAAAATTACTCTCCCTTACCTGCGCTCTTGCCTTGGCGGCCAGCCTTCTGCCTGCCGCCCTTGCCGCCGGACCCACTGTGGGCGGCTGGTTTGAGAGCATTTATGCCGAACTGCCCGGCGTGTCTAAAAACCAAATTGCCGCCGTGAGCTGGACTGGCGCCATGGACGGCGAGCTTGCCGGGGAGGACCTGGAATACCTGGTCCGCAACGGAAAAAGCGGCGTGCGCATCGACATCCCCGGTCTAAAGGCGGGAGAGTATACCCTGAAGATCACCGTGGGCGATACCGACACAACCGTCAGCGGTATCCAGGTGCTGGAATATGACCGCTCGGGCTATGCCCACTATAACTACACCGACGGCGTGGGCGCCTACAACGACGACGGCACCCTGAAGGAAAAGGCCAAGGTGATCTATGTCACCGATGAAAACAAGGATACCGTAAAGCTCACCGTGGGCGGAGCCACCTATACCGGCCTGGGCAACATTTTGGGCCGCAAGACCGGGGTGCTGAACAAGCTGGCCAAGGCCGGCACCCCCCTGGTGGTGCGTATCGTGGGCGATGTGAAGGCCCCTAAGGGCGTGAGCGAGAAGAAAATGAGCACCGACGCCGAGAAGCAGAACGGCGATAACGGCGGAATGATCTCCATGGCGGGGGCTAAGGATCTCACCATTGAGGGCGTGGGCAATGACGCCGTCATCAACGGCTGGGGCGTCAGCTTCTCCTGCCAGACCAGCGACTATAACCAGGGTGTGGGCAAGAGCTTTGAGGTGCGCAACATCACCTTCCGCAACGTGCCCGAGGATTGTGTCAACATTGAGGGTGTCCAGGAGGGCGACAAGCTCACCGCTCCGGTGGAGCGGACCTGGGTGCACAATTGCTCGTTCTATGGTCCCAAGATCGCCAACCCCGCCGCGGTGGATAAGGCCGAGGGCGACGGCGCCGTGGACTTTAAACGGGGCCAGTACATGACCCTGAGCTACAACTACTTTGAGAGCTACCACAAGACCCATCTGATCGGCGGCGCGGATAACAATATGCAGTACAATGTCACCTGGCACCACAACCACTATTATAAGTGCGAGTCCCGGGGGCCTCTGGGCCGTCAGGCCAATATGCACATTTACAATAGCATTTATGAGAACCAGAGCAGCTATTGCATGAACACCCGGGCCAACTGCTACATTTTCTCTGAGTACAACTCCTTCATCAGCTCCAAAAACCCTATGCGCATTGAAAAGAAGGACGGCGGCAATGGCGCGGGCGGGCCTATCAAGAGCTTTAACGACAAGTTTACCGGCTGCTCCGGGGATCGCCAGGGCACCGTGGTGAAGGACAAGACCCAGACCGTGGCCTCCAAAAACCGTTATGCCAACTTCGATATCGACCCCAAGCTGAGCTATATTCCCTCAGGCGATTATAAGCTGGACGAGAGCAACGCCAAGGCCGAGGAGATGGTGAGAGCCTATGCCGGACCCATGAAGGCTGCCTCTGCCATTGTCCATCCCGCCGGAACGGTGACGGCGCCCAAGGTGGATACCGCTCCCTCCACGGCCACTCCGGCCCCCTCGGCCTCCCCTGACACCCCTGCTGTGGAGGTGACGATGCCCGCGGACGTTACAGAGAGCGACTGGTTCTATCCCGCCGTCAAGACCGTGTTGGCGAAGGGAGCCATGAAGGGTACCAACCTGGGCTTTGAGCCGAACAGGGAGCTGACCATTGCCTCCATCTACCAGACCCTCTACAATATGGAGGGGTCCCCCGCCGTCACGGCGGGCGGGAGCGAGACCTATAGCTTTGACCCCGCCGACATTTCCCTGGGCACCTCCGATGACCGGGCGGTCATCCCCGAGGGGACCGCTTACGCCGGAGGCTATCTGAAGACCACCGGAAAGGTGGTCCAACGCTGGCATGAAGGCCGGGGCGCGGCCTTCTGCGCCGAGCTGGACAAGGATCAGAAGGGGGCCATTGAATTCACCGTGGCCTCCACCGCCGAGGCGGTGATCTCCGCCTCCTCCACCGGCAAGGGCAACACCTCCGCCGTGGGGCTGCTCAACGTCGCCACCGGAGCCACCGTACCCAACGCGGAGGGCATTTCCACCGTTACCGATACCGCTCCCACCGACCTCACCTACCAGCTGGGCGCCGGGACCTACCGGGTGGTCTCCACCGTCACCGACGACCCCAACATGAACCGGGGCGTCCGCATCCACGGCGTTACCGTTACCGCGGCTGCCGCGCCCGTTTCCGACGCGTGGTACGCCCCCGCCGTGGCCTGGGCTTCCCAACAGGGGCTTTACACCGGCACGGCGGCCACCTTTGCCGACAGCACCGCCCTCCGGGGGGATGTGAAGACCATCATGGACGCGTACTGTGCCAAAAAGGGCGTCACCGCCGTCCTCTTTAAGGGCGACCAGAGCGGTAACCTGATGCTGGATAAGACCCTCACCCGGGCCGAGTGGGCACAGGTGCTGGCCAATCTGGACCAGGTGCTCTGAGATATCTCTTGCCCATTTTCCTGGAGGGCGCGGCCTATGGATATATCCAAACTGAAGACCCCGGCCCAGACCCGGCGGGCCAAGGCGCTGAGCTTTCTTCCGGCGGCGGCCTGGTATGCCGTGATCTTTGCCTTTTCCGCCCAGACCGGGGAGGAGTCCGGGCGCCTGAGCGGCGAGGTGGCCCGCCGTTCCATTGGCCTGCTGGGGGAGCTGGGGGAAATTTTTGAGAGCGATTGGGACGCCTTTTTGCTGCTGACCTTTTTTCTGCGAAAGGCCGCCCATATGGGCATCTACTTTATTCTCACCGCCCTGCTCCTGTATGGGCTGTGGCGGGCAGGTTTCTGGCCCGGACGCAGAACGGTTTTCGCCGCAGGGGCTTGCGCTCTGCTGGCGGGGCTGGATGAATTCCACCAGACCTTTGTCCCTGGCCGGGACGGCAAGCTTTCCGATGCGCTTATCGACCTTTCCGGCGGGCTGTGCTTCCTCCTTTTTTGGTGGGCGGCCTCCGCTTTTTGGAAAAGGAAAAAGACATCCCTGCCGGAGCGGGAGAATGCCTGCCCAAGGGCATAAGCCAGTGGCTTTAAGCATACAGTCCCCCTGAGACGGGCTATGCCCGCCTCAGGGGGATCTTTTAAAAGGGCGGGCCAAAAAATCACTGCGGTCCTTGTTTTTTCTCTTGCGCCTGTGCGGGGGGTGTGGTACACTGATATGTAGCAGAATGTCGAATTTTCCAGGCAGAGAATCAATATTTTTGGAGGGACGCACTATGAGAAAGAAGCTGCTGCACCGACTGACCGCCGGCGTGCTGTCACTGGTGATGGCGATTTCCCTGGCTTGTGTCGGGGCGCTCCCGGCCAGCGCGGCGGGGACGACCTACACCTTCGCGCCCAGCGACGTGAATCTGGGGGCGGAGGCCACCACCGACAAGGCCATTATCCCCGAGGGCACCACCTTTGCCGGCGGATACATCCGGGTCATCGGCAAGGTGACACAGCGTTACCAGGATACCAAGGGCGGCGTTTACTGCGTGGAGGTGGACAAGGACCAGAAGGGTGCCCTTGAGTTTACCACCCGCGCCACTGCCGACGTGACCGTGTCCGCCGCCTCCACCGGCGGCAGCAACTCCTCCACCGTGGGGCTTATCAATATGGCAGACGGCTCTGTGGTCGCCAACAAGGAGGGCGTGGGCGTTGTCACCGGCACCGCCGCCGCCACCCTGACCTACTCCGGCCTGGCCGCGGGCACCTACCAGGTGGTCTCCACCATTACCGACGATGAGAGTATGAACCGGGGCGTCCGCATCCACGGCGTCACCATCACCGAGGCTGGCGACGGGGCCGCTGCTGGCGGCGAGAGCGTTACCGTCAATTATAACTTTGGCCCTGGCGACGTGAATCTGGGGGCGGAGGCCACCACCGACAAAGCCATTATTCCCGAGGGCACCACCTATGCCGACGGGTTTATGAAGATTATCGGCAAGGTGACACAGCGTTACCAGGATACCAAGGGCGGCGTTTACTGCGTGGAGGTGGACAAGGACCAGAAGGGCGCCATTGAGTTCACCGTCACCGGCACCGCCGACGTGACCGTCACCGCCGCCTCCACCGGCGGCAGCAACTCCTCCGCCGTGGGGCTGGTGAATACCGGCACCGGCGCTGTGGTGCCCAACAAGGAGGGCGTGTCCATCGTCACCGGTACCGCCACCACCAACCTGACTTACTCCGGCCTGACGGCGGGCAGCTATCAGGTGGTCTCCACCATCACTGAGGACGACAACCTGAACCGGGGCGTCCGTATCCACGCTGTCAGCGTGGCCCACACCACCACCGGCGCCCGGGCTGACCGTACCGCCTGGGCCGACGTGGCCGCTCCCGTCATTACCGGCGCCGCCGTCAACGAAGGCGCCATCAACGTGACCTTTGACGCCAAACTGGGCTACGACGGGGCCGACAAGGTCACCGTCTCCATGGTGGACTCCACCGGCGCGGTGGTGGCATCCTCTCCCGCCGCCCAGGGCAACTCGGTCACCATCATGCCGGAGAAGAGCGACACCTTTACCTTCCAGATCGTGGCCTCCCGCTCCGGCGAGGCCGACAAGGCCGGGACGCCTTCCGCTCCCGTGGCCTTTGTTCTCCCCCTGGCAAAGCCCAGCATTTCCTCCGCCACCAGCGCCGGCGGCGGTAAGGTGAGCGTGGTTTGGGCCGCCGTGCCCGAGGCCACCGGCTATACCGTCTTTGTGGGCGGCAACGCCGCCGCCACCGCCGCTGCCACCGAGTGCGAGGTGAGCGGTTTGGCCGTGGGCAGCGACGCGGTCATCACCGTAGCCGCCGTCCGGGGCGAGGAGGTCGGCCCCCAGTGCGACGCGGTCACCGTTAAGGTGACCCAGGACGCCAAGCAGGTGTGGAACTTTGCTCGCTTTGGCCCGTCCACCAACGAGGACAACAACGGCTTTACCGGCGACCTCAATAACGGCAAGGTCACCATCTATTCCGAGGGCGGCAAGGGCAAGATCCAGCCCGGCGCCGACGACGGCATTGCCTACTACTATACCGCCGTGCCCGAGAACAAGAACTTTACCCTCCGGGCCAACGTCCATGTGGATAAATGGACCTATTCCAACGGCCAGGAGGGCTTCGGCATGCTGGTCCGGGACAGCGTGCCCGAGACCGGGGAGACCGGCTCCCACTGGTCCAACCAGTACATGGTGATGGCCTCCAAGGTGGAGTATAAATACGACACCGGCAAGATCCTGCCCGCTACCGCCGCCGACGGCACCAAGTACTCTATGCGCCTGGGCATCGGCACCCTGGCGAAGCTGGGCCTGACCCCTTCCAACTATAAGGATGTGGAAAAGTTCGTGAAGGAATACGCCCCCGGCATCACTTATCCTCTGGACCTTACCGGCCCCAATGATGAGGAGAGCGCCGGCGGCGGTACCTACAACATCGTGGGCAACTACACCAACAAGCCCGACGGCACCATCGCCGACATCACCGATTTTGTCATGGAGATCCAGCGCAACAACACCGGCTATTTCCTGACCTACTACGATAAGTCCGGCAACATCATCGGCCAGCAGAAGAACTATGAGCCTAAGGCGCTGAGCCATCTGGACACCGACAACGTCTATGTGGGCTTCTTCGCCGCCCGTAACGCCCGCATCACCGTGTCCAACGCTAAGTTCTCCACCATCAGCCCCGCCAACGACAAGCCCGCCGAGGAGCGGCCCGTAGAGGAGATCACGCCTGAGCTGACCATCCCCTCCAATTCCCTCACCTCCGGCTCCGCCTCCACCACCCCTGAATATACCCTGATGGTGAAGAGTAACGTGAAGGGCACCGCCGAGGTCTCTCTCAACGGTGAGAGCATTGGCAAGTTCCCGGTGGACGGGATCAACCGCACCAATGTGCCCGTTACCCTCCACCCTGACCGCAACTATGCCGACGTGACCTTTACCCCCAGCAAGGACCAGGGCTATGATGAATATACCAGGCTGGCCAGCACTGAGCCGATGAAGACCCGCGTCTTCATCTACTACGATACCAAGTTCATCGACGCCGAGGAGCTGTATGTGGCTCCCCTGCCCGTGGGTAAGTACAACAACACCGGCAGTAAGGACAGTCCTCTGGACATCTACACCGCCGTGAAGAGCGTCCACCCCGGCCAGACCATCTACCTCACCGAGGGCGTCTACTACCTCAGCGACAGGCTGGAGATCCTCCGGGGCATGAACGGTACCGAGGAAAAGCCCATCCGTATGCTCATCGACCCCGAGGCCAAGGCCCGACCCGTGCTGGACCTCCGGGGCGGCAGCACCTTCTCCCACGGCGGCGACTGGTGGTACTTCGGCGGCTTTGACGTCACCAACTCCGGCGACGGCAACCCCGGCTTTGCCATCTCCGGCAACCATAACGTTCTGGACCAGGTCAACGCCTACCACAACGGCAACACGGGCATTCAGATCCGCCGCCTGGGCAACGCCGACACCGTGATCGCCGAGTGGCCGTCCTACAACCTGATCCTCAACTGCACCTCCTACGGCAATGCCGACGACGGCTATGAGGATGCCGACGGCTTTGCCTGTAAGCAGACCGCCGGTGAGGGCAACGTCTTTGACGGCTGTGTGGCCTACAATAACGCCGACGACGGCTTTGACCTCTACGCCAACGCCGGGCGGCCCATCGGCGCGGTGGTCATCAAGAACAGTATCGCCTACAGCAACGGCTACCTGGAGGACGGCACCAATGCCGGTAACGGCAACGGCTTCAAGATGGGCGGCTCCAGCGTGGCGGTGGACCACAAGCTCATCAACTCCTTCGTCTTCTTCAACAAGGCCAAGGGCATCGACTGCAACTCCTGCCCCAACCTGAAGGTGGAGAACGTCACGACTTACAACAACGAAAACTATAACGTGGCCCTCTACACCAACAACGCCAACGACACCGCCTTTGAGGCCACCGGCATCCTGTCCTTCAAGGACAAGACCATCAAGGACGGCTTCGGCGTGGAGGAGAACTTCAAGCCCAAGGGCAGTCAGGACACCCGGAAGTACACCGGCTCCTCCAACTACTACTGGGACGGCGCGGCGAGTCAGAACTCCTCCGGCAAGAAGATCGGCGCCGACGCCTTCGTCTCCCTGGAGTTCAAGGGCGTGACGCGCAACGAGGACGGCACTCCCGACCTGGGCGACTTCCTGAAGAAGTCGGACAAGGCCCCTGAGAAGTCCGGCGCCGACGGCACCGGTACCGCCTCCGCCTTTACCTCACCCCAGGAGGTGGCTGTGGCCACCATGGCCGTGCCTGAGACCACCCCCGCCCCCACTGCGGAGCCTACTCCCGAGCCTACCGCGGCCCCTGAGGCCGAGAACAGCGGTAACGGCGGAGTTATCGGGATCGTTATCGCCATTATTGTGGTGGTGGCCGCTGTCGCGGGCGGAGCTTACTACTATATGACCCAGAAGAAAAAGAAGGACGGCGCCGAGACCAAGAAGTAAAAAGCGACGGTAACGTCCTTTGGCAATGTAGCGAAAGAAGCCCGCCCGGAGAACTCCTCCGGGCGGGCTTCTTGACAAAACTTTCACAGGGGTATACAATATTTTGCAGACCGCAGAGCAAACTGAATACAGGGGCGCTGGATGCAAGTCCGGCTGAGATGCAGGGATGTAACGCCATCCCCGGTCCCTTGAACCTGATCCGGGTAATGCCGGCGTAGGAAGCGATTCGAGAGTTTCGTCTCTTTTTCGTACCGCAATGCGCTGTCCCGGTTTGCGCTTGCGGTACTTTTTTGAAAGAGAGGCAAAAAAGATGCGAAACGAAAAAGTGCGGATGCTCTGCGAGGGAGCGCTCTGTGTCGCCATCGCGGCGGTGCTGAGCTATGTCAAACTGGACGTAGGTCCCAGCGGAGGCTCCATCAACGCCACTATGATCCCCCTGATCCTGTTTGCCATCCGTTGGGGCTGGGGCTGGGGCGTGGGAGCCGGACTGGTCTTCGGTACATTGAAATACTTCCTGGGCGAGGGCTTTGTCATCAGCTGGGTGTCTATTGTCTTTGACTACTCGGTGGCCTATGCCTTCGTGGGCTTTGCCGGGGTGTTGAAGCGGAAGGCCAATTTGGCCTGGCTGGCCGCCCTCATCGGCTGTGTGGCCCGCTTTGTTATTCACTACCTCAGCGGCGTGACCGTATACGCCGAGTGGATGCCCGAGGAGTTTTTGGGGCTGACCATGACCACGCCCTTCTTCTACTCCGCACTCTATAATCTGTTCTATATGCTCCCCAGCACTGTGATTGCCGTGGTGGGCGTCTTTGCCCTGAGTCAGGTGAGCGCTGTTCGGAAGTGGCTGGAGGGAAATGACCTGAAATAACACGACAGAAGGAGGGCCCGCCTTTGGGAAAATTTGACGGCGTACTGCTGGCCAGCGACTTTGACGACACTTTTTACAGCGCCGCCGGGGTGGTCGCTCCCGCCAATTTAGAGGCTCTCGCCTACTTTGAAGCCCAGGGCGGTCGTTTCACCATCTCTACCGGGCGGGCCCACAGGACCTTTGCCCCCCTGCTCCAACTGACCCCGGTGAACGCCCCGGTGATTCTGGCCAATGGCGCTCAGCTCTACGATTTTGAAAAAGAGGAGCTGCTGGCGGAGTTCACCATGCCCGATACCGCCGGGGCCGACCTGGAAGAGCTGTTTACCCTCCGCCCGGAGCTGAGCGCCGAGGCCTACCACGGCGAGGAGGTCTATATCTTCAACCCCAACTACTGGACCTGGTACCACATCCAGCGGGCGGGGGTGACGCCAGTGGAGTGCCCCATTGCCCAAATGCCCCAGCCTTGGCACAAGGTGATCTTGCAGCACGAGCATGAAATTCTGCTCCCCGCCCAGGCGGATATCCTTTCCAGGTGGCCCGACCGCTACGAGGCCATCTTCTCCAACCCCCATATGCTGGAGGTCACCGCCAAGGGCTGTACCAAGGGCAGTACCGTGCTGGCCCTGGCCCAGCGGCTGGGCATTGCCCGGGAAAACATTTACTGCGTGGGGGACAACCAGAACGACCTGCCCATGCTCTCCGTCTCCGCCATCCCCTTCGCCCCGGCCAACTGTGCCCAAGAGGTGAAGGATTGGGGGGCCGCTCTTCTGCCCGCCTGCGAGGAGGGGACCATCGCCGCCATCATCGAGACTTTAGACCGACGGTATTGAGCGGGGCGGTTACCAGCTGCCCGCCCATAAGAAACGACAAAGGACCGCCCCTGCCGATGACCGGCAGGGGCGGTCCTTTGTAAGTAAAGGCAAGGCGCGCGGGAACTTACTCCAGCTCCGCGGCCTGGGCGTGGAACAGCTCCACCGCCTCGTCGGCATTCTCGGCAATGAGGAACATGAACCAGTCTCCCTCGGTGACAAACTTGGCGTTCTGCACCTTGGGCAGATTCTGGCTCAGATACCAGGAGAAGGTGTCCTCCTGGCTCTTGCGGTAGGCGTCAAAGAACTCCTTCAGTGCGTCCACCTTGCCTTGGGCCGCCTTGCCCAGCACCAGAGTGTCGGGGGAGGTCATCATGGGCAGAAAGGCCACGCCCTCGGTCATATACTCAGCCTTGAAGCCCATGGCTTCGCCATAGACCTCCTCCAGCTCAGCGGGGGAGGACTGCATCCCTCTGCCAAGCGCGGCGGTCTCCAACAGCTGATTTGCCAGCTTCATCAGGGGGGTGCCGTTGGGGGTCTTCACGTCAATGCGGTCTACATCCAGCTCCGGGTTTTCATTGACCTCTACCCCCTCCAGGGTGTTAATAAAGGAGGCGGGGAGGAAGGTGACACCGTCCACCAAAGTGGCCTTGACCCCCTCCACCGGCTCAAATTCCAGCTCCACCGAGTTGTCGGCAAAGCTGATAATGATCCGTTGGTTGGCCAGGTAGAAGAACGCCTGGTTGTCTTCCTCGTACCACTGGGCCATGCCGCCGTCAGCCTCGCAGAGCAGACGCATGGGCACCAGGTTCGGCGCTACGCCGGGAATGGCGGAGGCGTCCAGGGCTTCACCGTTGAGGAAGAGCTGGGACTGGTAGGAAGCGGGAAGGGGCAGGTCTACCGGCTCAGGAAGCTGGGCGGAGATAGGGACGACCTGCAGGGGGCCGCGGGCGCCGTCGGCGGGCGCGGCAAAGGCGGCGGGAAGGCTGGCGGCCATGACCAGGGCCAGGGCGGCGGCGGAAAGGCGTTTGAATCTCATGTCATTTGCTCCTTTTCTTTGTCTTTGGGGCGGCCTTGGGCGGCCCCGGAGGTATGATCATTTTATCATACTTTTTCCTTAGACGGCAAGGGACCAAAAAAGTTCCCCCAAAAAATAAAAAAGAAAAGCGGCGGGAACTCTCCCACCGCTCACTTCCTTTGTGTGTGACCGCCGAAGCTTACTCCATGCGGTCTACCAGCTTCCCAAACTGATGGGGATCAACGTTATCTTCGGCCACCACGCGGACTTTCTTGCCGATAAGGGCATACAGCCCCAGCAAAGAGCGGGCGTCAAGCATCACAGTCTCGGAATGGAGCCACACGTCATAAGGCGCGCTGCTGGCCAGTCGGTTGATCTTCTGTACTTGAGCCTGGTCCTTGATCTGGATCTCTTTGATCATGACGACTCCTCCTTTCACAATGGGATCCCCCGAGGCGTCCCTCAGGGTCGAGCCACATTTTAGCAGGGGGAGCGAGGAAAGTCAATGGCAGGACTTATAAGGTTTGCACAATTTGTGGCTTGTCAATTTGTGCAATATGCTTAATGCCTGTCCCTTTGGGCCTGTTTTTTACGGCCATACCAGACGCAGTTCACGCAGCTGCCCAAAATGACGATGGTGCCGCAGAGATAGAGCCAAATGAGGAGGATGACCACCGACGTCAGTGACCCGTAGACCAGAGAATAGCGGGAGGAGAGTCCGATAAAGTAGGAAAAGAGGATGGAGGAGAGCACCAGGGCGGTGGTGGATAAAAAGGCCCCGGTAAGCACCGGGGGACGGGGACGGCCACGGGGGGCGGTAGCCTTATAAATGAGCATAACTACCATAAGAAGAAAGCAAAAAAGAATCAAAAAGCGCATCCACTGCCACTCCCACGGAAGCCGCACCCAAGACAGGGCGGGGATATGATGGAGCAGGTCGTCCAGCAGGCGAAACAGCCAGTTCCCGGTGAGGACCACCACCACCGAAAGATAAATTGCCAGAAGAAAGAGCACGGAAAAGACTACGCTGGCTACGATCTGCCAAATACCGCTGTAGCTTCTCTGCCCGTATATATCGCTCATCACATTCATCAGCGAGCGCATGGCTGCCGACGCGGAAAAGAGAAGCATGGTCCCCCCCGCCGCCAGCAAAGTTATGGACTGGTTGCCGGTGATGTAGTTAACGTAGTCCTTGATAATGGTCATGGCGTCGTAGGGAATGATCTCTGCGGCCTGGTCCAGCAGGGAAATCACGTTTAGGTGGAGGGTGCCGATGACGGCGTTGATACAAATAATGGCGGGGAAAAAGGTCAAAATGAGGAAATAAGCCAGCTCCGCGGCGGAACGGGCCACCCGCTTATTGAAGTACAGCTCCGCCACTTCAAGGACAAAGCCTAAAAAGGGATTTCGCCTGAGCCGGTCCATGCCAACGCCTCCTTTCACGCCGGGGCTTGCCAAAATGGGACAGCCCGCGGTACATGGGGGAAATTCCCGCCGGGAACATGTAAGAAAAAACCGCCTGCGGAAGCAGGCGGTTTGAAGGGACCCGATTGGCAATTACGCCAGCTTATTGAGCTTCAGGGTCATGCCGCTCTTCTTGTGGGCGGCATTGTTCTTGTGCAGGATCCCGTGCAGGACGGCCTTATCCACCGCCTTGACGGCCACCTTATAAGCGCCCTCGGCCTCGCTGCGGTTGCCATCCGCCACCGCGACCTCGAACTTCTTCAGGTTGGTCTTGAGAGCGGACCGGGCCGCTTTGTTCTGCAAAGCCTTGGCCTTGTTCACCAGAACACGCTTCTTGGCAGACTTAATGTTCGGCAAACCAAACACCTCCTCCGAGTGAAATTCGGGCATACCACGCCCGTGTAGATACCTATTTTAGCAGAAGCGGCCCCAAAATGCAAGAATTATTTTGAGATTTTCTGATTTTTTCGTATAGTCGGGACTTTCCCGCAAAAAATAGCCTGTGAAGTAATATTTCAACACAATATCTTGGGGTAAGGAGGAGCGAATATGCTGACACGGAGGACCGACCTGGCCCTGGAGGCGCGGGAGCTGCTGGGCAATGCGGTAGAATTGGAAGGGGTGGAAAGCTCGGAGACCTGGGAGCGGGGCTTTCGTCTTACCACCGTCCGGGTGACGAACTCCGCCGGGGCGGAGGCCCTGGGCAAGCCCATCGGGGTCTACCACACCCTGGACCTTAACGGCCTGGGCCGCCGGGAGGAGGGGGCTTTTCCCCGGGCGGTGGCCGCCCTGGCGGGGATCTTGAAGCCGCTGCTGCCCGAGGGGGACCAAGCGGTGATGGTGGTCGGACTGGGGAACCGGGCCATTACTCCCGACGCTGTCGGACCAAAAGCCACGGATCGGACCCTTGTGACCCGGCACCTTATTGACATGGCCCCGGAGCATTTCAGCTCCTTTCGCCCGGTCTCCGCCCTGGCGGCGGGAGTGCTGGGCACCACCGGCATTGAGAGCGGGGAGATCGCCCAGGCAGTCTGCGCCCAGACCCGCCCCGCCGCCATCATTGCAGTGGACGCTCTGGCCGCCCGCCGGGTGGAGAGGCTTTGCGCCACAGTACAGGTCTGTGACGCCGGCATTGCTCCCGGCTCCGGCGTGGGCAATCACCGCTTTGCCCTGAATGAGGAAAGTATGGGGGTCCCCGTTATCGCCGTGGGGGTGCCCACAGTGGTGGACGGGGCTACCCTTTGCGCCGACCTGTTGGAGGAGACGGGGCGGGAAATGGACTCGGAGGAGTTGGCAAAGCTCCCCGGCGCAAGCCTGATGGTCACACCCAGAGACATTGACCAGCGGGTGGAGGATATGTCTAAGGTCATCGGTTACGGCGTCAGTCTGGCTCTTCAGCCGGGACTGGACCTGGAGGACCTGGAGGGATTGATCGAGTAACTTGGTCTATTTTCCCCTGGCAAGGGCATAAACTGCTCTATGACAATGCCCATAATTGACAAGCGTGCCCTTTGGCGCGTGTTTGCTCTTGTCGATCATGGGCAAAAAGCCGGGAGGGACAAGCAATGGGAAAAATAAGCTGGGGGCGGCTCTTTCGCCGGGGGGTGGCGGTGTGCCTGGCCACCTTGGCTCTGTGGGCGCTGCTGCTCAGCGCCGGAGCGGGGGCGGTGGCGGGAGAGCTGCGGCGGCTGAGCAGCAGCGAGAGATTTGTGACCGCCGTGCTTCGCGCGGAACTGGGCGACTCCGAGGGCGGACTTCCCTTCTGGCAGCGGCTGGCGGTGGGACAATCCGCGCTGCTGGAGGCCAATCCGGGCGGAAAAAAGGAAGAGCCGGCCCAGACATCACCCCTTCCTATGGCCCAGCCCGCCCCCGACCAAGACGATGTGACGGAAGAGCGGCTGCCCCAACACGCCGGGACCGGGGATATTGTAGAGCGGACGCTGGTGCCTGCCACCGACGAGGGGTACGTTACCGGGGGCGGGCTGTACCTCTACAACCGAACAAATTTAAAGGCGGACCTTTCCAAGGCGGTCAGAGCCAAGCCGGATATTTCCCTCTCCCCGGCCCAGGAGGGACCGCAAATTTTGATCCTCCACACCCATGCTACTGAGGCATATACCCCCGACGGCGGGGATACATACCTTCCCAGCGACAATTCCCGTACCCTGGACGAGGGGCAAAATATGCTTCGGGTGGGAGATGAAATGGAGCGGGTCTTTACCGAAATGGGACTGAACGTGATCCATGATCGAAGTCTCTATGACTACCCAAAGTATGCCGGGGCCTACTCCCGGTCCGGGGCCGGTGTAAAGGAATATCTGGAGCGGTACCCCACCGTTAAACTGGTGCTGGACGTCCACCGGGACGCCCTTGTTGGCGGCGACGGTACGGTCTATAAGGTGGTCACAGACATTGATGGCGTCAAGACCGCCCAGGTCATGCTGGTGGTAGGCAGTGGGGAGGGCCATCCCAATTGGGAAAAGAACCTGACCCTGGCGGCCAAGCTTCAAAAAAATCTGGACACCCTCTATCCCACCCTGGCCCGGCCCATGACCCTGCGGCAGTCGGTCTACAATCAGGACCTGGCTCCCGGCTCTCTGCTGGTGGAGGTGGGCAGTCACGGCAACACCCTCCAGGAGGCCCTGGCCGGGGCCAGGGCCTTTGCCCGCTGTGCCGGGGCGGCCTTTCTGGCCCTGGCAGAGGAATAGAAACGCTCATATTTGCCCTCCTCCGCTCATATATCTTTCCCAGGACGAACGCATTGGGGAGTGTTGCCTGTGAAGGGAAATATGGAGGAGCGGGCGGTCCGGCTCGCTCAGTACATTATAGAGAATCGGGCCACCGTCCGGTCCGCGGCGGCCAAGTTTGGAGTTTCCAAAAGCACGGTGCACAAGGACTTACAGGATCGGCTACCTACCTTTAACCGTCCCCTCTACCTACAGGTGCGCCAGGTGCTGGACGAAAACACCGCCCAGCGGCACATCCGGGGCGGCATCGCCACACAGAAAAAATACAAACGGCAATCATAGCGGTGAAAACAACATTCTGTTAAGATCGGCCAAAGCCCCGGCGTCCATAGGACGCCGGGGCTTTGGTTTCTGCGGGATATTTACATTTAAAGGCCGGTCAGACCAAGGCCAAAAAAGCCCAGCCCGCACACACGCAGACCAGGATCATGGCCACCGAGGCGCACAGCTCCAACCAGCTCCCTGCCCGGCTCGTTCGGACGGTCTGGACAGCGCTGTGGAGTTTGGCTGCCGGAGAGGGCTTTCTCGCCGGGGCGGACCGATGGCCTTTCTTTCCCGAAAGAGGCCGGGACTCCGTGGAGACCCCCTCAGGAGCCTTCTCTGCCGGGGCCGCGGCTTCATATGCTGTGTCCTCATCGGCTCCGGCGGCGGGAAAGCTGACCTCCGCCGCCGCCTTGGCAAGTCCCTGCCAGGCCGTCTTGGTTTCCAGCCTTCTGCGGCATCGGTCAAAATCCAGCACCTCTCCGGCGGGGGCGGCCACGGGCGTGGGGACGATGGTCAGCAGGTCGGCGCCGCCGCTGACCTTGACCTTTCTGGTTTCAAAGCGATAATAGGTAGTATCCATGGTGGTTCCTCCTTTGATTTGTTATCCCAAGGATATCAAATCTACTGTCCAATAAACCGTACTGTAAAAGCGCGGCTGTCGAAAATTTGTTTCATAGAACATCTGTTTCCTATAATATACAACAGATGTTCTAATTTGTAAAGGGGAAATTTTAAATTTTAAAAAAATTTTGCCGGGGGCGGAAACTTTTTCAAGTTTCCGCCGTCTAAACGGACAAATAGGGCCGCTGGCCCAAAGAGGAGGTAGCAGACATGAAGCTGAAAAAATTTGCCGCCGCCCTGACCGCCGGGGCCTTGACGCTGTCTCTGGCCGCTCCCGCCCTGGCCGTGGAGGCCGCCGACGCGCGGCTTGCCAAGGTAACGTTGGCGGTCAAGGCCATTCTTGACATTTCCGACGAGTATACGGAATTTTACGGCGAGCCGGACGAGACTGCTTTGGGCACCCGCTGGAGCCTGAGCTGGGACAGCGACGACGAGCAGCTTCGGATCACCGCCACCGACGAGGGCAAGGTGGTCTCCCTTAACCGCTGGGAAAAAGGCTCCCTTGAGCCGGTCTATGCTTCTCAGGGGGACCGGGGGCGTAAGTTCCCGCCCATGACTATGCTTCAGGCCAAGGGCTATGCACAGGCGTTTTTGGATAGGGTCCTGGCCGACAACGAAGCGGTGGTCCTCGAGGAAAATAGCTCCGAATCCCTCTCCGCCACCAGCTACACCTTCCAGGGGGATGTGAAGCTCAATGGCCTTGCCTCCCCCATGTCGGTGTCAGTCCGGGTGCGGCTCTCCGACGGAGAGATCACCCGGTTCTGGCGGGGGGATGTGTCCGACTACGCCGGGGACCCCGGCCCCGCCGCCACCTCCACCACCGCGGAGAAGGCCCGGGAGCAGTTGAAGTCTACCCTCTCTATGCGCCTGGAATATGTCCTGGACTGGGACGGCAAGGACGGCAGCGAGAAAAAAGCGGTGCTCCGCTATCTGCCCAATTCCACCGATGAGTTCTATGTAGACGCCGCCACCGGAGAGCTGGTGAACCTTACCGAGCTGCGGGACAAGCTGCGCCGGGACTACGAGGCCGGAGGCGGAGTGAGCAACAAATTTATGGCTTCTGCCGGAGACGCTGCCGCCCCGGAGGCAGCGCCCACCCTCACCCCTACCGAGCTGGAGGGAGTGGCCAAGCTGGAGGGCGTGCTGGACAAGGACGCCCTGGATCAAAAGATCAGGGCCTGGGGTGAGCTGGGGCTGAAGGATTACACCCTGGGCACGGCCAGCTACACCGTGGATCGGGACGACAGCAGCGTCACCGCCCGGGTGTCCTATGCGAAAAACACCGAAGAGGGGATATACCGCCGTAACGTGGCGGTGGACGCCAAGACCGGGGAGCTAAAGAGCATGTCCGGCTATGGCCCCGGACGATATGAACTGCAGATCATTGACAGCGACAAGGAGGAAAAGCCCCTCAAGACGATTTCCGCAAAGAACGCCCAGGCCAAAGCCTCCGCCTTCCTCACCAAGCTGTGGGGGGAGCAGTTTGCCAAGACCGAGGCATATAACGCCCCCGACGCCGCCGAAAAGGCCATCGGGTGGAGCTTTACCTTTGCCCAGAAGGAAAACGGGTACTTCTTCCCCGGAAACAGCATCTCCGCCCAGGTGGACGCCGACGGCTATATTGTCAGCTTTTCCAAGCGGTTTGACGATGAAGTAGTCTTTGACAGCGCCGACGGGCTTATTTCCCTGGCCGCCGCCGTGGACGCCTGGTGCGAAAGCTACCCGGTGGAGCTGGCCTATCTGGCTGTCCCCATTGCTCTGGATATGAACGAAAAGTTTGAACTGCTGCGGAACGCGGGCTACGCCTACTATAACGCCCTGAAGACGGGCTACGCCCTCGGCGCCCAGGACGGCTGGTGCTCCGGGGTGGACGCCAAGACCGGGGAAGTGGTCCGGGAAAAGCGTGAAGAGGCCGAGAAGATGACCTATGACGATCTCACCGGGCATTGGGCCAAGGACATTTTGGACGAGCTGGCCCGGTTCAACGTGGGCTGGCTGGGGGGCAAGGCCGAGCCGGACAAGACCCTCACCCAGCTGGATTATCTAAAGCTGCTGGCCAGTATGGACGGTTACACCGTCACCGAGCGGGACGGGGAAGACGGCTGGGACTGGCTTTACGACTATGCCTACCGCCAGGGACTTCTCACCCAGGCCGAGCGGGCGGAGGACGAGGCCGTCACCCGTGCAGGGATGGTGAAAATGCTTCTGAATAGTTTGGGCTACGGCGATGTGGCCCGGCTTCCCGGCATCTTCCGTTGTGACTTCACCGATGCGGCGTCAATTCCTGAAGCCGACCTGGGCTATGCCGCCCTGGCCCAGGCTCTGGGGATCGTCTCCGGGGACGGAGTAGGCAACTACGCCCCCACCCGCACCTCCACCCGTGCCGAGGCCGCCGTGCTGGTGTGGAACTACCTGAAAAAGTGAAAGTGGTCATATAGCAGACAATAAATAAAAGCGCCCGGTGGTCAACCACCGGGCGCTTGCTTTAGACGCTCTTATACGTTAAATCTAAATAGGACGATATCCCCGTCTTTCATTACATAGTCTTTACCCTCGCTGCGGACCAGCCCCTTTTCCTTGGCCGCGGCCATGGAGCCGCACATTACCAGGTCGTCGAAGGCGATGACCTCCGCCCGGATAAAGCCCCGCTCAAAGTCGGTGTGTATCTTGCCCGCAGCCTGGGGGGCCTTGGTGCCCTTGGTGATGGTCCAGGCGCGGCATTCGTCCTCTCCTCCAGTGAGGAAGGAGATCAGCCCCAGCAGGGTGTAGCTGGCCTTGATAAGCCGGTCCAGGCCGGACTCGGGAATGCCCAGGTCCTCCAAAAAGGCCGCCTTGTCCTCGGCGGGCAGCTCGGCGATCTCGGCCTCTAACTTGGCGCATACCGGGATGACCTGGGCCTCCTCCCGCTGGGCCAGCTCGGCCACCTGCTTGTAATAAGGCACATTTTGATAGTCGGCGAAGCCGTCTTCATCCAGGTTGGCGGCATAAATGATGGGCTTGAGGGAAAGCAACTCAGCGGTGGCGATGACCGCCCTCTCATCCTCATCGCAGTCAAAAGACCGGGCGGAGTTGCCGTCGTTGAGCCAATCCCGGAGCCGGGTAAACAGCTCAGCCTCCTGAAGGAACTTCTTGTCCCCCTTGGCGGCGGTCTCGGCCTTCTTGATCCGCCGCTCCACCATCTCGATGTCGGCCATGATAAGCTCGATGTCAATGGCGGCGATGTCCCCCACCGGGTCCACCGGGACGTTGAGGCTGGTGTTCTCTACTACGTGCATAATGTTCTCGTCGTCGAAGCAACGCACCACATGGACGATGGCGGAGCACTCCCGGATGTTAGCCAGGAACTTGTTGCCCAGGCCCGCGCCCTTGCTGGCCCCCTTCACCAAGCCAGCAATGTCCACAAACTCAATGACGGCAGGGGTGGTTTTCTTGGGGGAGTAGAACTCGCTGAGCCAGTCCAGACGGCTGTCGGGCACCGCCACCACCCCCACGTTGGGGTCGATGGTGCAGAACGGATAGTTGGCGCTCTCGGCGCCGGCGTTGGTGATGGCGTTAAACAGAGTGGACTTGCCCACGTTGGGCAGCCCCACAATGCCCAGCTTCATAAAAAAACCCTCTTTCGGTAAAATCACGGCGGAACTTTTCTTGATTATACTCGAATCCGGGAGAAAACACAAGTCATTCCCGGCCTTTTCTCCGCCCCTTGAAATTTCCCCATGGGTCGGGTACAATAAAGAACAGTGGAAATATCTGCTGCGTAGAATAGGAGGCGGGCGTATGCGGGCGGTAGTGACCAGAGTCAAAAACGCCAGGGTGGACATTGGCGGCGTTACGGTAGGCAAGACCGACGGGGGCTTTCTGGTGCTGCTGGGGGTGGCCGTGGCCGACACCGAGAAGGAATGCGACCACCTGGCGGAAAAGGTGTGCAACCTGCGTATTTTCGAAGACGAGAATGAAAAGATGAACCTGAACCTGGAGCAGGTGGGCGGGTCGCTGCTGGTCGTCAGCCAATTTACCCTCTTTGCCGACTGCCGCTCCCGCCGCCCCGGCTTTACCGGGGCCGCCCGTCCCGACACCGCCATTCCCCTTTATGAGCGGTTCATGGAAAAGTGCAGGGAGCGGGGCTTCCACGTGGAACACGGGGAGTTTGGCGCGGACATGCAGGTCTACTCCCAAAACGACGGCCCGGTGACCATCATTTTGGATACCGACGTAATATAAAATGGAACGGGTTTTGGTCGTCGGCTGCCCCGGCGCGGGAAAGAGTACCTTTGCCCGGGCGCTGCGGGACAAGACCGGCCTGCCTCTGCGTTATTTGGATATGCTCTGGCACAAGCCGGATAGGACCAACATTACGCGGAAAGAATTTGACGCGGGTCTGGCCCAATGGCTCGGGCAGTCCCGTTGGATCATTGACGGCAACTATCTGCGCACCCTGGAACCCCGGCTGAAGGCTTGCGACGCTGTTTTTTTCCTGGACTACCCCCTGGAGGTCTGCCTTGCCGGGGCGCAAGAGCGGGTGGGAAAAGAGCGGGAGGATATGCCCTGGACGGAGACCGGGTTTGACCCGGAGTTCCGGCAGTGGATATTGGATTTTGCCCGTGACCAACGCCCCCGGATATTGGAGCTGCTAAAGCAATACCGTCAAGGCCGGGAAATTCATGTGTTTTCAGACCGAAAAGCGGCAAACGCGTTTCTGTTGGGCATGGCCGCACCTGCACTTATCTTATGAGGTGATAACAAAATGAAAATTTCCCGTATTTTTATCCCCTCCGTATACGTCAATTGCTATCTGCTCATTGATGAACCCAGCGGGGCGTTGGCGGCCATCGATCCGGGAGACGATATTTCCAAAGACCTGCTTCGCTTCTGCACGGACAATGGCTGGGAGCTGCGGGCCATTTTCCTCACCCACGGCCACTATGACCACGTGGGGGGTGTTCCCGCCCTGCGGCGGGCCTTTCCCAATGTGCCCGTCTACCTCCACCCCGCCGACGCCGACAACAAAGACCCGCTTATGCCCACCGCCGCTTTGGGTCCGCTGACTCCTTGGAAAGATGGAGATGTGGTGAAGCTGGGGAACTTAAATATAGAGGTGCTCCACACCCCCGGACACACCAAGGGGTCGGTCTGTCTGCTATGCCGGGACCCCCTGACTGTCAAAGACGGCGGGACCCCGGATGACCAGGACGTTCTTTTTACCGGGGACACCCTCTTTGCCGGCTCCTGCGGACGTACCGACTTTCCCGGCGGGGACTACGGCGAGATCATGGCCTCCCTGAAGCGGCTGGGGGAGCTGGAGGAGAACTATAATATTCTCCCCGGCCACGAGGGGCCGTCCACCCTCAGCCGGGAAAAGGGGAGCAATCCCTATCTCCGGGAGGCGATGGGTCTGTGAAGCTCTGGCTGACGTCCGACAATGTGGACTGGGATACCGGGCGCTACCACTACGCCGCCGAGCAGATGCTGCTCACCCTTTTTCCCAACGAGCGGCCTGAGTATCCAGACGCCCCTATTCCCGCTTCTCTGGGGGAGGAAAAAAACGCCGTCATCTTTACCCTCCACCGGGGGAAGACGCTCACCAACATGAGCGCTCTGGTCTTTCGGCAAAACGGCTGGTATAACGGGGTGGTGCGCTTTCCCAGCGAGGAGCTGGACAAAACTCCCGAGGAGGTCTACCATACTGTCCAGCGGGCGGTCAAACAAGCCTTTTACAAGGCGGGGTCCGCCCTGCTGGGTCACGACCTGCCCTGGGGGAGCCTCACCGGGGTGCGGCCCACCAAGCTGCCCACCCGCGCCCTTTGGAACGGAGCGTCCCCCAAGGAGGCGAAAAAGGAGCTGGAGAAGACCTACCATGTCTCCCCCCTCCGCGCTCAGCTGGCGGTGGATTGCGCCGGGGAGAGCGTCAAAGCCAAGGAGAGCCTACGCCCGGACGAGGTCTCCCTGTATATTGGTATCCCTTTTTGCCCCAGCCGGTGTGTTTACTGTTCCTTTATTTCGGCGGCGGTGGGGCAATGTCTGAGCTTGGTAGGCCCCTTCGTGGAAGGACTTTGCCAGGAGATCAAGACGGTGGGGGTGCTGCTCCGGGAGACCGGGCGGAGCGTCCGTACTGTCTACATAGGCGGCGGTACCCCAACCACCCTGTCGGCGGAGGAGCTGGACAGGGTGCTCTCCGCGCTGGAGGAGCATATTTCCCTGGACCGCTGCACCGAGTTCACCGTGGAGGCGGGGCGGCCCGATACCATTACCCCTGAAAAGCTGGCGGTGCTTTCCCGACATGGGGTGGGCCGGGTCTCGGTAAATCCCCAGTCCATGGACAATGGAGTTTTGGAGCGGATGGGGCGGCCCCACACGGGGACAGATATTCGCCGCGCCTACGCCCAGGTGCGGGAGGCCGGGGGATTTGCCGTCAATATGGACCTGATCGCCGGACTGCCGGGGGACACCCCGGAGGGCTTTGCCAAGTCCCTTCGGGAGGTGATGGCCCTGGAGCCGGAAAATATCACCGTCCATACATTGGCCTTGAAAAAAGGGGCAAAATTGATGGAAAGCCCTGACGAACTGCCCTCGGACGCCGCCGTGGAAAAAATGCTGGACGACGCCTGGGCTTCCCTCCGCTCGGCGGGCTATGCGCCCTATTATCTCTATCGGCAGAAGTATATGTCCGGCTCCTTTGAAAATGTGGGCTGGACCAAGCCGGGCTATGCCAGCCTCTATAATATTGCCATGATGGAGGAGCTACACACCATTCTGGCCTTGGGGGGCGGCGGAGTGACCAAGCTGGTGGAAGCGGTCACGGGAAAGATCGAGCGGCTGGCAAACCCCAAATATCCCCAGGAATACCTGCGGGACATTGATAAGCTGCGGAAAGAAAAGGCCGCGCTAAGCGAATTTCTCACCCAAACAAAATAGGAGGCAAGCCATGGCCTATCAACTGCAAGAGATCAATTCCAATCTCCGCGAGGACCCCGCTGCTTTTATTTCACAGTGCGATGAGCGCTATCACAGCAGGGTGGTCCACGCCGCCAATACCATTTTAGAGCGCATTTCTCAAAGCCCCATTGTCCTCCTCTCCGGCCCCTCCGGGTCGGGGAAGACCACCACCGCCCTGAAGGTGGAGGAGGAGCTGGAGCGGCGTGGGGTAGAGTGTCACGCGGTGGCCCTGGACAACTACTTCATTACCCGGGACCCTGCCACTGCCCCCCGGACCCCCGAGGGGGATTTCGACCTGGAATCCCCTCTTTGTCTGGATATGGCCCTCCTGGACGAGACCTTTACCAAGCTCTCCCAGGGGGAAGAGGTCATCGTCCCCCACTTTGACTTTCCCAACCAGCGGCGGGATGAGAGCCGGGGCCGCCCCCTGCGGCTGGGCAAGAACGAGATCTGTATCTTTGAGGGCATCCATGCCCTGGGGCCCGGCATTGCCGGACCCCACCCTGAGGCCACCAAGCTCTATGTCTCCGCCCGCTCCAACATCATGGAGGACGGGGCCGTCCGCTTTAAGGGCACATGGATGCGCATCGTCCGCCGGGCGGTGCGGGACCTCAATTTCCGGGGCTATTCCATCGCCGACACCCTGAGCATCTGGGCCAATGTCCGCCGGGGGGAAAAGCTCTACATTTCCCCTTATAAGGAGACTGCTGACGTCATTATCGATTCCTCCCTACCTTATGAGGTGCCAGTGATGAAGAACTATGCTGGGGACTTCCTGGCAGCGGTGCCCCGGGACAACCCCCGCTCCGCCGAGCTGCGGGAGCTTGCCGCCGCCTTCGACTATTTTGAGACACTGGACCCAGCGCTGGTACCCAAGGCTTCCCTTCTGCGGGAGTTTATCGGCGGCGGGAGCTATCACTACAAATGAGACAAGGCCCCAAGGGGGCGCCTTTATACAACAAAGGAGATGTTTTTATGTCCGAGTGTACCCACGATTGCTCCACCTGCGGCGAAAGCTGTGCCGAGCGCACCGCTGAGTTTGACCTGAAGGCCAAGGCCAATCCCAATTCCAATGTGAAAAAGGTCATTGCCGTCATGTCCGGCAAGGGCGGGGTGGGCAAGAGCCTTGTCACCTCCTGCCTGGCCGCCGCCGTGCAGAAAAGCGGCAAACAAGCGGCTATTTTGGACGCCGACGTCACCGGTCCGTCTATTCCTAAGGCCTTTGGCGTACACCAGCGGGCGGTGGGCGATGACGAGGGCATCTACCCCGTGGAGAGCGCGGGGGGCGTGAAGATGATGTCCCTTAACCTGCTGGTGGAGGACGAGACCGACCCGGTGGTCTGGCGGGGCAGCCTTATTGCGGGGACCGTAAAGCAGTTCTGGTCCGACGTGCAGTGGGGGGACGTGGACTACATGTTTGTGGATATGCCACCGGGAACGGGGGACGTGCCCCTCACCGTATTCCAGTCTCTCCCGGTGGACGGCATCATCGTGGTCACTTCTCCCCAGGAGCTGGTGAGCATGATCGTGGAGAAGGCGGTAAAAATGGCGGAGATGATGCAGGTGCCCATTCTGGGCCTCATCGAGAATTACAGCTATTTTGCCTGCCCCGATTGCGGCAAGCGTCACGCCATCTTTGGCGACAGCCACATCGATGATGTGGCCTCCCGCCATTCCATCCCCGTGCTGGCAAGGCTGCCAATTGACCCTGCCGTTGCCGCCGCTGTGGACGCCGGGGGCGTGGAGCATTTGAGGGTGAACTATCTGGAGGAAGTCGCCAAGGGTCTGTGAGACTTATGCTGATAAAAAAGAACGAGCGTCATTCATATGAATGACGCTCGTTCTTTTTTAGACATAATAGGGATTGGGTTTAAAGAGCAAAACAATAAAATCAATGAAAACGCCGATGCCAAACAGCCCCAAAGTAAAGAGGTACAGGATCCCCATTCCTATCTTGCCCTCATAGAACTTGTGTCCCCCCAAACAGCCCAGGAAGAAGCACAGCAAAAGGGCGACCCACTTATTCTTTTCTTTTTTCAGCGCCCCCGCCGCAATGGTGTTGGTGTTCGTATTGGCATTGGTGTTTGTGTTGGTGATGACAATGCTGGGCTGGGCGTCGCCGGACTTTTTGAAATCCTCCACCTGCCGGCCACAGTGGGTGCAGATCACCGCGTCTTCCGGGATGCGCTCCCCGCAGTGACGGCAAAATTTTTCTTTTACCGCCGTGGCCTGAGGGGCGGCTGCGGTTTCTGTGGATGCGCCGGAAACTGCGGAGGTAGTTTTCTCGACCTCTGACATATACATTCTCCTCTCTTATATAGATGTTACATAACGTAACATCATGAGTGTAACAAAATGTTACGCTCATGTCAAGAGGTGTTGGCATGTCAGGCATGATCGGTTTGCGGAATATTAGAAAAGCAAAAAATCTCTACCAACAAAAAGTAGCCATGGATTTAAACATTACCAGGGAGGCTCTGTCTCATTATGAAAATGGACGGCGGGAACCGACCCTGGCCATGTTGGTTCGGATGTCGGAATATTTTCACGTTTCTATCGACTACCTTATTACCGGAAAAGAATTTGAGGAAAGATGATCCCCGCCGGGAAGTTTCCGGCGGGGATCATTGTTTCTTGCGGAAATTTAATTTTCCTCATCCAGCTTGAGTACCGCCATGAAGGCTTCCGTTGGTATTTGCACCGTGCCCAGGGAGCGCATTTTCTTTTTGCCTTCCTTCTGCTTTTCCAGCAGCTTCTTTTTCCGGGTGATGTCGCCGCCGTAGCACTTGGCCAGCACGTCCTTCCGCATGGCCTTGATGGTCTCCCGGGCGATGACCTTGCCGCCGATGGCGGCCTGAATGGGCACTTCGAAAAGCTGGCGGGGGATGTTTTCCTTCAGCTTTTCGCACAGCCGTCTGGCCCTGGGATACGCCTTTTCCCGGTGGGCAATGAGGCTCAGGGCGTCCACCTGATCGCCGTTCAAAAGCAGGTCCACCTTTACCAGGTCGCTGGGGCGGTACTCGCTCAGCTCATAGTCCAGGCTGGCGTAGCCCTTGGTACGGGCCTTCAGGGTGTCGAAAAAGTCGTAGATGATCTCTCCCAGGGGCATGGAGTAGTGTATCTCCACCAGATTGGTGTCCAGATACTGCATGTCCTTAAACTCTCCCCGGCGGTCTTGGCACAGAGGCATAATGTTGCCTACGTAATCCGGCGGAGAGATAATGGACACCTTTGCGTAAGGCTCCTCGGCAAGCTGGATGGAACCTACGTCGGGGTAGTTATGGGGATTGTCCACCATGACCACGCTGCCGTCAGTCTTGGTGATGCGGTAAATGACGCTGGGCAGGGTGGTGATGAGGTCCAGATCAAATTCCCGCTCCAGCCGCTCCTGAATG
>CAJTLK010000002.1 GCA_910577415.1 uncultured Oscillospiraceae bacterium
CACCCGGAAAAGATGGCCCCCAGAGTTCTTTACATCGCAGATGTAAATTGTAGGGGGACATTCTTTGGCCTACAAAGAATGTCCCCCAAGGTTTTCCGCCCCTCAGAGGCGGAAGATGTCGGTGCCTTTGTCCTCAAAGAATCTTCCTACATGACTTTCCCGACACTGTGTCGGGAAATATTGGCCATTCTTGATGTCAAGAATGGTCCTCCGGGGGCCGTCCCCACCGCAGTGGTGGGATATCCTTACTCCTCCATGGGTGTACTGAACTCCGAGAAAGTCAGGCCGGGATTACGCTCCCCTGTCCAGTTTACCGCCCATTGGCTGCCGAAGAGGAGGAGCTGGCGGCCATGGAAGTCCTCCACCAGCTTGGTGTCGGTGCCCAGGATCAGGTCCTCCTCCTTCGCCGGCTCGCCGTCGGCGGTGGTGATCCAGCGGAGATACTCATAGGGCAGACCCTCCATGAATACGTCCACGCCGTATTCGTTTTTCAGACGGTATTCCAGTACGTCGAACTGAAGGGTGCCCACCACGCCGACGATGATCTCCTCCATGCCGGTGTAGGGAGCCTTGAACATCTGGATAGCGCCCTCCTGGGCGATCTGCTCAGCACCCTTGAGGAACTGCTTGCGCTTCATGGTGTCCAGTGGGCGCACCCGGCGGAAGTGCTCCGGGGCAAAGGTGGGGATGGGGTCAAACTTGAATTTTTTTCCCGGCGCGCACAGGGTGTCGCCGATGGAGAAAATGCCGGGGTCGAAAACGCCGATGATGTCCCCGGCGTAAGCCTCCTCAATGATCTCCCGCTCGGCGGCCATAAGCTGCTGGGGCCGGGAGAGCTTCTGCTTTTTCCCACCCTGGACGTGGTAGACCTCTTTGTCCGCGTCGAAGCGGCCCGACACTACCCGCATAAAGGCGATGCGGTCCCGGTGGGCCTTGTTCATGTTGGCCTGAATTTTAAAAACAAAGGCGGAGAAGTCGTCGTCCATGGAGTCGATCAGGGTCTCTCCCGCCATCCGGGACAGGGGGGGCGTGGTCATGCGGAGGAAGCCCTCCAAAAACGGCTCCACGCCAAAGTTGGTGAGGGCGGAGCCAAAGAACACGGGAGAGAGCTTGCCGTGGCGGACCTTTTCCAGGTCAAACTCCGCCGCCGCCCCATCCAGCAGCTCTACCTCGTCGGTGAGCTTCTGGTGGAGGGAGGGGCCGATGAGGGAATCCACATTGGGGTCGCCCAGGGAGACCTCCGTGGCGGTGGCCGCCTTGGCGCCGCCGTTGGAGGTGAAGTGAATGATCTGGTGTTTCTCCCGGTCATAAACGCCCTTAAAGTCCTTGCCGCAGCCGATGGGCCAGTTCATGGGGCAGGTCTCGATGCCCAGCTCGTTCTCCAGCTCCTGACACAGCTCGAAGGGGTCCCGGGCCTCCCGGTCCAGCTTGTTCACAAAGGTGAAGATGGGAATGTCCCGCATGGCGCAGACCTTAAAGAGCTTCCGGGTCTGGGCCTCCACGCCCTTGGCGGCGTCGATGACCATGACGGCGGAGTCGGCGGCCATGAGGGTGCGGTAGGTGTCCTCGGAGAAGTCCTGGTGGCCGGGGGTGTCCAGGATGTTGACGCAGTAGCCCTCATACTGGAACTGCATTACCGACGAGGTGACGGAAATGCCGCGCTGCTTTTCGATCTCCATCCAGTCGGAGGTGGCGGCACGGGCGTTGCGCTTGCCCTTGACCTGCCCGGCCTGGGCAATGGCTCCGCCGTAGAGGAGGAATTTTTCAGTCAGGGTGGTTTTGCCCGCGTCGGGGTGGGAGATAATGGCAAAGGTGCGGCGGCGGGTAATTTCAGCTTCGTATTTCGGCAAGGGGAAACCCTCCATTTTTTGAAACTATTTGTTGTATGAAAAAAGAATATTACAAATCGGATATATCTTGCGGTGACGGTGCCCTTCTATTATACCACAATACAAATCGCATTGCGATTTGTATCAAAGGAGTGGCATAAAGTTTTGCTAAGCTCGGCTTTCGGCCTCGCTAAGCAAAACTATTATAATGGATTTGAAAGGGATTGTAAACGGAGAAAAATTTTTCTTGACCTTTCCACTGTGTCAGGGTGTAGGATACCCTTAGGAACCGGTTCCCAACAAAATTTCAGGAGGGATGTCATGCTCACCATCGGCGAATTTTCCCGGCTGGGGCGGGTGTCGCCCCGGATGCTGCGCCACTACGACGCTTTGGGGCTGCTTTGCCCGGAGGCGGTGGGAGAGAACGGCTACCGCTATTATCGCCAGGAGCAGCTGGAGCGGCTGCTCCGTATCCGGCGGCTTCAGGACTACGGTTTTCCCTTGGCCCAGGTGGGGCAGCTGCTGCGCCTGAGCGACGAGGAGCTGCTGCCTCACCTTCACCGCCGCCGGTTGGACGCCCATTACGAGGTGTATCTGATGCAGGAGCGGCTGCGGGAGATGGAAGCGGACATCCTCCGCATGGAGGGAATACCTATGCCAGAGGAAAAGTATCCTGTCACTGTTATGCCCGACCCGGAGCAGACGGTTTTTGGGATCCGCCGCACCACCCCGGTGGCGAAGTTCCATGACCTGTTCCAGGAGCTTCGCCGGGAGATCGCCCAACGTGGCCTGAAACAGACCGGCCCTATCCAGATGCTCTACCACAGCGAGGAGTTCGACTACGAAAACGCCGATGTGGAGGTCCAGGCCGTGGTGGAACCCGGCCCTGGCGCCACTCAAAAGCCCGCCTATGCCGCCTGCGCCGCGGTGATCCACAAGGGACCCTATGAGGGACTTCCCGGCGCCTATGAGGCTCTGGCGGCCTGGATGGCCCAGCACCCGGAGTACCGTATCTGCGGCCCGGCCATTGACCGTTATCTGAATGACCCGGACAATACGCCGCCTGAGGAGCTTTCCACCGGGGTGCTCTTCCCAATAGAAAAAGTGTAAAAACGAGATGCGGCCCCATAACGACATGGGGCCGCATCTATTTATCCCTCTATGTCCCCAGGCTCTTCAACAGCCCCTCCAGCTCTTCCAGAGAGTGGATGGCGCTGACATTTTCCACCGAGCCAAAGCCGTAGGCGGCGTGGATAAAGGGGACCCCCGCTTGTTGGGCAGAGGCGTGATCCAGGGCGGTATCTCCCACATAGACAGGCTTTTTCAGACCGTGGCGTTTGACTACTAAGGCAATATTTTCCGCCTTGGTAAGCCCGGTATTCCCTGCGGATTCAAAGTCGGTGAAATATTTTCCCATGCCTGTACCCTGGTAGAAGGCTTCAATATATCCCCGCTGACAATTGCTTACCACAAAGAGGGGATACTTTTTGCCCAGGGAGGCCAGAGCTTCCTCCGTGCCGGGGTAGAGAGAGGCCCCGTGCCGGGCCAGGTAGGCGTTTTCATCGGCACAGCAGAGGGCGATCAGCTCCTCCCGCCGCGCCGGGGACACATCGGGCAGCAGCTTGGCTCCGATGTCGGACAGGAGCAGACCCATGCAGGGGCGCAGGTCGGCTGCGGTGAAGCGCCGGGAAACGCCTTCACGCTCCAGGGTGCGGCTCCAACTCTCCGCCACTTCAGCCACCGCGTCCCAGAGGGTGCCGTCCAGGTCAAACAGAATACCGTCAAACATTACGTTCTCTCCTTGCCTCGTTATGCTTGCCTCATTATAAAACGGCGGAGAGCCGTTGACAAGGGGGAGCGGTTAGGATAAAATAAAAAAGCTTAGAACATTTCCCATATGCCCACGTAGCTCAGCAGGATAGAGCAGCCGCCTCCTAAGCGGCAGGTCGGACGTTCGAATCGTCTCGTGGGTGCCAAAACACCGGAGCAAAAATGCTCCGGTGTTTTTTATAGCTCAGTAGGATATTAACTGCCGCTTATGCGCGTAGCGGATTAGCGGCAGTTAATGCCGGCTTGCCGGCTGAGAGACCTCCTCCTAAGCGGTAGGTGGTCGGTTCGAATTCCCTCAAGGGTGCCAGAGGGCCGGAGCAGAAATGCCCCGGCCTTTTTGTAGCTCTGCGGTCATATTACGGCAGTTCTATCACGTTCATGACGCCGCCCTCTACGCACAACGCATCGTTGGCGTCCAGTACCAGAGACAGTCCGGCCTCGCATCCGCCGCTCGCGCAGGGATACAGCACGGCGGAAGCGTGCAGGGTCTGAGGGCCGCACACCGAAGGTTCCAATGAAAAACGCAGGGGCAGAGCATCTGTAAACGTCTTGCCGGGCGATTGCTTGAGAAGGATGGTTCCCGTTCCTTTCCCCGGGGCCGCGGCATGAACGTTCAGCGTGTACTGGAGCGTGTATGACTTTCGCGGATCCAGATATATCTGGGTGGGGGCACGTTCTTCCCAGCGAATGTCTTTTCCCCGCTTGCGCCGCTGTTTCCAGGCCAGACGTCAGCCCGGAGCCCAGAGTAGCCCTTCCCGCTGGACTGTCAGCTGAAGGATGCTTCTTTCACAGGGGTGGACTTTACATGGAGATGGGCAAGACGGAGGACAGGGCGGGGGGCAGGGACAGGGCTTCGGTCCACAGGGCGGAGGAGGAACTGGGGGGTGTGGGCAGAACTCCAGGACCTGATCCAGCTTATTTTTCAACAGCATCTGATTCTGCGTCACCGCTTCCACAAGGGCGGTGACGCTTTTGTTGACCGCCAGCACGTCCTGGGGGCAGGGACAGGAATTGGAACCCGGCAGTGTGCCCAGGATATATTGCAGCTTCTCACCCTCGGCGTTGAGGATATGGCTCAGAGCAAGCTCTTCCATGGCGATGGACGCGATGATCATGGTCAGGGCGTCCTCCCGCGTCATATTTGCTCCGTTAGGGGGGAAGGAAGGCATAGACATATCAATAAACTCCTTAGTTCGTCCCGGCGGACGCCGGGCCTGAAATACGCGGTGGGATCATCCGTGCCGCTGTTCTACCCTATGACGGGCAAAGGGCTTCGGTTCCGTCAGGAACCGAGCGGCGGAAGAGCGCGTAAAATACTCCGGGCGCCGTGCGGCAGAAAGCCTTTCCTCCGCCGGCGCGCCGGCGCATGTTCCATGCGCGCCGCACAATTTGAAAGGAGATTTTTGACTATGTCTCTGCCCAGCTTTCCCACAGTCGACCCGCCCATTGATCGGGAAGACGCGGTCAATCAGATCCTCTCCTCTATTGCGATGGAGGAACTTGGACTGAGCCATATCCTCAACGCCGAGGGTGAGAAGCTGCAATATATCCTGGGGACGCTGCCCGGTCTCAGCGGACCTCCCGCCACAGTGGACGACGTGCTGGCCGCCAATGAGAGCGTCCGCAGCATGCTGGAGACCGCCGTGCAGAACCAGCTCTTCCTGAAAGCGAAGATGCAGGGGGCGCTGACGGCCTCCCCCATGCAAGGTGCTACCGGCGCTACCGGGCCTACCGGGGCCACTGGCCCCGCGGGCGGTCCGACGGGCGCCACGGGCGCCACCGGAGTCACCGGCGCTACGGGTGCCACCGGAGCCACTGGCGTCACTGGAGCAACGGGCGCTACCGGCGCCACGGGAGCCACCGGCGCTACGGGTGCAACGGGGGCAACGGGCGCTACCGGCGCTACGGGTGCTACCGGGGCCACCGGGCCGGACGTAACCGCCACCTCCGCCTTTGCCGCCAACACCAGCGGTACCATTTTGAGCGTTATTCTGGGGGGCACTCCGGTCCCTCTGCCGGACAGCCAGCTCTTGTCCCCCGATATCACAGTTAACGCGCTTGGCACGGTGTTTACGGTGAACACTGCCGGACGCTACCAGATCTCCTATACCATCAACACCTCTGCGGCCCTGGCCAGCGGTACCCGGCTGCTTGTCAACGGCGTGGCAAATACGGCCTCCACCGTGGCGCCACTGCTCTCCCTGAGCCACTTCTCCAACGAGGTCCTTTTGAACCTGAACGCCGGAGATACCATCACCCTGCAGATGTTCGGCATTGCCGCCGCGGCCAGTCTGCTGCCCAACTCTGCCGGAGCGACCCTATCCATCACCCGTCTGAGCTGAGGAGGGATGTGTCATGTCACTGCCAACGTTTCCTCAGATCGATCCTCCGCTGACCCGTGAGGGAAGCCTGAATGAGATCATTTCCTCCATTGCCGCCGAGGAACTCAGCCTGAGCCATATCCTCAACGCCGAGGGTGAAAAGTTGCAATATGTTTTAGGCACCCTGCCCGGCCTGGAGGAAGGCGCGACCCTGGACGAGGTCATGAGGGCCAACCAGAGCGTGCAGGATACCATGTCCGACGTTATGGAGCAGCAGATGCTGCTGACCGGCAAGCTGAGCGCGGCTATGAACGCGCCGGTTCTACCCGGCCCCACCGGAGCCACCGGTCCTACCGGGGCCACCGGCCCCGCGGAAGGTCCCACGGGACCTATCGGACCCACCGGCCCCACCGGGGCAGACGGCTCTGCCGGAGCCGCCGGAGCGGCTGGCGCCCCGGGAGTCGCCGGAGCGGTGGGCGCTGCCGGAGCGGTAGGCGCTGTCGGCGCCACCGGCGCTACGGGAGCCACCGGCACCACGGGTGCCTCCGGTCCCAATCCCACCGCCGTCTCCGCTTTTGCCGCCAACACCCAGGGCAGCAGTATCCTGGTGACGTCGGGCGGTACCGCCGTTGCCCTGCCCAATGCGCAGCTTCTGTCTCCCGGCATTACGGTCAACGCCGGGAATACGGTGTTCACTGTGGCCTCGGCGGGCACCTATCAGATCTCGTACCATGTGAATACCACCCTGGCCCTGCTGATGGGGACCCGGTTGGTGATCAACGGGGTCAACAGCGTCCCCTCTACGGTCAACCCGGTGGTTTCCACCTCCGGGTTTGAAAACCAGATCAAGGTCACTCTGCCCGCAAACTCCACGATCACGCTGCAGCTCTTTGCCACGATCGCGGGAACCGCTGTTCTGGCGGGCAGCGGAGCAGGGGCCTCTCTGACGATCATCCGGCTGAGCTGAGCGCTGCCGGCAAAACACAAGCTCCCGCCGGCTTTCGCCGGCGGGAGCGATCTTATAAGGAATCGAAAGGAGAGCTTGCTATGGTGAGCGTCAGCCTGTGTATGATCGTAAAGAATGAGGAGGATGTGCTGGAACGCTGTCTGGAGAGTTTGGCCGGAGCGGTGGACGAGATCATCATAGTGGACACGGGGTCTGTCGACCACACCAGGGAGATCGCCGCCCGCTTTACCGATCAAATTTTTGATTTTCCCTGGCAGGACGACTTTTCTGCTGCCCGGAACGAGTCCTTTTCCCACGCGTCGATGGACTACTGCATGTGGCTGGACGCCGACGACGTATTGCTGGAGGAGGATCGAAACGCTTTTCTGGTCTTAAAGGAGACGCTGGACCCCACCGTCTCGGTGGTCATGGCCCCTTATCACACCGGATTTGATGAAAGCGGCCAGGTGACATTTTCCTACTACCGGGAACGGCTCATTAAAAACCGCGCCGGGATGCGCTGGGCGGGGGCCGTCCACGAGGCCGTCACACCGGTGGGAAGCATCCAGTATGCGGAATTTGCCGTTACCCACCAAAAGACCCGCCCCTCCGACCCGGACCGGAACCTGCGCATCTACCAGGCGCAGTTGGCCGCGGGGACGACGCTGGAGCCACGGCAGCAGTTCTACTATGGCCGGGAGCTATACTACCACCGCCGCTGGGAGGAGGCGCTGGAGGTATTTGAACGCTTCTTGTCGGAGGGACGGGGATGGGTCGAGAACAACATCGACGCCTGCTGCCATTGCGCCTACTGTCACAAGGAACTGGGACATGACCGGGAGGCACTGGCGGCGCTGCTGCGCAGCTTTGCCTATGACTGTCCCCGGGCTGAGGTCTGCTGTGAGATCGGCCTCTGGTTTTTCCAGCGGGAGCAGTACCGCCAGGCCGCCTACTGGTACGCTCTGGCCCTGACCTGTGCCCGGGATGACCGCCGGGGCGGTTTTGTCTCCCCGGACTGCTACGGATATCTCCCCTGTATCCAGCTGTGCGTCTGCTATGACCGACTGGGGGACCCAAGCAAGGCGAAAGAGTTTAATGAACTGGCCGCTCTTTTTAAGCCGGATTCCCCGGCGGTGCTCCACAACCGGGAGATTTTTCAGACCGGTCCGTCTTAACGTGTGGAAAGGCGCTCCCGGTGAAAGCCGGGAGCGCCTTTGTATGCTCTGGAAAGAATTATTTGCTGTCGGTGTGAGCTGCGTTGGCGGCGGTGCGCCCGGAGACGAAGATCTCCACAATGGCGTTGCCGCCCAGACGGTTGCCGCCATGGATGCCGCCGGTGACCTCCCCCGCGGCATAGAGGCCGGGGATAGGCTTATCCTTTTCGTCCAGCACGTGACGCTGGACGTCTACGGCCAGACCGCCCATGGTGTGGTGGGTGGAGGGGGCCATGACCCGGATGCGGAGCAGCACGCCGTCCAGCTTGTAGGTGTCGGGAAGATACTTTCCGTGCCCGTCGGTCTCGGCGTAGCCCACTATCTTGGTGGGATTTTCCTTCTTGATCTCCGGCGGCTCCTCTCCAGCCATGACGGCTCTATCATAGGCTTCAATGGTCTCGTAGATGACCTTGGGGTCGGCCTTCATGCCAAACTCGTCCAGGACCTTTTGTAGCTCGTCAGGGCCGGTGCAGAAATAGACCCGCCCGTCGATCTGGGTCTTGCCGGTGGTGGCGCCCTCTTCCACGCCGGGGCGGACATAGGTGTCGTAGGGATAGGGGAAGCCCACTACCGTGTCGGCGTTGGAGAACTCCAGGAAGACGCCCTGGGTGCCGTTGACCTCGATGCCGTGAGTAAGCTCACCCAGGCTCAGCACGTCCCGCTCTGCGGCCTCGTTGACAAAACGCTTGCCGGTGGTGGGATCGATATAGGCGGCATAATTGCCCGCGCCGAAGGCCAGGTTGCCGTTGTCGATCCAGGCAATGGGCATGAGCTGAGTCCAGCCCTCGCCCACAGTGGCGGCCCCCACGTCCTGGCCCATGCGGATGCCGTCGCCCTGAAGGCTGCTGCGGTTGGTGGTCTTGGTGGAGGCGGTAAGGAACTTGGCGTCCCAATATTGGTTGGTCTCCATGACCTTGGAGATATTGGCGGCATAGCCGCCGGTGGCCAGGATGACGCCCTTGTTGGCCCAGGCGGTAACGGGAGTGCCGTCATACTGGACGGCCTTCACGCCGGTGACATTGCCCCCATCCACCATCAGGTCGGTGGCGGTGGCACGGGTCATGATCTGGTTTTCCTTAGCGGTGGGAGAGGTTTCCAGCACAGTCTTGCGGGTAGTGGCAAAGTAGGTGCCATATTGGGCGGGGACGTCCATGGCACCGTCGCCGTCCATATCGCCGCCGGAGAAGGAGTTTTCCCGCCACCACAAAGCGCCGATGAGGGTGGACTGGTCGGCGTCGTTGAACATGGCGCCCTGGTCCTGGAGCCAGGATTTCAGCTCCTGGCCGTCCTGAATGAATTGCTTGACCAGGTCCACATCGCCGTAGATCCATTCGGTCTTGTCAGCACTCTGGCGCAAGCCGCCATAATAGGTCTGGAAGATATGGAGGTTTACAGTGGAGAACAGAGGCAACTCGGTCTCGGCCCTGCCGGAGCGCAGCTTAGGTTCGGCCCAATCCAGGTAGGCTTTGATCTCCTGCTTCAGCGCCTGGAGGGTGGGCAAAAAGTCGGCGTGAACGCCGTGCTTGCTCAACTCCTCAATATCTCCGGCCACGTACTCATGGGTCTTATAAAATTCCTCGTCAAAGGGTGCCTCGGACCAGTTGGCAATGGTGCGCAGGGTGGCGATGGAGCCGCCGCCGGCCTTGACCTTGTCATAGGTTTGGCCCTTATATTCTCCGGTGGTGGCGTTGGGGTTTTGGGGGTCCCAGCATAGGTAAGGCATGACGGATTGGAACGCGCCGCCCGAGACCAGGGTGTTGCCGCCGATCTCGGCATTGGTCTCGATGACCAGGACAGTATCGCCGTTCTGGGCGGCCTGGGCGGCAGCTCCCATGCCGGCGCCACCGGCGCCGACGATCACCACATCCCACTCACCCTCTACGGGGGCCTGGGCTTCATGCTTCACGGTATTTCTTTTAAAGGCGTCCAGGTTGGTGGCCTTGGCCTGGGTGGCGGCGTCGTTGAGAGCGTCCTTCACTGCGCGGCTGGTAAAGGTGGCGCCTGAGACGGCGTCCACACCTGAGCCGGTAGCCGCTATGGCGTCGGCAAACAGGATGGGGTAGGCGCTGTCGCCCACATGTCCGGTCTCGCCGGAGGTCTTTACCTGAATGTCGGTGAGCTTGTCGTCGGAGAAGGTCACGTCCAGCTCCACAGGGCCGTTGTAGCCCATAGCTTTGCCGGTATAGGTACCGGCGGTGAAGCGCAGCGGCTCCTTAGAACCGCCGGCCTCACCTTTGGCCTGGGCGATGGCCGCGGCAGCGGCCTCCTTCACGCCGTTGGAGGTGATGGTGGCGCCGGAGACGCCGTCAATGTTGGCACCCTTGGCCTTGACCTGTTCGGCCAGCTCATCCAAGGCCGCGCCGCCCACGGTGGGGGTCTCCTTATCGCCGGTGATCTTCACATCGGTAATGGCATTGGCGTCCACGGTAAGCTCTACCGTCACGGTCCCGCCGTAGCCCTGGCCCTCGCCGGTATAGCTGCCGGGGGTGTACGTTCCCGCCGTGCCGCTGGGACCGGGAGTGGGCTGGGACTTACCTCCGCAGGCGGTGAGAGAAAGGGCCATGACAAGAGTGAGAGCGAGCAGGGACTTTCGCTTCATGATGGTTCCTCCTAAAAAACGCGTAAAATTTTGGCAGTGGTGCCGGGAAAAGTATTCCCCTAAAAGCGTTTTCTATTCCGGTAAGTCACCGCTGGATGGACATGGCCATGCGGCGGTAGGTGTGGCGGATGCCCTTGATGGCGACGGAGTAGGCGGTAATGTTCTCCGGGGCGGAGACGCCGTTGAAGCCGGAATCCCCCAGGTGGTGCATATCGGTGCCCGTCATCTTGCACATCAGGGCGATGCGTTTGATGGTCTCCACATCGGCGCCCTCCTGTGAGGTGCCGATGGCGGTGAGGGTGAGCTTGCCCAGGGAATGGGCGTAGCTCACCAGCTCCTTAATATATTCCATGGTGATACCGGGCACCGTCCCTGGCGCGGGGAGGAGGATGATATCGGCGCCCGCGTCGGCGAAGGCTTTTACATCCCGTTTGGTGACGATATTCTCCCCGGCCTCCTTGATGGAGCCGGAGGCGTGCATCTTGCCCGCGGCCAGGATGAGCCTGTCGCCCAGCTCCTTGCGGTAGAGCTTCAGAGTGTCGGTAATGGCCTTGTTGGTGACGCCGACGCCGGGGTTGCCGGTGAGAAGGATAAAGCTTACTCCCATGTCCGCTGCCTTTTTGGCGTTTTCCAGGGTGGCTCTTCGCCCGGGAGAAAGGGTCCAGAGGGTGTCCATCACCGGACCGTCCACGCCTTGCTCCACCGGCTCCAGGTTGATACCCACCGGACGGCCAGTGAGACGGCGAAGCTCCCGGATGGTATCCTCCTTTTTCACCGGGGGCAGACCCTGGATCACAGGCTCGTCCACGTCGAAGATGTTCAGCAGCAGCACGTCCGCCCCCATGGCGGCGGCCAGCTCGGCGTTGGTGAGGTCGGTGGACAGCAGGGGAGTGCCCCGGCCAATGGTCTCACAGGCCAGGACCCGGCCCTCGGAGGCCTCAATGGCATAGAGCAGTTCTTCTTTGGTCATCTTTGCGAAGTCGGAAGCGGTGCAATCCAAAAGACGTTTGGACATTGAGATGCTCCTTTCAGTTCAAAAAACCTTCCAGAATTTGTTCCTCGGCCTCTTCCTCGGTGAGGCCCAGGGTCATCAGCTTCAGAATTTGATCGCCCGCGATGCGTCCGATGGCCGCCTCGTGGATGAGCTGGGCGTCTACGCTCTGGGCGTCGATGGCGGGGATGGACTTGATCTTGGCCTCATCCATGATGATGGAGTCGCACTGGACATGGCCGAAGCACTTGGCCTTGCCCGTCATACAGGGGCGGAAGACCTGGATGGAGGTCCCTTTCGCCACCGAGCGGGAGACCACCCGCCCCGTGGCGTCGTCGCCTAAAAGAATGATCTCCACATTGGATTCGGCCTTCTGACTGCCGTCGGTGAGGAGCTTTTCATTGATGACGCACTCTCCGCCGGGTCCCACCTCCACTATTGTGTCCCGAAGGGTGGAATCTACCCCGCGAATTTGGGTCATTTCCATAGTGACAGAGCCGCCCTCTTCAATGTAGACCTCGGTGCGGGGGTTGAGGATATTCTCTCCGGTGCCGGGACCTTCGCCGTAGTGGCGCTCTACGTAACGGACCTTGGCGTTCTTGCCTACGTGGAAGACGTGGATGCCGTCGTGCTGGCTGGTCTCGCAGCCGGTGTTGTGGATGCCGCAGCCCGCCACGATGTCCACATCGGCCCCCTCGCCGATGTAGAAGTCGTTATACACTACGTCGGTGAGACCGGACATGCTCAGTACCACGGGAATGTGGACGCTCTCGCCCCTGGTAAAGGGCTTGACGATGATGTCGATGCCCGGCTTGTCGGTCTTGGAGACAATGTCGATGTTGGCCGTGACCTGGCGGCTGTCCAGACCGCCGTTGAGGCGGAAGTTATATGCTCCCTGGGGAGTTTTCTCCAGGTCGGCGATCTCCTTGAGTATTTTCCACTCAGTCTTATCCATCTCTCACGCCTCCTTCATATAGCCGCAGCCGGGCAGGGTGCGGGCCATGATCTGGGGGAAGACCTCTTCCCGGGGGCCGTGTTTGGCAACCGTGCCCTTTTCAATAACTACGATCTCATCGGCCAGGTTGATGATGCGCTCCTGGTGGGAGATGATAAGGAGGGTGGCCTTCCGTTTTTGGTGAATGCGTTCAAAGGTCTCGGTGAGCTTGGCAAAGGACCACAGGTCGATGCCCGCCTCCGGCTCGTCAAAGATCATCAGCCCTGACCCCCGGGCCAGGATGGTGGCGATCTCAATGCGCTTGACCTCGCCGCCGGAGAGAGAGGAGTCCACCTCCCGGTCAATGTAGTCGTCGGCACACAGGCCCACCTGGGTCAGGTAGCGGCAGCCCTCGCCGGGGGAGAGGTCGGCCTTCCCCGCCGCCAGGGCGATAAGGTCCTTCACCTTCAGCCCCTTGAACCGGGGGGGCTGCTGGAAGCCGTAGCTCACCCCGGCCTTGGCCCGTTCGGTGATGGAGAGGCCGGTGAGGTCCTGCCCGTTCCAGCGGATGGAGCCACCGGTTGGCTGGTTCAGTCCCATAATGGTCCGGGCCAGAGTGGTCTTGCCTCCGCCGTTGGGGCCGGTGATGACCACTAATTTCCCGTCGTCCACAGTGAGGGAGACGTCCCGGAGGATGTCCAGCTCCTCGCCGTTTTCGGCGGTGACGTCATAGCGCAGATGGCTGATCTCTAACATATATCTCTTACTCCTTTGTTAAGAGGGATTTCCTACTGAAACGGTATTCTATCACGAATGGGGGAAAATATCAATAGAAAAGGGAAATATCCTCAGCGGCGGGTATTCAAGCGGCCCTGAAGCACAGCCGACATTGAATTCTACCCACATATTTGCTATACTACCGTAAAAAGGAGGGGGTCGGATGAAAACCGCGCTTATTACCGGAGGAAGCCGGGGGATCGGGGCCGCCGTCGCCAAACGTCTTGCGGCAGAGGGCTGCAGGGTGGCCGTCTGCTACAGGGAAAACGCCGAAGCCGCTGCCGCCGTGGCGAAAGAGGTGGACGGCGCCGCCCTTTGCTGCGATGTGTCAGACCCGGTCCAGGTGAGGAAAATGGTTGACACTGTGTTAGAAAAATTTTGTCAACTTGACATTTTGGTGTGCAACGCTGGGGTGGCATGGCAGGGACTGACACAAGATATGGGGGATACCGACTACCGCCGTATCATGGGGACCGATCTGGACGGGGTCTTCTACTGCTGTCGGGCGGTGCTGCCCCGCATGATCGCCCGGAAATATGGGCGCATCGTCACCCTTTCCTCCATGTGGGGACAGGTGGGCGGCTCTTGTGAGGCAGCCTATTCCGCCGCCAAGGCCGGGGTCATTGGACTGACCCGCGCCCTGGCAAAGGAGGTGGGGCCGTCAGGCATCACGGTGAACTGCATTGCCCCCGGCGTCATTGACACAGAAATGAACCAACACCTTGGCCCACAGGCTCTTCGTGAACTAGCTGACGAGACTCCCTTGGGCCGGTTGGGCACAGCGGAGGACGTGGCGGAGTGCGTGGCGTATCTCTGCTCTCCCGGCGCGGGCTTTCTCACCGGGCAGGTATTGGCCCCCAACGGTGGGTTGGTGGTTTAAGCCCTTTTCGCCATTTTTCACAAAACCGCTGCCTTTGGTTTGTGGACATTATGGAAAACGACGGTTGACAATCCGCGCTGTCGCTCGTATAATGTCAACAACCTTAAAGGAGGTTGAATGAAAATGAAAAAGTTTCTTGCTCTTACTATGGCCGCGGTGATGTCCGTGAGCCTGCTGGCCGGCTGCGGCGGCAACAAGGATTCCGGTAAGCTGAAGATCGGTGGGGCCGGTCCTCTGACCGGCGGCGCCGCCATTTACGGCAATGCCGCCAAGAACGGCGCCACCATCGCCGCCGAGGAGATCAACGCCGCCAATCCCAATGGCCTTCAGATCGAGCTGCGTTACGAGGACGACACCCACGATCCCGAGAAGAGCGTCAACGCCTATAACACCCTGAAGGGCTGGGGCATGCAGGTCTTCCTGGGCAGCGTGACCTCCGCCCCCGGCGTGGCCACCTCTGTGGAGGCCAACGCCGACCACATGTTCTACCTGACCCCCTCTGCCTCCTCCACCGACGTGCTGGGTGGCGTGGTCAACCCCCTCACCGGCACCGTGGATGTGGAGCGCAAGGACACCATCTTCCAGATGTGCTTCGTGGACCCCAACCAGGGTTCCGCCTCCGCCCAGTACATTTTCGACCAGAAGCTGGGCGACAAGATCGCCGTCATCTATAAAAACGACGACGTTTACTCCACCGGCGTGTTCAACAGCTTTGACGCCAAGGCCAAGGAGCTGGGGCTGAACGTGGTGAGCGTCACCACCTTCACCGAGGACACACAGACCGATTTCTCCGTGCAGATCAATGACGCCAAGGCCGCCGGCGCCGACCTGCTGTTCCTGCCCATGTACTATCAGCCCGCCTCCCTCATCCTGGCCCAGAGCGCGGCTGCCGGCTTCGCCCCCAAGTACTTCGGCATCGACGGCATGGACGGCATCCTGACCCTGGAGGGCTTCGACACCTCCCTGGCCGAGGGCGTCATGCTCCTGACCCCCTTCAACGCCGACTCTGAGGACGCCGCCACCAAGTCCTTCGTGGAGAAGTACCAGGCCGCCTACGGCGATGCGCCCAACCAGTTCGCCGCCGACGCCTATGACTGCGTCTACGCCATTTATCAGGCCGCCACCAAGACCGGCGTTACCGCCGACATGAGCGCCAGCGATATCTGCGACAAGCTCGTGGCTGAGTTCACCTCCATGACCTTTAACGGCCTCACCGGCGAGGGCATGACCTGGGCCGCCGACGGCACCGTCACCAAGTCCCCCAAGGGCATGGTCATCAAGGACGGCGCCTACGTGGGTATGGATTAATTATAAAGATCCTGTTACGCTTGGAAGACCAGAGGGCTGCCGATGGCGGCAGCCCTCTGATTTTCCTTATTATCGTGTATGACGGGCGCATGATATGCGCCCCTACAAAATAAGCAGTGCCCTTTGTAGGGGCGGATATCATCCGCCCGGATCAACGAGAGAAACGAGGTGTACCCTTTGAGCTTCCTGAACAATCTCATCAACGGGATCGGCCTGGGCAGCGTCTACGCCATTATCGCCCTGGGCTACACCATGGTCTACGGCATCGCAAAAATGCTGAACTTTGCCCATGGCGACGTTATCATGGTGGGTGCGTACGTATGCTTCTTCGCCTCCTCCACCTATGGCCTCCACCCCCTGGTGGGCGTGCTGCTGGCTATGGCGGTGTGTACGGTGCTGGGCGTGGTCATCGAGCGGCTGGCCTACAAGCCCCTGCGGCAGGCCCCCTCCCTGGCGGTGCTCATCACCGCTATCGGCATGAGCTATTTTCTCCAGAACGCCGCCCAGCTGCTGTGGACGCCCAACCCCAAGGTCTTTCCCGCCTTCTTCACCCTGGCGAACCCCGACGGCACCTCCCGCACCGGAGTTGACCTCTTCGGCGGGCAGCTCACCGTCCGCTTTACCACCATCGTTAACCTGCTGGTGTGCATCGTCATTATGGTGCTCCTGACCTGGTTTACCGGCAACACCAAGATGGGAAAGGCCATGCGGGCGTGCTCGGAGAACAAGGACGCCGCCCGGCTCATGGGCATTGACGTCAACTTTACCATTTCCATCACCTTTGCCATAGGCTCCGCCCTGGCGGCCATCGCGGGCGTGCTGTTCCTCTCCTCTTACCAGACCCTGGTGCCTACCACCGGCTCCATGCCCGGCATCAAGGCGTTTACCGCCGCCGTCTTCGGCGGCATCGGCTCCATTCCCGGTGCGTTCCTGGGCGGCGTACTGCTGGGCGTCATTGAGATCATGGCGGGCGCCTACATCTCCACCCAGCTTGCCAACGCCATCGTCTTCGCCGTGCTCATCATTACCCTTTTGGTGCGTCCCGCCGGCTTGCTGGGCAAGCAGGTGCGGGAGAAGGTCTAAGGAGGCGGCGGTATGAAAACATTGAAAAACATGAGTAAGACCTCCAAAACCAACTTTGCCACTTACGGGATGGTCATTGTGGTTTTTGCCGTCCTCCAGCTTTTGGGCAGCGACCTGATCCAGCGGGGCGGCGTCCTTTCCCCCACTCTGAAGGGGCAGCTGGTGCCCATCTGCGCCTATGTGGTCATGGCCCTTTCCCTCAACCTCACTGTGGGCGTGCTGGGTGAGCTGAGCCTGGGCCACGCCGGATTTATGAGCGTGGGCGCATTTTCCGGCACGGTGGCCGCCACCGCCCTGCAGAACGTGATCCCCAGTCCGGGAGCGCGGCTGCTGGCCGCCGTGGTCATCGGCGCCGTCTTTGCCACCGTGGCCGGTATCCTCATCGGCATCCCGGTGCTCCGCCTGGGCGGCGACTACCTTGCCATCGTCACCCTGGCCTTTGGACAGATCATCAAGTCCCTTATTGAGAACCTTTACGTGGGTATGGACGTCAATGGTCTTCATTTTGATTTTCTGGAGAACAAGATCGCCCTGGCTCAGGGAGGCAAGATGATCGTCAACGGTCCTATGGGCATCCCCAGCATCCAGAAGCTCTCCAGCTTTACCGCCGGGTTCCTGCTCATTATGGCCGCCCTCTTCGTTATCTTCAACCTGACCAACTCCCGCTCCGGCAGGGCCATCATGGCTCTCCGGGATAACCGTATTGCCGCGGAAAGTGTGGGTATCAACGTCACCAAGTACAAGCTCATGGCTTTTGTCACCTCCGCCGCCCTGGCGGGGGCGGCGGGCACCCTCTTTGCCCTGGGCCAGAACACCCTGGTGGCCTCCAAGTTTGACTTCAACACCTCCATTCTGGTGCTGGTGTTCGTGGTGCTGGGCGGCCTGGGGCGGATGTGGGGCTCCATCATTGCAGCCGCGGCCCTCACCATCCTGCCCGAGGCTCTGCGTCAGTTTGCCGACTACCGTATGCTCACCTATGCTATCATGCTTATCCTGGTGATGCTGTGCACCAACAATCCCACCCTGAAGAGCTTCTTCTCCTCCCTCGCCGCCAAAGTCAAGGGAAGCGCGAAGAAGGGCAAGGCGAAAGGAGGTGAGGGTAAATGAGCGAGCGCGTGAAGCGGGAGCCCACCAGGCTGGTGCCGGTGCCCTCCACCAACATTATCCCAGAGCGGGATGTGGATAAGACCCCCATCCTGGAATGCCGCCACCTGGGTATTGACTTCGGCGGTCTTACCGCCGTCAACAATTTCGATATGGCTATCGGGCGCACCGAGATCGCCGGACTGATCGGCCCCAACGGCGCGGGCAAGACCACGGTGTTCAACCTGCTTACCAAGGTCTACCAGCCCACCCGGGGCACCATTCTGCTGGACGGTGTGGACACCCACGGAAAGACCACCGTTCAGGTCAACCGCATGGGCATTGCCCGTACCTTCCAGAATATACGCCTGTTTTCCAACCTCAGCGTGGAGGACAACGTGAAGATCGGACTTCACAACCAGATCAATTACGGCATGTGGCAGGGCGTTTTCCGTATGCCCGGCTACTGGAAGCAGGAGAAGATCGCCCATGAGCGGGCCATGGAGCTGCTCTCCATTTTCGACATGGAAGCCATGGCCGACGCCAAGGCGGGGAGCCTTCCCTACGGCGCCCAGAGAAGGCTGGAGATCGTCCGGGCCTTGGCCACCAATCCCTCCCTCCTCCTCCTGGACGAGCCGGCGGCTGGTATGAACCCCTCCGAGACCGCTGAGCTGATGGATAACATCGTGAAGATCCGGGACACCTTCGGCATCGCTGTGCTCCTTATCGAGCACGACATGAGCCTGGTCATGGGGATCTGTGAGGGTATCTGCGTGCTCAACTTCGGCCAGATCATTGCCAAGGGCACCCCGGACGAGATCAAGAACGACCCGGAGGTCATCAAGGCCTACCTGGGCAGCAGAAAGGAGGGCTGAGCCGTGGCACTTTTATCTGTCAATGATATCAACGTTTACTACGGCGCCATCCACGCCATCAAGGGGGTCTCCTTTGAGGTCAACGAGGGGGAGATCGTCACCCTCATCGGCGCCAACGGCGCGGGCAAGTCTACCACCCTGAAGACCATCTCCGGTCTGCTCCGCTCCAGGACCGGAGACATTACCTTCCAGGATCAGAGCATCACCGGCATTCCCGCCCACAAGCTCATCACCCGGGGCCTGGCCCAGGTGCCCGAGGGGAGGGCCATCTTCCTTCAGATGACGGTGGAGGAGAACCTGGAGATGGGCGCTTATACCCGGCCCAACTCTGAGATCGAGGCCGGCTTGAAGAACGTCTATGAGCACTTCCCCCGGCTGGAGGAGAGGAAAAAGCAGATCGCGGGCACCCTCTCCGGCGGTGAGCAGCAGATGCTGGCTATGGGCCGGGCGTTGATGTCCGCCCCCAAGCTGCTGATGATGGATGAGCCGTCTATGGGCCTGGCGCCTATTCTGGTGGATGAGATCTTTGAGATCATCAAGACCCTCCACAAGGCTGGCACCACCATTCTGCTGGTAGAGCAGAATGCCCAGATGGCCCTCTCGGTGGCGGACCGGGGCTACGTGCTGGAGACCGGACGCATCGTCACCAGCGGTACCGGCGAGGAGCTACTGAAGGACGAGAGCGTGAAGAAAGCCTACCTGGGTGGGTGAGAGAAAAAGAATGCGAGAAAATCCCCGAGGACAGTCGTCCTCGGGGATTTTGACATATTGCCGCTAAAGCTCATTGTCCATCCAGCCACCGGCAGGCCGCCGTGGCGGCTACCGAGCCGTCGGCGGTGGCGGTGGTGAGCTGTCGCAGGGTCTTGGCCCGGCAGTCCCCGGCTACAAACACGCCGGGGGTTTTGGCCATACAGTCTTCGCCGGCGGCGAAATACCCTGCTTCGTCCAATTCCGCCAAAGCGGCAAAGGGACCGTTATCCGGCGACTGGCCCACCTCAATGAAAAGACCATCCACTGCCAGGGTATGCTCTTGATCCCCTTCTTTGACGGTGACGGCGGTGAGCCTGGCTTCCCCTTGCAGAGCGGTGACTTGGGCATTTAAAAGGAAATGAATGTTCTCCCTGGCCTGGGCGGCGTCTACATAGGCCCTCTGGGCACGGAACTCTACCCGGCGGTGAATGAGAGTGACCGAGGAGCAGAGCTGGGAGAGAAAGAGGGCGGACTGGAGGGCGCTGTCGCCGCCGCCTACCACCGCTACGGCTTTTTCCCGGAAAAAAGCCCCATCACAGGTAGCACAATAGCTGACTCCCCGGCCCACATAATCGTCCTCGCGCTCCAGCCCCAGCTTGCGGTGCTTGGCCCCGGTACAGAGGATCAGGGCGCGGCCTTCATACTCCTGCTTCCCAGCGGTGAGACAAAAGCCTTGTGCGGTCTTTTCCGCCCCGGTGATCTGGCCGTACTTCACTTCTGATCCCAAGGCTTCGGCCTGAGAGGCCAGAGCGTCGGAAAGCTCGCCGCCGCTGACCGAGGCCAGACCGGGATAGTTTTCCACCAGATGGGACGCGGCGATTTGTCCGCCCAGCCCCACGCCTTCCAGGACCAATACGGTACGGCCTGCTCTGCGGGCATAAATGGCGGCGGTCAGTCCCGCTACGCCACCGCCCACGATGAGGATATCATACATATTTATCCCTCCTGTCTCAAGACAGTTTACCCCAAAGCGGCGGGGAATACAAGAGCGTTATCTTCCCCTTTCTCTTCGGGGGGCTGAAACTCGGTCATCATGTGCCGGTAACGCTTGGGCAAATGGGTGGACTGGCATTTAGGGTTGGTCCTACCCTCAATGGCGATGGTATTAAAGTAGCTGCGCCACAGGGAACGGAAGGCGGTTTCCTCCTCGCCGGCCCGACCCAGGGAAAACTCCTCTGTGGGGACAATGGTCCACTGGCCGCCAGCGCAAAGAAGGGTTTCCTTATGGGTGCGGTCATGGAGGGCCAGCTTTTCTCCAGAAAAACGTCCGGCAAAATGGGAGCCTAGGAGGGGGAGTACCCGGTTTTTTGGCTCGATCTCCCCTGCCATAACGGTCCCAAAGTCGGAAAAGCGGACAAAGCCCTTGAGGTGGTCCCACTCGGTCCACATTTTTTTCAGGGCCAGATTGACCCGGGCCACCGTAGGGTCGCTCAGGTCCCGGAGGACCCGGTCACCCTCCCGGAGGCCCCGGCGGATCAGCTCATAAAGTGCCAGCTCCTTCTGGGGCAGACAGGTGAGAAAGCCGCGTTCAATGAGATTTTGGAAGGCGGGGGAAATCCCGTAGAGGGCTTTATAGACCCTCTGGGCGTGGAAGGGATGGGTCAAGACCTCCCGTTCCTCAAAAAGGGTAAAGTCGTCAGAGGAAAGGCGGAAGTCCATAGGCGGCTCGTGGTGGGTATAGATTTCAAACACGCAGGTGAGAAAGCCGTCAAAGGTGCCGTCGTAGCGGTAGCAGACCTCCATGGCGATCCTCCTTTCAGCAAAATAAGGGGATGGGGGAGACTTACGAGGCGGGCAGGTCAAACAGGCTGAGCTGCTGAAATTGAGGCTGAGGCAGTTCCTCTCGTTCCAGCCCCGCCAGGCGGCGGTAGACCCCTTCCTGAGAGGTCTTCAAGCCGGGGAGGTAGCGGCCTGAGCAGGTAATGAAATACTGTGCCCGTTTCATGACGATGCCCAGCCGCTTCAGCCCCTCGAAGCTCAGGGGACCGTACCGCCGTGCGGTAAGGATCTTCTTTGTTCCCAGCACGCCGATGCCGGGCACCCGCAGAAGCTCCTCCTTGCCGGCCCGGTTGATCTCCACAGGAAACGCCTCCGGGTGGCGCAAGGCCCAATCGCTCTTGGGGTCCAGGGCGGCGTCGAAATTGGGATGGTCGTCATCCAGCAGCTCTCCCGCAGTGAAGCCATAGAACCGCAACAGCCAGTCGGCCTGGTAAAGTCGGTGCTCCCGCAAAAGAGGAGGCTGGAAGCCCACAGGGGAGGGGAGCAGTGAGTTGTCCGACACCGGCATATAGGCCGAGAAAAAGACCCGTTTGAGCTGGTATTTCCGGTATAGGCTCTGGGTCAGGGTCAAAATGTGCTTGTCGTTTTCCGGGGTAGCGCCCACGATCATTTGGGTGGACTGTCCCGCCGGGGCAAAGCGGGGAGCATGGCGGTAGAGCTTCAACTCATTTTTGGACTGCTCCGCTTTGTCGCGAATTTGGGCCATGGGGGAAAGAATGGCGGACTTTTTCTTGTCCGGGCAAAGCAGGGTCAAGGACTGCTCGGAGGGCAGTTCGATGTTGACGCTGAGCCGGTCAGCCAGCAGTCCCAGCTGATAGGTGAGGACGCTGTCGGCACCGGGGATGGCCTTGGCGTGGATATAGCCGTTGAAATGATATTCGCTTCTCAGCAGCCGGAGACATTCGATCATCCGCTCGGTGGTATAATTGGGGTCCTTCAGCACCGCCGAGGAGAGGAACAGCCCCTCAATATAGTTGCGGCGGTAGAATTGGATGGTCAGCTCGCACAGCTCCCGGGGGGAAAAGGCCGCCCGGGGTACGTCGTTGGAGCGGCGGTTGACGCAGTAGGCGCAGTCGTAGCAGCAATGGTTGGTCATCAAGATTTTCAGCAGAGACACACACCGCCCGTCGGCGGAAAAGGTGTGGCAGCAGCCGGAATTGCCCGCCGAGCCGATGCTCCCCGCTCTGCCGCCCCGGCTTACCCCGCTGGAGGTGCAGGCGGCGTCATACTTGGCGGCGTCGGCCAGGATATTTAGCTTCTCCATCAGCTCCATGCGCCCACCCCTCGGAATAGAACATTTGTACCTTTATTATAATACAACCGTTCGATATGTCAAGGGGGAAATTGGTGGAGTGTAAATAGATCCGCCGCTGTCAAAAATTGCTTCTCCCCGCGCCCATACCTGGTCAGAGAGTAAGCCTCTGATTACGTATTAAGATAATGCGGGGAGAAGCAAATTTTTGCCACGGCGGATCGGAAAGTACGCTTAACTTGCAGAACACTTTGCAACGAAGCGACCCCTTGCAATTTTAGATCAAAACATATATGATATCCCACGGAGTGATGTTATGAGACTGTTCGACACCCACGCTCATTATTACGACGAGCGCTTTGACCCGGATCGGGACGAGGTTTTGTCCGCCCTGCCCTCCAAGGGGGTAAAGTGGGTGGTCTGCCCCGGTTGCGACCTGGCCAGCTCCCGGCAGAGCATGGCTGTTGCGGAGCAATACCCGTTTTTTTACTTTGCTGCCGGACTGCACCCGGAAAATTTGGAGGGGGCGGCCCTTTCCGACCTGGATGAGATAGAGAAGCTGTGTGCCCACCCCAAGTGCGTGGCCGTGGGGGAGATCGGTCTGGACTATTACTGGGTCAAGGACCCGGAGGAACGGAAGAACTCCCAAAAATTTTTCCATGCCCAGCTGGAACTGGCTCAAAGGCTGGACCTGCCCGCCGTTGTCCACGACAGGGATGCTCACCGGGATACCCTGGATATTGTAAAAGCGCATCCGGGGGCCAGGGGGGTCTTCCATTGTTGTGCCCTCTCCGCCGAGGACGCCCGGGAGGCGGTAAAGCTGGGGTGGATGGTGTCCTTTACCGGCAACGTCACCTTCCCTAAGGCGAGAAGGGCGTTGGAGGTCATTGCCGACCTGCCTCTGGAGCGCATCATGATCGAGACCGACGCGCCCTATATGGCACCCGAACCCTTCCGGGGCAAACGGTGTGATTCCGGCTACGTCTACCGGGTGGCCGAGACCATCGCCCAGGTGAAGGGTATTTCTACCGAGGCTGCCGCCGAGGCCACCTTCCAAAACGGCCTCAAATTTTTCCGATTGGAGGAGAAAGAGCTATGATGACCATTTCCTACGAGTATGAGGGCGCGCTCTATCTCAACTTCACAAACCGCTGCGACTGCGCCTGCGTATTTTGTCTGCGCCACAACGGTCACAAGGGGAGCATCTACGCCGACGACCTGTGGCTGGAGCATGAGCCAAGTCGGGAGGAAATTTTAGCCGACCTGCTTGCCCGTGATCTGAGCCGGTACCGGGAGCTGGTCTTCTGCGGCTTCGGCGAGCCTACCTTCCGCTGGGATGACGACGCATGGCTCATTGATGAGCTGAAGGAGCGGGGGGTGAAGCTGCCCCCCGTGCGTATCAACACCAACGGCCATGCCAACCGTATCCTGGGACGGGACATCACGCCGGAAATGAAGGGAAGGGTGGATATCGTCTCTATCTCCCTCAACGGCGCCACGGCGGAGGAGTATACCGCCGTGACCCAGCCCTCCACTGGGGAGCAGGGTTGGGAGGATATGCTGGAGTTTACCCGCAGGGCGGTGAAGCAGGTGCCCACAGTGATGATGACCATTGTCAACAAGGATAAGACCCCCGAGGATATCGAGACCTGCCGAAAGCTGGCCGAGAGCCTGGGGGCCAAGCTACGGGTTCGGGAGTATATCCCGGATTGAGGAGAAAAAGGAAGAGCGCCTGCGGTTTAGCAGGCGCTCTCTTTCTCTTTTTTTGTAGTTGTTTAAAACTCGTCCCAGTCGTCGGCGTAGTCGTCGTACTCCGCGCTCCGGCACTTGACCCCCAGCTTGTCTCCGATGGCGCAAACGCCGGCGGTGATCTTGTCCCAGTAGGCAATGACGCAGCACACTGCCGCCGCCACAGTCAGGGAGAGGGCCACGATCTTCAAAACAAATCGGGCAACTTTCATGGCTTGACGCCTCCTTCTTGGATGTCTGAAACTATTCTACACGACTTTGACGGAAAATACAATCACTTTTTCCTTGTAATTTTGGGACAAATAGAATACAATAAGAACGATACAATGGAAGGAAATGTGATCGAGCAAACCATGTGGCGGCCCTGCCGCCATGGGAAAGGAAGTGCCTCTATGAAAGTGCAGACCTCAAAGGGCATGATAACCATCAGCAACGACGTATTTACCAATATTACCGGCGCTGCCGCCACCAACTGTTACGGCGTCAAGGGTATGGCCGTCCGCTCCACCACCGACGGCCTGGTCCACCTGCTCCGGCTGGAGTCCATGTCCAAGGGAGTCAAGGTGACCTACAACGACGACAAGACCATCTCCCTGGAGCTTCACATCATTGTGGAGAATGGAGTCAACCTGAAGGCGGTGAGCCGGGCCATTATGTCCGAGGTGCGCTACAACGTCAGCCGCCTCACCGGCGTGAGCGTACGGAATGTGGATGTTTTTGTGGACTCCATGGTCGTGGGCTGAGGAGGGAGAGAAGGATATGATCAAGACTATTGACGGCGCCCTCTTTGCCCGCATGATCGTCCACGGCTCGGCCTGTATCAATCTCTGTAAGCAGGAGATCAACGATCTCAACGTTTTCCCGGTGCCCGACGGAGACACCGGCACCAATATGTCCATGACCATCGGCACTGCCGCTGAAGAGATGGGCAAACGTTCCTTTGTCAACATCGGCGACGCCGCCAACGCCACCGCCAACGCTCTCCTCCGGGGCGCCCGGGGCAACTCCGGCGTGATCCTCTCGCTACTGTTCCGGGGCTTTGCCAAGGCGGTGAAGGAGAAGAAGACCATTGATGGCCGGGACTTTGCCATCGCACTGGACTTTGGCGTTGCCGCCGCCTACAAAGCGGTGATGAAGCCTGCTGAGGGCACCATCCTTACCGTGTCCCGGCTTACTGCCGCTGCCGCCGCTGCCGCCGCCCGGGAGAACGACACGGTGGAGGTGGTGTTGGAAAAGGCCCTGGAGGCTGGGCGGGAGGCTTTGGAGCACACCACCGAGCAAAATCCCGTCCTCAAAAAGGCTGGGGTCGTCGATTCCGGCGGCAAGGGATTTTTGGTCATTTTCCAGGGAATGCTGGATGAGATGAAGGGCGAACCCATGCCGGAGGGGGCCGACCTGCCCCAGCAGAAGGAGGGGGCCGACTTCGCCGGGCTGAGCCTGGAGGACATCACCTTTACCTACGATACCGTATTTATTGTCCGCCGCACTCCCGAGGCCATGCCCTTGGATAAGTTCCGCGCCTATCTGGGCACCGTGGGCGACAGCCTGGTCATTGGCGAGAGCGACGAGGAGTTCAAGGTCCACGTCCACACCGACATCCCCGGCAAGGTGTTGGCCGAATCCGCTAAATACGGTACCCTGGAGCTGGCCAAGATCGAAAATATGCGTACCCAGGCCGAGGACCTGGCCGCGGGCAAGCATGTCCAGTCCACCGACGACCTGGAGGCAGTGGAGGAAGAGCTGGAGGCCCAGGAGAATTTGATCGCTCCGCCGGAGAAGAAGTACGGCGTGGTGGCGGTGGCCGCCGGCGAGGGGATGGCTGCCGTCTTTAAGGACTTGGGCGTGGACAACGTCATCTCCGGCGGACAGACCATGAATCCAGCCACCGAGGACATTCTCACAAAGATCAACGCCACCCCCGCCGAGGTAGTTTTTGTGCTGCCCAACAACAAGAATATCATTATGGCAGCCCAGCAGTGCGAGCGGCTGTGCCAGGATAAAAAAGTGGTGGTGCTGCCCTCCAAGACGGTGCCTCAGGGAGTGTCCGCCATGCTGCTGCTGGACCCCGACGCCGATGTGGACGCCAATGTGGAGGCTATGACCGCCGCCATGGAGGGGGTCTCCACCGCTGAGGTGACCTACGCCGCCCGGGACAGCGACTTCGGCGGCTTCAAGATCAAGCACGGGGATCATATGGCCCTCCTGAACGGCCAGCTTTTCGATACCCAGAAGAACCAGGATAAGCTGCTCAAAAAGCTGTGTAAGGAGGACGTGTTCCAGAACGCCGGGTTTATCAATATCTACTATGGCGAGGACGTGTCCGAAGACGACGCGGAGAAGACGCTGAAGCTCTTTACCGACGCCTGTCCCAAGGCGGAGATCAACCTCCTCGCCGGGGGCCAGCCTGTATATTACTATATGATCTCGGCTGAGTGAGAGAGCTTACCGCGCAAGGAGAGAGTGGCTCACCTCGCAAGCAAAAAAGCGCCTCCCCATGCAGCCATACCTGACCAGGGAATGAGCCTCCGGTCACGTATTGAGATGAGCATGGGGAGGCACTTTTTCGCTTCTCGGTGTCGCGAGATGCCACGCGAAACGGACGACTGAAGAAAGGAAGTATTTGATTGCTGGGTCTCATTGATGTAGGCGGTGGGATGCGGGGCATCTATACCGCCGGGATCTATGATTATCTTATGAACCAGGGAGTACAGCCCTTCGACTACCTGCTGGGGGTCTCGGCGGGCAGTGGAAACATGGTGACTTATCTGGCGGGCCAGTCCGGGCGCAACCTCCGTTTTTATCTGGAGTACGCCTTCCGCAAGGAATATATGTCTATGCAGAACTATCTGAAGAGAGGCTCCTATATCGACCTGGACTACCCCTATACCGTCCTCTCCGGCCCCGGCGGAGAGGACCCGGTGGACCTGGAGGCGTTTAACGCCAGCACTGCCCGGTATGAGGTGGTGGTGACAGACGCCGCCACGGGGGAGCCAGTCTACTATGATAGATCCGAAATGAGAGACGGCAACTTCGACGTTATTAAGGCGTCCTGCGCCGTGCCTGGAGCGTGTCGGCCCTATCCTGTCCACGGCAGGTTGGGGTTTGACGGCGGGGTGGCAGACCCGGTGCCCTACAAGCGGGCGTTGGAGCAGGGCTGTGATAGGCTGGTAGTGCTTTTGACCCGGCCCGCCGAGTTCTGCCGTCCGCTGCTGGGCCATGACGCCATGATGGGACGGATGCTCCGCAAGTGGCCCAACACATATGCAGCCCTGAAGCGCCGCAGTGTGCGCTACAACACCGATGTGGCGGCCATTAAGGCCATGGAGGCCCGGGGCAAGGCCCTGCTCGTGGGCCCCAGCGACATTGGCGATATGGGCACTCTTACCCGGGATAAGGCGGCGGTGGAACGGCTTTACCAGATGGGGTACGCCGATGGGAAAAGGGTGCTGGAATTTGTGGAGCGCGACAGCCCCTTGACTTTCCGTACCCCTTGACGTACAATAAATCGCAACTTTGACATAAAGGATGGAGAGAACTATGGCACAGGACAAGAAGCAGGTGGAGCAGATCACCGATATGGAGGCGGACTTTACCCAATGGTATACCGATGTGTGTACCAAGGCGGAGCTCATTGACTATACCAGCGTAAAGGGTATGTTCATTTACCGCCCCTATGGCTATGCCATTTGGGAGAATATCCAGCATGAGCTGGACAAGCGCTTCAAGGCCACCGGCCACACCAACGTGGCCATGCCCCTGCTCATCCCGGAGAGCCTTTTGCAAAAGGAGAAGGATCATGTCCAGGGCTTTGCTCCCGAATGCGCCTGGGTCACCCACGGCGGCAGCGAGAAGCTGGAGGAGCGGCTGTGTGTCCGTCCCACCTCGGAGACTGTGTTTTGCGACCATTGGAGCCACATCGTCCACTCTTGGCGGGACCTGCCCCTGCTCTACAACCAGTGGTGCTCCGTGCTGCGCTGGGAGAAGACCTCCCGGCCCTTCCTCCGCCACCGGGAGTTCCTCTGGCAGGAGGGGCACACCCTCCACGCCACTGCCGAGGAGGCTCTGGAGGAGACCGAGCGGATGCTGGAGATCTACGCCGACGTGTGTGAGAACGTCCTGGCCATGCCGGTGGTCCGGGGCGTGAAGACCGACAAGGAGAAGTTTGCCGGAGCCGAGCGTACCTACACCATCGAGTGCATGATGCACGACAAGAAGGCCCTTCAGTCCGGCACCAGTCACTTCTTTGGCGACGGCTTTGCCAAAGCCTTTGGCATCGCCTACACCGACAAAAACAACCAGCTCACCACCCCCCACGAGACCTCCTGGGGTATGTCCACCCGCATCATCGGCGGCGTCATCATGACCCACGGCGACAACCGGGGCTTGGTGCTGCCTCCCAGGGTGGCTCCTATCCAGGTCGTTGTGATCCCCGTGGCCCAGCACAAGGAGGGGGTCCTGGAGGCTAACCGGGCCGTGGCGGAGAAACTTACTGCCGCCGGGTTCCGTGTGAAGCTGGACGACAGCGAGCAGTCCCCCGGCTGGAAGTTTGCCCAGTACGAGATGAAGGGTGTGCCTCTCCGTCTGGAGCTGGGTCCCAAGGATATGGAACAGAACCAGTGTGTGCTGGTGCGCCGGGACAGCGGCGAGAAGAGCTTTGTCAGCCTGGACGGCATTGCCGAGACCGTGGCCAAGATGCTGGACGACATTCACGACGGGCTTTTCCAGAAGGCCAAGAAGAATCTGGATGACAACACCTTTCCTGCTTTCTCTCTGGCCGAGGCCAAGGCTATCCAGCAGGAGAAGGGCGGCTTCATCAAGACCATGTGGTGCGGCGAGGAAGCGTGCGAGGTGAAGATGAAGGAGGAGGCCGGCATGACCTCCCGGTGCGTGCCCTTTGCTCAGGAGCAGCTGGGGGACGTCTGCCCCATCTGCGGAAAACCCGCAAAGAAGATGATCTACTGGGGCGTGGCGTACTGAGACAATTCCGCCGACTCTTGGCGGGGGGTATTTTGTCCCCGCCGCAGCGGTGGGTGGCGGTCACATTTGCAAATGTGGCAAACCCCTGAGGGGCCATTCTTGATGTCAAGAATGGCCCCTCAGACTCCCCAAGAACCACCAAGGGGAGGGCGTTTCGATTCGCCCTCCCCTTGGAACCCCTCTCCCACCGACCAAGGGAGGGGGACTGCGGCCCCCCTCGCCTTGGAACCCTCCCCAAGCTGTCCTACCGTAGGTAAGAAAGCCGCCCGACTGCACGTCGTGGCAGCCGGGCGGCACGTAGGGGTGGGGCAGGCATAACGAAGACCCCTCGGCCTTACTTTGTAACGGCCGAGGGGTTCGTCGTGCCCGGCCACCGCTACGAAGTGCGGGGGCTGGGCTAATAGTCTGAAATAGGACGACTCGGGTGGGTTTCCAAAGGGTAGGGGCCACAGCCCCTACCCTTTGGTCGTTTAAGGGGGTGGTTTGGAGGGGGAAAATCGAAATCCCCCCTCCAAGGCTTTCTTGGGGTGCGGGGAGGTTCTTTGGCCCCAAAGAATCTCCCCGCATGGCATTTCACCACCGTGGTGAAATGTTCCCGCCAATGGTTGGCGGAAAACTTAGTACCGCTCGGAGTTGCCGGAGGCGGGGGCGGAGGGAGAGGCGGGAGCGCTGCCGAAGGCCTGCTGGAAAGCGGGGTAGGCCTCCTCGGAAATGTTCAGCAGCCGCACCAGCAGCTCTACGCAGACGGCGCCGGGATTCTGGGTCTCCACCGGCATATCCATCTCCACACCGATGTGGGAGGGACCGGCGACAAACTTGGTGAAGCGGAATTTCCGATTCATATCGTTGCACAGGTGGATGGCGTCGTGGCCCTTACCGGCGGGGATGGGAATGAACTCGAAGACCCGGACGGCGGCGTCATTGTCGGCGGCGGAGATGAAGTAGATCTGGATATTGGCCCCGCACTTCAGATTGAAGCCGGTAATGACGGCGGAACTGCTGCCGTCGGGCTGCTCATCGACGTGGCAGTTCCACTCCTGGGCTTTGATGGCGGCCTCGATCTCCCTGGAAGCCTTGAATATCATAAAAATACCTTCTTTCGCATTGATTGCGGCTGGGACCGCGATGATAAACTCATCATAGCAGAAAAAAGAGCCGAATACAAGAGGGCGCAAGTTGTTATTGCATTTCCACCGGGAAAAGGATATAATTTTTTTAATTATACTGAGAAGCTGTTGACGCTTCCGCGGCAACGGGTTTTTGCTTTTAAGGGGGAATTACTATGGTCGTCGTTATGAGACCGGACGCCAGTCAGCGCGATATAGACAAGCTCATTGCCCAGTTCCAGCTTCAGGGTCTCCAGGTGGGCATTACCAACGGCGTGGGCTGCACCATTCTGGGCCTGGTGGGAGATACCACCGGGGTGGACATGGACAAGATCACCATCAATAACAGTGTGGAGCGGGTCATGCGGGTATCGGAGCCTTATAAGCGGGCCAACCGTAAGTTCCACCCCGAGGATACGACGGTAAAGGTGGGCGGCGCCGCCATCGGCGGCGGAAGCTTCGCGGTCATTGCCGGCCCCTGCTCGGTGGAGAGCGAGGCGCAGATCATTGATGTGGCCCAAAAGGTACAAAACTCCGGCGCCGCCCTCCTCCGGGGCGGAGCTTTTAAGCCCCGCACCTCCCCCTATTCTTTCCAGGGCATGGGGGCGGCTGGTCTGGATCTGCTGCTGGAGGCCAAGGCGGCCACGGGTATGCCCATCGTCACAGAACTGATGAGTGAGAAATATTGCCAGCTCTTTGAGGACAAGGTAGACGTCATTCAGATCGGCGCCCGGAACATGCAGAACTTTGACCTTTTGAAGGAGGTGGGCAAGCTCTCCAAGCCCATCCTCCTCAAGCGGGGCCTGTCCAACTCCTACGAGGAGTGGATCATGTCGGCGGAATATATCATGTCCGAGGGCAATGAGAACGTCATCCTCTGTGAGCGGGGCATTCGTACCTTTGAGACCTACACCCGCAACACCTTAGACCTGTCCGCCATTCCCGCTGTGAAACGGATGAGCCACCTGCCCATCGTGGTGGACCCATCCCACGCCGCCGGGATGTACTGGATGGTGGAGCCTCTGGCTCTGGCCGCTGTGGCCGCCGGTGCGGACGGGCTTATCATCGAGGTCCACAACGACCCCCAGAATGCCAAGTGCGACGGGCAGCAATCTTTGACCCCGGAGCACTTTGACCGGCTGATGAAGAAGCTGGAGACCCAGGTGCCCTGGATGGGCAAGACCCTGTCGAGAGGGTAAAATATGCAAGCGGTGGAGCTGTCCGCCGAAAGGAGGCCCCCTGATGAAGACCCTCCATATTGACCTGAAGGATCGTTCCTATAATATTCACATTGCGCCCGGATCGCTGGACAGGGCCGGGGAGGAGATCAAAAAGGTCTGCCCCAGGGCCAAAAAGCTCTATGTGGTTACAGATACCAACGTCCAGCCGCTGTATTTGGACCGACTGGGAAAAAGCCTGAGTGAAGCCGGCTTTCAGTCTTCCGGCGCTGTCATTCCCGCTGGGGAGGCATCCAAGTGCCCCACACTGCTCTCGGGACTTTGGGAGGGGATGATGAAAGAGGACCTCACCCGCACCGACGCCGTCGTCGCCCTGGGGGGCGGCGTGGTAGGGGACCTGGCGGGCTTTGCCGCCGCCACCGTCCTCCGGGGGGTAGACTTTATCCAGATCCCTACCACCCTCCTGGCCCAGGTGGATTCCTCCGTGGGGGGGAAGGTGGCCATTGACTTGGCGGCAGGGAAAAATCTGGCCGGGACTTTTTGGCAGCCCAAGGCAGTCCTGATGGACCCGGAAACTTTAAACACTTTGGACGACAAGACCTTCTCTGACGGCATGGCGGAGGTCATCAAATATGGCTGTATCGCGGACCGGGACTTTTTCGACTTTTTGTGTGCCCACCCATCCAGGGCAGAGATCATGGCAAATATCGAACACGTTCTGTATACTTGCTGTGATATAAAACGTTCCGTTGTGGAAGCTGACGAGCGGGACACGGGGGTGCGGATGATCCTGAACTTCGGTCACACCATTGGTCACGCCTACGAGCTGGCGGGGAATTACGAGAAGTGGCCCCACGGTCAGGCAGTGGCGGCGGGGATGTGCGTGGCGATCCAACTGGGATTTGGCCTGGGGATCATGGAGAACGACGAAGGCATCCAGTCCCTCATGGATCTGCTGGAGGCATTCGGTCTTCCCACCCACATCGACTGTTCCTGGGAGACCATGGTGAAGGCTGTGGGGCTGGACAAGAAAAACCAGGGGGAGGACCTCACCATGATCTTTCTGCGTAAAATGGGGGAAGCGCTGCCCACCAAAATGAAAAGAGACGCGGTGCTGGAAAATCTGGAAGCCGTTTACGGACAATAAGGAGAGCATCTATGACCCTCACCATCACTCCCACAAAATTGAAAGGGATCGTCACCCCGCCTCCCTCCAAGTCCCAGGCCCACCGACTTCTCATTGGTGCCGCTCTGGCGGAGGGAGAGAGCGTGATCCGCAATGTCTCCCGCTCTCAGGACATGGACGCCACCCTCCGCTGCCTGACCGAGCTGGGGGCGGAATTCGAGACCGTTGACACGGGGAATGTGGCAGGTATACAGGGGGAGACCCTTCGGATCATCGGTATGGGAGCCAATACCATGTCCCCTAACCGTCGTATGGCTCTGCCCCACCTGGATTGCGGGGAGAGCGGTTCCACCCTCCGTTTCCTCATCCCCATTGCCCTTGCGGTGCGGGGCGGAGGCATTTTTACCGGGCGGGGGCGGCTCATGGAGCGGCCCCAGAAGCCCTACTTCGACCTCTTTGACCAAAAGGGAATATTCTACGAGCAGAAGGATGGCGTTCTTACCGTGCAGGGACGGTTATTGCCCGGGGAATACGGTCTGCGGGGGGATGTTTCCTCCCAATTTTTCACCGGACTTCTCCTTGCCCTGCCCCTGCTGGATGGGCCGTCGGCCATTATCCCCGCCACGCAGCTGGAGAGCGAAGGGTATATTCACATGACCCTTCAGGCCATGGGCCGGTTTGGCGTGGAAATGCCCACCACAATGTCCCTGCCGCCTCAATACCACCCCCAGGGAAATCAGACGTATACCCCGGCGGAGGTCACGGTGGAGGCGGACTGGTCTCAAGCCGGGTTTTGGTATGCGGCCAGGTTTTTGGAAAACGATGTGGAGATCGAGGGACTGGACCCTGATTCCGTCCAAGGGGACAGCGTTATTGATTTCCAGTTTGAAGAGATGGGGCTGGAGCTGGGAGATGTGGGCACCCTGGAGCTGGACGTGTCCGGGTGTCCCGATCTGGTGCCTCCCTTGGCCGCCATGGCCGCTCTTCGGGCGGGTGAGACCACCCGGCTTGTCAACGCCGCGCGGCTGCGGCTCAAGGAGAGTGATCGGCTGGCAAGCGTGACGGCGGTATTGAATGTCCTGGGGGCTGATGTGGAAGAGGGGGAGGATATCCTCATCATCCACGGAAAGGAGAACCTGGAGGGCGGCGTGACGGTGGACGCGTGGGGCGACCACCGCATTGCCATGATGACTGCCATTGCCGCCACCCGGTGCAAAAAGTCTGTCACCCTCACCGGGGCGGAGTGCGTCAATAAGTCCTACCCGGATTTTTGGAAAGAGTATGAACGACTGGGAGGCCAGGTAGAGGAGGTAACGGCATGAGATACAGCATCTTCGGCGAGTCCCACGGACCTGCCATTGGGGTGGTGCTGGAGGGGGTGCCCGCCGCGTTGGAGCTGGACCTGGAACAGGTGCAGGCCGAGCTCTGCCGCCGCGCTCCGGGGAAGGACCCCACCGCCACCGCCCGGAAGGAGGCCGACAGGGTCCACGTTCTCTCTGGGGTTTTTGAGGGGAAGACCACGGGGGCGCCGCTGTGTATGGTCATCCAGAATACCGACCAGCACTCCACCGATTACGAAGCGCTTCGCTGGACACCCCGGCCCAGCCACGGAGACTATGCCGGATTTATTGCCTCCCAAGGGGCCTTGGACTTCCGGGGGGGTGGACATTTCTCCGGGCGGCTCACCGCGCCCCTGGTGGCCGCGGGGGCGGTGGCCAAGCAGATTTTGGCCCAAAGGGATATCTGGGTCGGCTCCCACATCAGCGCCATCTATGGTGTCTTGGACCGGGCCATGGACGACCCGGAGGAGCTGAAAAGTGTGGCGGGCAAAGCCTTCCCGGTACTGGACGACGCCAAAGGGGAGGAAATGCGTCAGGCTATTCTGGAGGCCAAGGCCGAGGAGGACAGTGTGGGCGGCGCCATCGAGTGTGCTGTGATGGGAGTCCCCGCCGGATTTGGCGCCCCCGACTTTGGGCGCAATGTGGAGGGGATATTCTCCCAATATCTCTTTGCCGTCCCTGCCGTGAAGGCGGTGTGCTTTGGCGCGGGAGTGGGCTTTAGCTATATGCGGGGCAGCGAGGCCAACGATCCTTTTGAGGTGACCGAGGGCGGCGTTGGCACCAAGACCAATAACGCCGGGGGGGTCAACGGCGGTATTACCAATGGAATGCCCCTGGTTTTTGAAGTGACCCTCCGTCCCACCCCCTCCATTGCCCTGCCCCAGGAGAGCTTTGACCTGCGGACGGGAGAGGAGGCCGAGATCGAGATCGCTGGCCGCCACGACCCCTGCATTGTCCCCAGGGCGGTGCCGGTCATTGAAGCGGCGGCGGCATTAGCAGCTTGTGAGGTGCTGGGCATATAAGTCCCCTTCATTCTGAGAAGGGCAAAAAGAACATATCCATAGCTGCCCGCTTGCCGGGGGCAAAAAAATAGGAGCTGATACCATGTCTCAACTGGACGAATACCGCAAACGCCTGGACGCCATTGACGGTGGGCTGGTGGAGCTTTTCCTCCGCCGCAATGAGATCACTGGGAAAATTGGGGAGTACAAGCGCGCCGCCGGGATGCCGGTGCTGGACGCAGGCCGGGAGCGGCAGGTCATCGACAGCCGCACCGCCCTGGCCGCTACCCCCGCGGAGCGCTATGCGGTGGCGGAGCTGTTTGAGTCCATCCTTACCCTGTCCCGGCGGCAGCAGAGGAAGATCGTGAAGGAGGGGGCTGAGGACCCCGGCTATGCCCGGTGGCTGCGGCAGCTTGCCTCCCAGCGAGAGCCTGTTCAAAATCCCAGGGTGGTCTATCAGGGGGAGCCGGGGTGCTATTCCGAGGAGGCTGCCGTGGGCTTTTTTGGCGAGGAGATCGAGGCCAGGGGCTGTCCCTGGTTTGGCGACGTTTTCGAGGCTCTGGCCAAGGGGGAGGCGGACTACGCTATGCTTCCGGTGGAGAATTCCTCCACCGGTTCCATCCGCCAGGTCTACGATCTGTTGGCCCATTATGAGTTTTCTCTGGTGGGGGAGTGGCAGGTGAAGGTGGAGCACTGTCTTGCCGCCTTGCCGGGGGTAACGCTGGAGGATGTGGAGACGGTGTATTCCCATGAACAGGGGCTGATGCAGTGCGACCAGTTTCTGGATGCCCATCCCGCTTGGAGGCGGGTACCGACCCTGGACACCGCCGGGTCGGCCAAGCAGGTCCGTGAGGCGGGGGACAAGACCGCCGCCGCCATCTGCTCCCGGCGGGCGGCCAAGCTCTACGGTCTCAACGTGCTGGCCGAAGCCATCAACCACAACGCAGCCAATGTGACCCGGTTTGTGGCGGTTTCCCCGGAGCTGGAGCTGCGGGAGGGGAGAAACAAAATTTCCACCGTCTTTTCCCTGCCCCACCAGGCCGGTTCCCTCCATGAGATATTGACCATCTTTGCCCTTTATGGTCTGAACCTGGTGAAGCTGGAATCCCGCCCGGTGCCCAACCGGGATTGGGAGTATATTTTCTTTCTGGAATGCACCGGCGACCTCACCGCTCCCGGCATGGACGGCGTTCTCCACGAGCTGAGCCAGCTTTCCGAGGATTTTCGCATCCTGGGCAACTTTGAGGGGTATGAGGCATGAAAAATATTATACTCATCGGTATGATGGGCTGCGGAAAGACCACAGTAGGGGAGCTGCTGGCACAGCGGCTCAAAAAGACCCTGGTGGATACAGACCGGCTCATTGAGGTCCGGCTCGGGATGAGTATCCCGGAGATATTTGAGAGCGAGGGGGAGGACTACTTCCGCTCGGTAGAGCTGGGAGTAGCCCAGGCCCTCTCCATCCGGGACGACCTCATCATTGCCTGCGGCGGCGGACTGCCCACCCAGGACGCCGCCATGGCCGCGCTGAAGGAGAGCGGCGTGGCGCTCTGGCTGGACCGGGACGCGGGGGAAATCTTTGACAATGAGGATCTTTCCGACCGGCCTCTGGCCCAGGCTGGGCGGGAGGCGTTTCTGGCCCGGGCTGAGACACGCAGACCTATTTATGAAAAATGGGCCGACGCCACTATCCACGATTTTACCTCCCCGGTATCCACTGCAGCCCGGGCCAAGGAGGCTGTGGAGGCCATCCTTTCCTGGGAAAAGGGGGAGCGGGGATGAAATTCCTCATTATCAACGGCCCCAACCTGAACCTACTGGGCAAACGCGAGCCGGGCATTTACGGCAAGAGCACCTATGCCGATCTGTGCGCGCTCATCGAAGGATACGCCAGGGAGCACGGCTCAGAGGCGGAGTTTTTCCAGTCCAACCACGAGGGGGCCATCATCGACGCCATCCATGCCGCCGACGGGGTCTACGACGCCATCGTCATCAATCCGGGGGCCTACACTCATTATAGCTACGCCATCCTGGACGCTCTGAAGGCGGTGGAGGTGCCCGCCTTTGAAGTCCATATCAGCCACATTGACCAGAGGGAGAGCTTCCGGGCGGTGTCGGTCACCGCGCCGGCCTGTGTGGGGCAAATTTACGGGCTGGGTTTTGATGGATATCTGCGGGCTATGGATCACTTTTTGAAAGGGTGAGAGGATGCGGGTGGAGCTGAAGAACACGACCAGAAAGCTGTGTATCATCGGGGACCCGGTGCTCCACTCCAAGTCTCCCATTCTGCAAAACGCCATGCTCTCCGCCCTGGGACTGGACTATGTTTATCTTTGTCAGCCGGTAGCCGGGGGGCTGGCGGAGGAGTGGCTGCGCTTTGCTAAGTTTGCCGGGTACGCCGGGTTCAATGCCACCATGCCCCATAAGGAGGCCCTGGTCCCCCTTATGGATGAGCTGGACCCCTTGGCTGCCAAATGCGGGGCGGTGAACACCGTATCCATCCGGGAGGGGAAGGCTTGCGGCTTTAACACGGACGGCGGCGGTTTCCTCCGGGCTTTGGACGAGCTGGGGGTGAGCCCAGAAGAGAAGCGGGTGCTGCTCCTGGGTTCCGGCGGCGCGGCCAAAGCGGTCTCGGCGGCTTTGTGCATGGCCGGGGCAACGGTCACGGTGTGCAATCGTACGGTGAAGAGGGCTGAGGAGCTTTGCGGGATGTATCCCCAGGTGATGACCCCTGCCGGGTTTTCCGTTGGCGAACTCCGACGGGAAGCGGAAAAAGCCGATGTGCTGGTCAACTGCACCAGCCTGGGCATGGCGGGGACGGATGCTCAGTTTGAGGATTTTTCCTTTCTGGAGGTACTGCCTCAAAATGCAGCGGTGTGCGACGCGATCTATGCCCCGGCGAAGACCGAGCTGCTGAAGCGCGCGGAGGAGTTGGGCCATCCCGCCATGAACGGTATGGGAATGTTGCTCCATCAGGCGGTGCTGGCTTTGGAGCACTTTGTGGAAGAGAGCTTTGACGAGACTACCGCCCTGGCGGCAGCCCGAACGGCATTGGAAGCTACGCGATGAGATAATATATAAGGTGGGGATATAGGGGGCGCGGAAAGCGTCCCCTATATTTTGTATGTTTGGTTTCTTTTACGTCCACATCTGCGTACCAGCGGAAAAAAGAGAAAAAAGTGTGAAAAAGATAAAGATTTTTCTTGACTTGACGAGGGCTTTGTTGTATCATTATCAAGCGCCTGTTTGGGTGAAGCCCAAGCTATGCGTATGCGATGATGCGGGAGATTGCTCGCTCGGCGAGGTAACTTCCGCGGAGTATGTCCGTTTGATCGGGCGGCTGAGAATCTCTGTCGACGCGTATATCGCCACGCGAAGACGGAAACCGGCCGGCTTGCTGCGCCGGTTTTTCTTCTGTCGTGGAGTGATACGCACGAAAGAGTGGATAGAGAATTCTCACCCGATACGAAGCGAGACAGAACGCACGACCAGCACTTCGTATTATTAAGGAGGAAATCACATGGCAGCTCAGAAAGAAATGATCCGTATCCGGCTCAAGGCATATGACCATCAGCTCATCGACCAGAGCGCCGAGAAGATCGTGGAGACCGCTAAGCGCACCGGCGCTTCCGTCTCCGGCCCCATTCCCCTGCCCACCAAGAAAGAGGTGGTCACCATTCTGCGGGCCGTCCACAAGTACAAGGACTCCCGTGAGCAGTTCGAGCGCCGCACTCACAAGCGGCTCATCGACGTCATCAAGCCCTCTCCTAAGACCGTGGAGGCCCTGATGTCTCTCGAACTCCCTGCTGGCGTTGATATTGAGATCAAACTCTGATTAACGCCGCACCTAACTTTGTAGTACCGCGGCTCACCGCTTTTTGAGGTGGGCGGGTCATGTCACGAGAGCAATACTTCATTAAATGGGTAACTCTCCTGACCAATAACCTTTATAAGGAGGAAAAAGACACATGGAAAAGGCCATCATCGGCAAGAAGGTCGGCATGACGCAGATCTTCGACGAAGCGGGCCACGTCATCCCGGTCACCGTCATTGAGGCGGGTCCCTGCACCGTCGTGCAGAAGAAGACCGAGGAGAAGGACGGCTACAACGCCGTTCAGCTCGGTTTTGAGGACGTGGCGGAGCGTAAGCTCACCAAGCCTGAGCTCGGACACCTGAAGAAGGCGGGCGAGGGCGTGCTCAAAAAGGAACTCAAGGAATTCAAGCTCGCCGGCGCCGCCGACATGAACGTGGGCGACATCATCGACTGCTCGGTGTTCGCCGAGGGCGACCGGGTGGACGTCACCGGTATCAGCAAAGGTAAGGGATACGCCGGCGTGGTCAAGCGTCACGGTGTGCACATCCAGAAGATGGCCCACGGCGGCGGCCCTGTCCACCGTCATCCCGGCTCCATGGGTTCCAGCACCGACCCCTCCCGCGTTTGGAAGGGCAAGGTAGGTGCCGGCCACATGGGCGTCGAGCAGGTCACCGTCCTCAATCTGGACGTGGTCAAGGTAGATACCGAGCTGGGCGTCATCGCCGTCAAGGGCGCCATCCCCGGCCCCAAGGGCTCCGTTGTCTATGTGCGCAACAGTGTGATCAACGTCAAGGAGAAGGGCGCTGGCGCCGACATCTCCAAGAACCCGCAGAAGGCTTCCGGGCGCAACCCGCAGAAGGCTTCCGCCAGAATGTAAGGAAAGGAGAGAAGCGATATGCCTAAGGCTAACGTCTATGATATGTCGGGCAAGAAGAAGACCACCAAGGTCGACCTGCCCGAGAGCATTTTCGGCATTGAGCCCAACGTCAGCGTCATGCATGACGTGGTGAAGAACCACCTGGCCAATTGCCGGCAGGGCACCCAGAGTGCTCTGACCCGCGCCGAAGTCTCCGGCGGCGGCAGAAAACCCTGGCGTCAGAAGGGCACCGGACGCGCCCGTCAGGGCAGCACCCGCGCTCCCCAGTGGACCCACGGCGGCGTCGTGTTCGCCCCCAAGCCCCGTTCTTACCGCTACACCCTGAATAAGAAAGTCCGCCGTCTGGCGCTGAAGTCCGCTCTCTCCGCCAAGGCCGCCGAGGGCAAGGTCCTGGTGGTGGACAAGATGGAGATGGGCGAGATCAAGACCAAGACCTTCCAGGCTTTTCTGGACGCCGTAGGCTCCAAGAAGGCCCTGGTGGTGGGCGGCGACGCCAACGTGGTCCTCTCCGCTCGGAACATCCCCGGCGTTGTTACCACCCCTGCCGCTCTTATCAACGTTTATGACATTCTCAACGCCAACGAGTTCATCGTTGACAAGGCCGCGCTGGCCACCATCGAGGAGGTGTTCGCGTAATGGCTACCAAGGCTTATGACATTATCAAGCGGCCCATCATTACCGAGCAGTCCATGGCTGAGACCGACATCAAGAAGTATGTTTTTGAGGTCGCGAAGGATGCCAACAAGATCGAGATCGCCAAGGCCATCGAGGAGATCTTCGGCGTAAAGGTCGCCAAGGTCAACACCCTGAACGTCCAGGGCAAGCTGAAGCAGACAGGCCGTTTCCCCGCAGGCCGCCGCCCCAGCTGGAAGAAGGCCATGGTCACTCTCACCGAAGACTCCAAGTCCATTGAGATCTTCGAGAACATGGTGTAAGGAGGAGGATGAACAATGGCTATCAAGACATATAAACCGACGACCCCCTCCCGGCGCCACATGACTGTGTCCGGTTTTGACGGGATCGACAAGAAGGCCAAGCCTGAGCGCAGCCTTCTGGAGAACAAGAAGAAGAACGCGGGCCGTAACAGCTATGGCCGCATCACCGTCCGCCACCGCGGCGGCGGCAACAAAGTAAAGTACCGCATTGTGGACTTCAAGCGGGACAAGGCTGGCAAGGCCACTGTGGTCAACCTGCAGTACGATCCCAACCGCTCTGCCAACATTGCCCTCATTGAGTATGAGGACGGCGAGCGCCGGTATATTCTGGCTCCCGTGGGCCTCAAGGCCGGACACATCATTATGACCGGCCCGGGCAGCGACATTCTCCCCGGCAACAGCCTGCCCATCAACGAGATCCCTGTGGGCACCATGATCCACAACATCGAGCTCTACCCCGGCAAGGGCGGCCAGCTGGTCCGTGCCGCCGGTGTGGCCGCTCAGCTGATGGCCAAGGAGAACGGTATGGCGCAGGTGCGTCTGCCCTCCGGCGAGATGCGCTACATTCGCCTGGACTGCTGCGCCACCATTGGTCAGGTGGGCAACACCGACCATGAGAACATTCAGCTGGGCAAGGCCGGACGCAAGCGCCACATGGGCTGGCGGCCCACCGTCCGCGGCTCTGTCATGAACCCCAACGACCACCCCCACGGCGGCGGCGAGGGCAAGAGCCCGGTGGGGCGTCCCGGCCCGGTCACTCCCTGGGGCAAGCCCGCTATGGGCTACAAGACCCGTAAGGGCAAGAACCGCACTGAGAAGTTCATCGTCAAGCACCGCAATGCGAAGTAAGGAGGAGAGTAAAATATGTCCAGAAGCATTAAGAAGGGCCCGTTTTGCGCTCCCGAGCTGCTCAAGCGGGTCGATGAGCTGAATAAGGCCAACGACAAGAAAGTCCTGAAGACCTGGAGCCGCGCCTCCACCATCTTCCCCTCTTTCGTGGGCCACACCTTTGCCGTCCACGATGGCCGCAAGCACGTGCCCGTTTACGTGACCGAGGATATGGTGGGCCACAAGCTGGGCGAGTTCGCCCCCACCCGTACCTTCAAGGGCCACTCTGGCACCAAGGCCGCGCAGTAAGGGAGGAGAGAGAATATGGAAGCGAAAGCGACTCTGAAATATGCCCGCATCTCTCCCCGCAAGGTCGCCATCGTCTGCGACCTGATCCGGGGCAAGAGCGTGGGCCAGGCTACCGCCATTCTGATGGCTACCCCCAAGGCTGCCTCCGAGCTGCTGCTGAAGCTGCTCAAGAGCGCCGCCGCCAACGCCGAGAACAACCACGGTATGGACCCCGAGAAGCTGTATGTGTCCAATGCCTTCGGTACTCCCGGCCCCATCATCAAGCGGATCCGCCCCCGCGCCCAGGGCCGGGCGTTCCGCATCAACAAGCGCACTTCTCACATTACCGTCGCTGTGGCGGAAAAGGAGGCCAAGTAATATGGGACAGAAAGTCAATCCTCACGGCCTCCGCGTAGGCGTCATTAAGGACTGGGATTCCCGCTGGTATGCCAAGAACGAGCTGGTGGGCGACCTGCTGGTGGAGGACCACAAGATCCGCGAGTACCTGAAGAAGACCCTGTACTCCGCCGGTGTGCCCAAGATCGAGATCGAGCGTGACAACGCCAAGGTCCGTATCTACCTACACTGCGCCAAGCCCGGCGTGGTCATTGGCAAGGGCGGCGCTGAGATCGAGCGCATCCGCGCTCAGGTGGAAAAAATGATCGGCAAGAGCGTGGCTCTCAACATTGTTGAGGTCAAGTCTCCCGACGTCAACGCCCAGCTGGTGGCTGAGAACATTGCCCAGCAGCTGGAGGGCCGCATCGGCCACCGCCGCGCCATGAAGAACGCCATGGGCCGTGCTATGCGTGCCGGCGCTCTGGGCATCAAGGTCTGCTGCTCTGGCCGTCTGGGCGGGCGCGAGATCGCCGGTGTGGAGCACTACCACGACGGCACTATCCCCCTGCAGACTCTCCGTGCCGATGTGGAGTATGGCTTCACTGAGGCTGCTACCACCTATGGCCGCATCGGCGTTAAGGTGTGGATCTACAAGGGCGAGGTCCTGACCCAGACCCTGCGTACCACTCCCCGCACCCTGGACACCAAGAACTTCAAGGAGCGTCCTGACCGTCCCCGCCGTGACCGCCGGGATGGAGACCGCCGGGACGGTGATCGCCGGGGCGGCTTCCGCCGTGACGGGGACCGCCGCCAGAGCGGACCCACCTACAACCGTGTGCAGAGCCGTCCGGCTCCCAAGGCCGCTCCGGCTCCCGCCGCTGAGGCGCCTGTGGAGGCCGCCGCTCCTGAGATTCAGGAAGGAGGGCAAGAATAACCATGCTGATGCCCAAGAGAAGCAAGTACCGCCGCGTTCACCGCGGTCGTATGACCGGCCGTGCTATGCGCGGCAATAAGGTCGCCTACGGCGACTGGGGCCTTGCCACCACCGAGCCGGCCTGGATCACCTCCAACCAGATCGAGGCCGCCCGTATCGCCATGACCCGCTACACCAAGCGTGGCGGTAAGGTGTGGATCAAGGTGTTCCCCGACAAGCCTGTGACCAGCAAGGCTCTCGGCACCCGTATGGGTTCCGGCAAGGGCGCCCCCGACCACTGGATCGCCGTGGTCAAGCCTGACCGGGTCATGTTCGAGATCGCCGGAGTCAGTGAGGAAGTGGCCAAGGAGGCCCTCCGCCTGGCCAGCCATAAGCTGCCTGTCAAGTGCAAGATCGTGAAGCGTGAAGACGCTCCTGTGACCGAGAATGGTGGTGAATGAAGATGAAAGCAAGTGACGTCCGTAAAATGAGCGCCGCCGAGCTTGAGACCAAGCTGGGCGAGCTGAAGAAGGATCTGTTCCAGCTCCGTCTTCAGCACGCGACCAATCAGCTGGAGAATCCCGTGAAGATCGCCGAGGTCAAGCGGGATATTGCCAGAGTCAAGACCATTATCCGCGAGCAGCAGCTCGCCGGCCGATAAGGAGGAGTAAGATATGGAAGAGAAGCGTACTTCTTCCCGCAAGACCAGAGTCGGCCTGGTGGTCTCTGATAAGATGGACAAGACCGTTGTGGTGGCCATCGCCGACCGTGTGGCTCACCCGCTGTACAAGAAGATCGTCAAGCGGACCTATAAGCTCAAGGCCCATGACGAGAAGAATGAGTGTGGCGTGGGTGACCGCGTCCGCGTGATGGAGACCCGCCCCCTGAGCAAGGACAAGCGTTGGCGCGTGGTCGAGATCATCGAAAAAGCGAAATAAGGAGGTGCCGATATGATTCAGCAGGAAACTTATCTGAAGGTCGCCGATAATACCGGCGCCAAGGAGATCAAGACCATCCGGGTGCTGGGCGGTTCTACGAGAAAGTTTGGCAACATCGGCGACGTTATCGTTGCTTCTGTCAGGAAGGCCCAGCCCGGCGGTACGGTGAAGAAGGGCGAGGTCGTCCGCGCCGTCATCGTCCGCTCCGTCAAGGGTATCCACCGTCCCGACGGTAGCTACGTCCGTTTTGACGAGAATGCCGCCGTCCTCATCCGTGACGACAAGAACCCCCGTGGTACCCGTATCTTTGGGCCGGTGGCTCGTGAGCTGCGTGACAAGGATTACATGAAGATCCTCTCGCTGGCTCCCGAAGTTCTGTAAGGGGGTAGGAGAAGAACATGAATACTTTGAGCATCAAGAAGGGCGACACCGTAGTCGTTCTCTCCGGTAAGGACAAGGGCAAGCAGGGCAAGGTCCTGACCGTTATGCCCGAGTCCAAGAAGGTCATCGTGGAGAAGGTAAACGTTGTGACCCGGCATACCAAGCCCCGCCAGCAGGGCGAGGAGGGCGGCCTCATCAAGAAGGAAGCCCCCATTTACGCCTGCAAGGTCATGCGGGTGTGCCCCAAGTGCAAGAAGCCTACCCGCCCCGCCAGCAAGCTGGGCAAGGACGGCAAGAGAGTCCGCGTCTGCAAGAAGTGCGGCGCTGAGATCTGAGAGAGGAGGAGAAATCAATGGCTGAAAAGAAAAAGCCTGAGGCCGAGGTCGCCGAGGTCAAGGAGACCAAGAAGAAGGCTGCCCCTAAGGCTGAAAAGGCCCCCAAGGCCGACGGCAAGAAGCTGCCCAACCTGAAGGCGAAGTACCAGGCCGAGATCGCTCCTGCTCTCATGCAGAAGTTCGGCTATAAGTCCACCATGCAGATCCCCCGCCTGGACAAGATCGTGGTCAACTGCGGCTGCGGCGAGGCCCGGGAGAATTCCAAGGTGCTGGAGGCCGTGGTGGGCGATCTGACCAAGATCACCGGCCAGAAGGCCATCATCACCAAGGCCAAGAAGTCCGTGGCTAACTTCAAGCTTCGTGAGGAGATGCCCATCGGCGCCAAGGTCACCCTCCGGGGGGATCGGATGTGGGAGTTCCTGGACCGCCTCTTTAACGTGGCCCTGCCCCGTGTCCGTGACTTCCGCGGCATCAACCCCAACTCCTTCGACGGCCGCGGCAATTATGCCCTGGGCGTTAAGGAACAGCTCATCTTCCCTGAGATCGAGTACGACAAGATCGACAAGATCCGGGGCATGGATATCGTTATCTGCACCACCGCCGTCACCGACGAAGAGGCCCGTGAGCTGCTGACGCTCATCGGCGCTCCCTTCGCCGCCCAGGCGTAAGGAGGGAGAAGCAAAATGGCTAAGAAATCTATGATCCTCAAGCAGCAGAGGACGCCCAAGTTCTCCACCCGCCGCTACAACCGCTGCAAGCTCTGTGGCCGGCCTCACGCCTATCTCCGGGACTACGGCATTTGCCGTATCTGCTTCCGGGAGCTGGCGTACAAGGGTCAGATTCCTGGGGTCAAAAAATCCTCTTGGTAATTACCAAGGGGATTTCCCCGGTTATTTGAATATCCCCAGCGGGCGGTAAAAGGTCGGAGCTGCCTAACTCCGATACCTTCCGCTCTCACGGGCCTGCGGCTCGTAATTCTGAACAGGAGGTAAGAACGTATGCACATCACTGATCCCATTGCGGATATGCTCACGCGCATCCGCAACGCGAACAACCAGAAGCACGATACGGTGGACATCCCCGCTTCCAACATGAAGAAGTCCATCGCTCAGATCCTGCTGGATGAGGGTTACGTCAAGAACTATCAGCTCATCGACGACGGTACCCAGGGCATCATCCGCATCGCTCTTAAGTACAACCAGCCCAACAAGGAGAAGGTCATCACCGGTCTGCGTCGGGTCTCCAAGCCCGGCCTGCGGGTGTATGCCGGCGCCGACGAGCTGCCCCGGGTCATCAAGGGCCTGGGCATTGCCATCGTGTCCACCTCCAAGGGCGTCATGACCGATAAGGCCGCGCGGGCCGCCCATGTGGGCGGCGAAGTGCTGGCCTTCGTGTGGTAAGGAGGGGAATGGAGAATGTCTAGAATTGGTAGAATGCCGATCTCCGTCCCCGCCGGTGTGGACGTAAAGATCGACGAAGGCAACTTTGTCACTGTCAAAGGTCCTAAGGGCACCCTGACCCAGCAGCTCAGTCCTGCCATGACCATCACCCGGGAGGGCGACGTGCTCCATGTCACCCGTCCCAACGATGAGAAGGCTAACCGCAGCCTCCACGGCCTGACCCGCAGCCTGCTCCACAACATGGTGGTGGGCGTGACCGACGAGTTCAAGAAGGAACTGGAGGTCAACGGCGTGGGTTACCGCGTGGCCAAGGAGGGCAAGAAGCTGGTCATGAACCTGGGCTTCTCCCACCAAGTCATCGTGGAGGAGATCGAGGGCATCACCATCGACGTGCCCGATCCCAACCATATTACCATCCACGGTCCCGACAAGCAGAAGGTGGGCCAGTTCGCCGCCGAAGTGAGAGAGAAGAGACCGCCTGAGCCTTACAAGGGCAAGGGCATCAAATACGCTGACGAGGTCATCCGCCGTAAGGAAGGTAAGACCGGCGTCAAGAAGAAGTAAGGAGGTGTGCTGATATGATCAAAAGACCTGATACCAACGCCCAGCGCCTGAAGCGCCATAAGCGTGTCCGCGGGAAGATCTCCGGCACGCCCGAGTGTCCCCGCCTGAACGTGTTCCGCAGCGAGACCAATATCTATGCCCAGATCATCGACGACGTCGCGGGTAAGACCCTGGTCGCCGCTTCCTCTCTGGAGAAGTCCTTCGAGGGTTCCGGCGCCAACATTGAAGGCGCTAAGAAGGTGGGCCAGATGGTGGCCGAGAAGGCCAAGGCCGCCGGCATCACCACCGTGGTCTTTGACCGCGGCGGCTATGTTTACCACGGCCGTGTGGCCGCTCTGGCCGAAGGCGCCCGTGAGGGCGGCCTGGAATTTTAACGGGAGGAGGAAACGAACATGCCTAAGTTTGAAAAAGAGCAGAGCGAGTACAGTGAGAAGCTCGTTTCCCTGAACCGCGTGTCCAAGACCGTGAAAGGCGGCCGTGTCATGAAGTTCGCCGCCCTCATGGTGGTCGGCGATGAGAAGGGGAACGTGGGCTTCGGCACCGGCAAGGCCGCCGAAGTTCCCGAGGCCATCCGTAAGGGCATTGAGGATGCCAAGAAGCACATGGTCAAGATCTCCGTTTCCGGAACCACCATCCCCCACGAGGTGATCGGTGTGTTTGGCGCCGGTAAGGTCATGCTCAAGCCCGCCCCCGCCGGTACCGGCATCATCGCCGGCGGCCCGGTGCGTGCGGTGATGGAGGCCGCGGGTATCCGCGACATTCGCGCCAAGTGTCTGCGCTCCAACAACCCCCAGAACGTGGTCTCCGCTACCTTTGAGGGTCTGAAGTCCCTGCGGACCCCTGAAGAGGTGGCCGCGATCCGGGGCAAGAGCGTGGAAGAGATCGTCGGTTAAGGAGGTCGGGAAAAATGGCTAAATTGAACATTAAACTGGTCAAGAGCCTGAACGGCCGCCTTAGTAAGCACAAGGCCACCGCCGAGTCTCTGGGCCTGCGGAAGATCGGCGATACCACCGTGCAGCCTGATAACGAGGCTACCCGGGGCAAGATCGCCAGCATCGGTTACCTCCTGCAGGTCACCGAGGACAAGTAAGGAGGATAAGAGAAATGAATCTTCATGATCTCTCCCCCGCTGTCGGTTCCAACCCCAAGGCCTGGCGCAAGGGCCGGGGCGTGGGCAGCGGCAACGGTAAGACCGGTGGCCGGGGCCACAAGGGCCAGAAGGCCCGCAGCGGCGGCGGCGTCCGTGTGGGATTTGAAGGCGGCCAGATGCCTCTGGCCCGCCGTCTGCCCAAGCGGGGCTTTATCAATATTTTCGCCAAGCCCCTGGAGGCCATTAATGTGGCTTCCCTGAACAAGTTTGAGGACGGCGCTACCGTCAATGTCTGCGACCTGCTGGATAAGGGTATCCTTTCCAAGTGCGAGTACGGCGTGAAGGTACTGGGCAACGGCACTCTGACCAAGAAGCTCACCGTCCGGGCCACTGCTTTTTCCGCCTCTGCCAAGGAAAAGATCGAAGCGGCGGGCGGAAAGGCTGAGGTGATCTGATTTGTTCCAGACACTTAAGAACGCCTGGAAGGTCCCAGAGCTGAAGAACAAGATCCTCTTTACTATCTTCGCGCTCCTGGTCTTCCGGCTGGGCTCGGCTGTGCCTGTGCCCTTCATCATGACCGAGTCCCTCAAGGGCTATTTTAACTCCATGTCCGGCACCATCTTCGGTCTGCTGGGCACCATGAACGGCACCGGCTTCTCTATGGCCGCTGTTTTCGCCCTGGGCGTACAGCCCTATATCAACAGCTCCATCATCATCGAGCTGCTGACCGTGGCCATCCCCGCTCTGGAGCGGCTGGCCAAGGAGGGCGGCGAGGAGGGCCGTAAGAAGATCGCGGCCATCACCCGGTACACCACCGTAGCCATCGCCCTGCTCCAGGGCTTCGGCTACTACACCATCATCAAGAGTCAGAACATGCTGGACCTGGGCGGCATGAACGGCCTTTGGGCCGGGATCGTCATTGTTTTCACCTTCGTGGCCGGCTCTGCCTTCGTCATGTGGCTGGGCGAGCAGATCACGGACAAGGGCATTGGCAACGGTATCTCCATGATCCTGTTTGCCGGTATCCTGTCCCGTATGCCTAGCATGATCTCCTCCGTGATCTCCGGTGTGCAGCAGTGGTTCACCAACAACAATCTCACCGCTGAGCAGATCGAGCAGATCGGCGGCGTGGAGAGCGACCTCTACAAGAGCCTTGTGGCCAGTGCCCTCCATCCGGCTCTGGTGCCGGTGCTCATCCTGGGTGTGCTGTTCCTCATCGTTTTCGTGGTGTTCATCCAGAATGCTGAGCGGAAGATCCCGGTGCAGTACGCCAAGCGGGTGGTGGGCCGGAAGATGTACGGCGGCCAGTCCAGCCATATCCCCATGAAGGTGAATATGGCCGGCGTGCTTCCCATCATCTTTGCCCAGTCCATCGCCTCCCTGCCCGCCACCATCTGTGCCTTTGCCGGCGTCACCAGCCAGAGCGAGGGGTTCTGGGGCGGCTTCCTGCGAGTGTTTGACGCCAACGGTTGGGTATACGGCATCGTCTACTTCTTCCTGATCCTGGCGTTCAGCTATTTCTACTCCACCATGCAGTTCGATCCCACCGAGGTGGCCAACAACCTGAAGAAGAACGGCGGCTTTGTCCCCGGCTTCCGTCCGGGCAAGCCCACCGCCGATTTTATTCGCAAGGTGCTCAACAAGATCACCTTCTTCGGCGCTATGTTCCTCTCCGTGGTCGCTATCCTGCCCATCGTTACGGGCAACATCGTGGGTCAGTCCAGTCTGGCCATTGGCGGAACCTCCATCATCATCGTGGTGGGCGTTGCCCTGGAGACCTCCAAGGCGCTGGAGGCCCAGCTCATGATGCGTCACTACAAGGGTTTCCTTGAGTAAGGCGGGCTGAGAGATGATGAAGCTGATATTTCTGGGCCCTCCGGGCGCCGGAAAAGGCACCCAGGCGGCTATCATCAGCAAAGCGCTCTCCATTCCCACCATCTCCACCGGCGATATGCTCCGCGCCGCCGTCAAGGCTGGTACAGAGCTGGGTAAACAGGCCAAGTCTCTTATCGACGCGGGCAAGTTGGTCCCAGACGCTGTCATCATCCCCATGGTGGCCCAGCGGGTGGCACAGGACGATTGTCAAAACGGCTATATCCTGGACGGGGTGCCCCGCACCATCGCCCAGGCCGAAGAGCTGGAGAAGGCCGGGATCACCTTTGACCACGTGATCTCCATTGAGACCGACGACGCTGTCATTCGGGACCGCCTCACCGGACGCCGGGTCTGCCCCGGCTGCGGCGCTACCTTCCACGTGACGGGCAATCCGCCCAGGACCGAGGGAGTGTGCGACGTGTGCGGCGAGAAGCTGATCCAGCGCAAGGACGACGCCGCCGACACCATTGCTCACCGCCTGGAGATCTACCACAGCGAGACCGAACCGCTCAAGGAGTTCTATGCTGAGCGGGGGTTGCTCCGGGCAGTGAAGGATACCGGCGGTATCGACAGCACCAACGCTATTATTATGGATATTCTGGGGAAGTGACGGTATGGAAATGATCTCCATTAAGTCCCCCAGGGACATTGAAAAGATGCGTGCCGCGGGGCGTCTTACCGCCCGGGCAAGAGCGTTGGCCGGCTCCATGATCCGCCCCGGCGTTACCACCGGGGAGATCGACAAGGCCGTGCGGAAGTTTATCGAAAGCCAAGGCGCCAAGCCCTCATTCCTGGGCTACGGCGGGTTTCCCGCCTCCATCTGCGCATCGGTGAATGAAGTGGTCATCCACGGCATTCCCGGGAACAGAAAGCTTCAGGAGGGCGACATTGTATCCATCGACGTAGGGGCCTATCTGGACGGTTTCCATGGGGACTGTGCCGCCACCTTTCCCTGCGGAGAGGTGACAGACGAGGCCCAAAAGCTCATTGACGTGACCAAGCAGAGCTTTTTCGAGGGGATCAAGCTGGCGAAAGTGGGACAGCGGGTGTCGGACATCGGCCACGCCGTCCAACAGTATGTGGAGGGCTTTGGTTACAGTGTGGTCCGGGATTTTGTGGGCCACGGTGTAGGCAGAAATATGCACGAGCCCCCCGAGGTGCCCAACTATGGCGCGGCGGGACACGGAGCCAGGCTTCAGCCTGGGATGGTCATTGCCGTAGAACCCATGGTGTGCGCCGGCGACTGGCGGGTGAAGGTGCTGGGAGACAAGTGGACCACCGTGTCCGCCGACGGCTCTCTCACCGCTCACTACGAGAACACCATTCTCATCACCGACGGCGAGCCGGAGATCCTTACCGATCCCGGCGACGGCTCCGCGATATGAAGCGCAGCCGCCAAAGGGCGCTGTGTCAGCAAGGAGGGAATCACGCTTGGCAAAAGACGATATGATCGAGGTGGAGGGCACTGTTGTAGAGTCCCTCCCCAACACCACGTTCCGGGTGGATATCGGCAGCGGCCACATCATCCTGGCCCACATTTCCGGGAAGCTGCGGATGAACTTCATTCGTATTCTCCCCGGCGATAAGGTCACGGTACAGATGTCGCCCTATGACCTGACCCGTGGAAGGATCACCTGGCGGACCAAATAAGGACGCCAAAACAATGTATCCCCGGCGGAGGTTCCGCCATGTAACTATCAACGACCCGTGTTCGCCGCAGACCTTGCCCTGCTCTTGACCTTGACCTTGATGGGGTCCCCGCAAAAACGGTCCCCAGCTTTTGTGGGGAAAGGAGGAGCAGCGGAATGCCTTTGCATTCGGGCTTGCCCGGAAGCGAAGGATATGTAGCTTGCGACGACGCGGGGGCCGTAAGGCATTCACAAGGAGGTTTATCATGAAAGTAAGACCGTCCGTGAAGCCCATGTGCGAGAAGTGCAAGATCATCAAGCGCAAGGGCAAGGTCATGGTTATCTGCGAAAACCCCAAGCATAAACAAAGACAAGGTTAAGGAGGTGCTGAAACAGTATGGCTCGTATTTCTGGAGTTGACCTGCCGAGAGACAAGCGGATCGAGATCGGTCTGACCTATATCTTCGGCATCGGGCGCACCAGC
>CAJTLK010000003.1:0-36306 GCA_910577415.1 uncultured Oscillospiraceae bacterium
CCGGTAGACGAATACCCGCATGACGTTGAGCAGCAGGGTCAGCTTGGTATAGCCATAGCCCAGCAGCAGGGCCAAAGTGGCGGCGTGGAGGCCCAGGGTGATGTAGCCCAGCATTTCCCAGCGGTGGATGGAGACGATCATGTCCCGGAAGGCGGGGTCAAACTGGTTTTTGGACTGGGCGAAGACCTGGGCCAGCCAGGGCAGGGTGTTGGAGACGACCAGGAGGCCGATGACGCCGATGGTCACGTTTACCGCCACCAGACAGGCATAGAGCTTCAACGTCCGGCGGTATTTTCCCGCCCCCCGGTTCTGGCTGATGAGGGCGGCGGCGCCGTCCTGCATGCCTGACTGCCAGCCGGTGGTCAGCCCGCCGATGTTGTTGGAGATGCCCAGAGCCCCGGCGGTGAGCTTGCCGTAGACCCCGGCCATGGAGTTCACCGTCACCTTGCCTGCCGAGAAGAGCATCTTCTCCGCCGAGACCGGGTAGGACAGGTTCAGGATGGGCAGCACCGTGCGGGATTTGAACTCGATATTTTTGGGGGAAAAGCGGAAGGCCCCCTCGTCCCTGGGCATGGTGCACAGGGCGTAGCCTGTGAGCACAAACTGTCCCGCCAGGGTGGCTACGGCGATCATGACCACTCCGCAGTCCAGCACGTAGACAAAGAGGGCGGTAAGGCCCAGCTTGGTAAGGATGACGACCAGGTTGAGAATGAGAATTTTCTGGGAGTGGCCCCGGGAGCGCTCGATGGCGATGTATACGGTATTGAAAAAGGCCACCACCAGGCTCATGATCTCAATGCGGAAGTAGCCGATGCCGGTGTCCACCAGCTCCGGCGGGGTCTTCAGAAGAAGCAGGAAGGGGCGGGCAAAGGGCACCAGCACCAGAATGACCGCTCCGCCCACCGCCACGGCCATGGCATAGAGGGTAGCCACCTGCCGCCGGACGGTGTCGTAATCCCCCCGTCCGTAAGCCTCGGAAATCTTGATGCACCCGCCGATGGCAAGGCCGTTGCCCAGGGCGGAGATCATGGTGCGAATTTGATTGAGCACCGCCACGGCGGAGACCGAATCAGAGCTGATGTGGGAGGCCATAAGGGTGTCCATGACGTTAAAGATGCTGTGCAGGGCCTGATAGAGGGCCAGGGGCAGACACACTGCCAGCAGCACCTTCCACGTTGAGCCGGTCAGGGCGTACTCCCGAAAGGATTCATCTTTTTTTGATACGAATGCTGCCATGAAGCGTACCTCTCAAGTCTTCGCGCCTGTGGGTCGCGAGGGATGGACCGGCACGGTCACAGCACCACGCCGTCCTTGAAGATGGAAATTTCCCGGAAGCCCTTTTCCTCGGCCTTGGTCTTCTTGCCCGAGGCCACCTCCAGCACCAATGCCATCAGGTCCTGGGCAGCCTCGTCCAGGGTCTTCACGCCGTCGGCCACCACCCCGGCGTTAAAGTCGATCCAGCCGGACTTATTGGTGGCCAGGGGAGTGTTGGTGGCCAGCTTCATGGTGGGGGCGGGGGCGCCGAAGGGGGTGCCCCGTCCGGTGGTGAAGAGGATCAGGTGCGCCCCCGCCGCGGTGAGGGCGGTGGCGGAGACCAGGTCGTTGCCGGGGCCGTAGAGCATATTGAGGCCCTTGGTGATGACCGGCTCGCCATAGCCGATAACGTCCATAATGGGGGCGGAGCCGCCCTTCTGGACGCAGCCGCAGGACTTGTCCTCCAGGGTGGTAATGCCGCCCTGCTTGTTGCCCGGGCTGGGGTTATCATAGACCACCTCGTTGTGGCGGATGAAGTAGGCCTTGAAGCCGTTGATCATGCTCACCGCCTTCTGGAAGACGGCCTCATTCTGGCAGCGGTCCATGAGGAAGCCCTCGGCGCCGAACATCTCGGGGACCTCGGTGAGGACGGTGGAGCCGCCCTGGGCCACCAGCAGGTCGGAGAAGCGGCCCACGGTGGGGTTGGCGGTGATGCCGCTCAGACCGTCGGAGCCGCCGCACTTCATGCCCACCACCAGCTCGCTGGCGGGGATGGTCTCCCGGTGGAACTGGGAGGCGTACTTGGCGCACTCCTTCAGCAGCTCCCGGCCCGCGGCAAGCTCATCGGGGACCTTCTGACAGGTGAGGAACTTCACCCGGTCAGGGTCAAAGTCGCCCAGCTCGGCCAGGAATTGCTCATGGGTCAGGTTCTCGCAGCCCAGGCTCAGCACCAGCACCGCTCCGGCGTTGGGGTGGCGGGTGAGGGCTGCAAGCAGCTTCCGGGTCTGGGCGTGGTCCTCCCCGGTCTGGGAGCAGCCGAAGGGATGGGTAAAGGTATAAAGCCCGTCGATGGAGCCGGAGACCAGGTCCTGGTTCTCCCGGACCATGGCCTTGGCCACGTCGTTGACGCAGCCCACGGTGGGGATGATCCAGATCTCATTGCGGATGGCGGCTCTGCCGTCCTTCCGGCGGTAGCCCTGGAACGTCCCGGCGGGGAGGGGAGCGGGGAAGACCACCTTGGGGTCGTAGCTGTACTCCATCTCCCCGGAGAGGTTGGTGGACATGTTGTGGGTATGTACCCACATGCCGGGGGTGATGGGGGCGGTGGCGTGGCCGATGGCAAAGCCATACTTGACCACGTTCTCCCCCTCCTTCACCGCTGCCAGGGCCATCTTATGGCCCTGGGGGATGTCCTCGGCGGCGGTGACGCCCTCAAAGGAGGTCCCCTTGGAGACGGCGTGAAGGGCCACGGCTACGTTGTCGTTGGGGTGGATACGGATAAAGTCAGGCATGGATGATACCTCCAATTATAAAGTGAAGCCCTGGGGACGGGAGAGGAGCAGCTCGGTGTAGCACATGAGGAAGGGGGCCAGGCCCTTGGCGTCGTTTTCCACCACAGGCTCGGAGATATAATACTCGTAGCTGCCGTCCCGGCGGCGATTATTCTCCGGGCCGAGGCCCGCCACCAGGCAGATGCCCCCCAGGTTCAGTTTACCATCGGTTTCAGTGAGATACCGGGCGCAAATGCTGCGGAAAATGCCCTCTCCCACCTGAGCGCAGCCTTTGTCCAAAATGCCGAGCCGCGCGCCCTTGAGGAAGAAGTAGGCTGCCATGGCCGAGCCGGAGGTCTCCGGGTAGTTGCCCTCCCGCCCGATCTGGTCGGGCACCTGCCAGAGCATCCCGGTCTCGCCGTCCACATAGGGCAGCAGACTGCTTGCCAGGTCCTGGGCAATGGCGGTCAACTCAGCGCGGATGTCCTCGTGCCCAGGCGCCAGATAGCCCAGGATGTCCACCAGGGCGGCGCAGAACCAGCCCAGAGAGCGCAGCCAGGGGTTCCTGGAGCAGCCGTCCTCTCCCGCCCAGAAGGCGGTCCTGGAGGCGTCGTAGCCATGGCGGTAGAGGCCGTTTTTGGGGTCGTACATCCGCTTGCGGACGGTGCGGAACTGGTTTAGGATGTCCTCATAGTTCTTGCACGATTCAAACTCAGTGGTGTACCGGGTGTAGAAGACCTGGGCCATATAAAGCCCGTCCAGCCACACCTGGTTGGGGTAGATGGCCTTGTGCCAGAAGCTGCCCTCATGGGTGCGGGGCTGGCGGAGGAGCTGGCCGTAGAGCACGTCCATGGCCTTGCGGTACTTCTCCTTGCCGCTGAGGGCGTATACGTCAAAGAGGACCCGGCCCTCGCAGATGCTGTCCAGGTTGTATTCCTTCTCGTTGAAGCCCCGGATAGAGCCGTCGTCGAAGACGTAATAGTCCAGGAAGTTCTCGGCGAAGTCGTAGTAGCGCTTCTCCCCGGTGATCTTGTGGAGGTTGAGCAGAGCGATCATCATACACCCGTCGATGTAGTTCCAGCCGTTGACCTTGCCCTGCTTGATCTTTTCTATGTTCCACAGGGGCCGGTCCGGGGAGGAGCCGGACATGATCTGCTCCACATAGGTTTCAATGACGTTCATTCCCGGACCACCTCTCCCACGTTGATGGCGGTGACCTCATCGCCGTCCTGGCCGGAGATGGTCACGTTCTTCAGACGGACCTTGTCCACACAGTTGAAGTAAAGCCCCAGCTTGGAGACCTCAGGCACATAGTCCATCATGGCGGCCCGGCCCGGCTGGGCGTCGGGCTTGATGGTGAAGTCCACGTTCTCCAGCGTGACCGAGCCGATGGGCCGCTCGGTGAGGCCGTAAAACCAGCCCGCCGCCCATTCGCAGTCGGTGCACTGGATGTCCCGGAAGAGGAAGCTGCCCAGGTAGGGGGTGGTGTCGTCCACCGGGTGGGGGTCCTTGCTCCAGACGATCTCCTCATGGCCGTCGGGGTCGCAGAAGTAGTACATATTGATGACAAAGGGGCACATCACGTTGTCCATGCGGATGTTGGAGAACTCCACTCCGTCGATGACGGCGTACTTACCCCGGCCCCGCCGCGTTTTGATGCGCATGCCCCGGTCAGTGTGGGAGAACAGGCACTGGCTTACCGTCAGGTCCTTGATGCCGCCGGACATCTCGCTGCCCAGCACCATGGCCCCGTGGGCGTATTCCATGAGACAGTTGCGTACCAAATGGTTGGTGGCGGGGGTCTTGTACTTCATGCCCATATACATCTTGCCTGACTTGATGGCAATGGCGTCGTCTCCCACGGAAAAGCGCACGCCAATGTATTTCACGTCGTCGCAGCTCTCCGGGTCGGTGCCGTCGGTGTTGGGGGAGTCCTTGGGGGCCTCCACGGCGATGTCATAAAACCAGACCCCCTTGCAGAAGAAGGGGTGGAAGTTCCAGCAGGGAGAGTTGCGGCCCAGGATACCGTGGAAGGTCACGTTCTCACAGTGGTTGAGAAAAACCAGCTTGGGCCGCCCGATCTTCCGGGTCTTCACGTCGTTCCACCAGGTGGACTGCTGGGCGTTGCCGTCGATGACGCCCCGGCCTACGATGGTAAGGTTCCGGGCGTGGAAGGCGGAGACCAGGCTCTGACGGCAGGGGGAGGGGTTGCCCTCCCAGGAGCTGACCTGAAGGGCGCTGATCTGCGCCACGTCGCCGTGGGCGTCGGGAACCTCACCGGGGAGAATGGGGTAGTGCTCCTCGCAGGTGTCAAAGGAGAGCACCGCCCCTGCCTGAAGCTCAAAGGTGAGGTCGGATTTCAGCACGATAGCGCGGGTAAAGTAGGTCCCGGCGGGAACCGTGACCCGCCCGTTGGGGGGACAGGCGTTGATGGCGCCCTGGATGGCGGCGGTGTCGTCATGCACGCCGGTGCCCTGGGCGCCGAAATCCCTGACGTTGAAGCAGACGCTCTCCGCCTTGGTCTCCACCCGGACTCTGTCGCTCCCCACCGCCACCTGATAGACGGTGCCGGGGCGGAGGTCAAAGAGGGAGAAGACGTTGGTCTTTACCCCGGTGAGGGCGGTCTTGCCGTCCACGGTGACGTCAAAGCTCTCGGGGGCATAGTAGGGGGCGGTATTGTCCAGCTCAAAGCAGGCGGAGACGGAACTGACGCTGAGCAGATGAAATTTCATGGTCTGTCACTCCTTTTTGTTACGCCTGGTCATAGGCCCGCTGCATGGCCTCCCGGCAGTCGACCGCGTTTTCCGGGGTGGTATTTTCCAGGGTGGCGTAGATATAGGGCTTCTCGGCCTTTATAAAGCGCATGACCCGGCCATAGTCCATCCCGCCGGTGCCGGGAGCCGCGGCCTTGAGCTGTCCGCCCGCGTCCTCGGGGAGAAAGTCCTTCAGATGTACCATGGCGATGTCCGGCCCCAGCAGGTCGATGGCCTCGGCAATGACCTCGTCGGCACGGTCTATGTTCTCCATGCTCAGTAGGTTTACCGGGTCAAAGAGCACCTGCAAATTGGGGCTGCCGATCTCGTCCAGCACCCGGCGGCAGCGCTGGGGGTTCCAGACGATGTGCTTGGCCACCGGCTCGATGGCCATGATGACCCCCAGCCGCTCGGCGCAGCGCACCACGGGCCGCAGATTGGTGATGAAGGTTTTCAGGGCTTCCTCGCTCCGGCACTCGGGGCAGAATTTATACTCCGGGTTGGGGGCCCCGGTCTCAGTGCCCACCATGCCGCAACCCAGCAGGGAGGCAAAGCGGAGATGGGCGTAATACTTCTCCTGGGTGGCCTTGATGACCTCCGGGTCAGGATGGGCCAGGTTGAGGTAGTTGCCCAGCACCGCCACGTCCAGCTCATTTTTGGCAAACTGCCGCCGCAGCCATCCGGCATAGCCGGGGGTGAGGGAGGAGGGGGTGCAGGGGTACTCCTTAATAGACTTGGTCAGGGCCAGGTGGACGCAGGTAAAGCCCTTGGCTCGGACCAGGGGGAGCAGCTCCTCGACAGGCAGCTTTTCCCCATCGTGTAAACGCAGTCCCAATTGGATCATGGGGGAAGCACCTCCTTGCATAAAATGGATGATCCCGAGAGATCTTGAGCTGTTTCAAGACTTCTCGGGATCATAGGCGTTTCGTGCGTTTCCCGGTTCAGGCGTTGAGGACGGCATTCTGCTGCTGGATCACCATTTCGGTCTCGTCGTCGAAGAGGTAAACGCTCTTGCGGGGAATAGAGAAGGTAATGGTGCTGTCGGTCTCCGGGGTGTCATAGGGATTGACCTTCAGGATAGCCCGGTCCTCACCGGCTACTACATACACATTGGTGTTATCGCCCAGCATCTCGGTCAGCTCCACCGAGCAGGTGACATGATAGGAGTCCTCCGCGGCGCCCAGGACAATGGCCTCGGGCCGGAAACCGAAGACGATCTTCTTGCCCTCGTAGGCGGCAGCTTTGTCGCCCAGAAGGGGAGCCAGGTCCAGCTGGTTTTCGCCGAAGGATACCTTGCCGCCGGTGACCACGCTCCGAATAAAGTTCATGGGCGGCTCGCCGATGAAGCCGGCCACAAAGACGTTGACGGGATCGAAGTACAACTCCTTGGGGGTGCCGATCTGCTGGACGTAGCCGTCCTTCATGACCACGATACGGTCAGCCAGGGTCATGGCCTCGGTCTGGTCGTGGGTGACGTAGATGGTGGTGGCCCCGGTCTCCCGGTGGATCTGGGCGATCTCGGCGCGCATGGTGACCCGCTGCTTGGCGTCCAGGTTGGAAAGAGGCTCATCCATCAGGAAGATGCCCACCTTGCGGATGATAGAGCGACCAATGGCCACTCTCTGGCGCTGGCCGCCGGACAGGGCGCGGGGCAAACGGTCCAGGTAATCGGTGAGACCCAGGATCTTGGCGGTCTTCAGCACCCGCTCCTCAATGACGTCGTCGTCCACACCCTGGAGGGTCAGGCCAAAGGCGATGTTGTCATAGACCGTCATCTGGGGATAGAGGGCGTAGCTCTGGAAGACCATGGCTACTTCCCGCTCCCGGGGGCCTAACTCGTTGACCCGGTTGCCGTCAATGAGAAAGTCGCCACTGGAGATCTCTTCCAGCCCGGCGATCATACGCAGGGTGGTGGACTTTCCGCAGCCGGAGGGGCCGACGAAAACGATGAATTCGCCCTTGTCGATGGTAAGGTTGAAATCATGCACCGCGTGGAATCCGTTGGGGTAAATTTTATTGATATTTTTCAGCTCCAGGGTCGCCATGACTTTACCTCCTAGACGTTCTTGTTTTTCGCGCCAAAAAGGGACCGGGCCGCGATATTCTTGACCGACACCAGGGCGGTGTCGAAGAGCATATAGAGCAGGCCGAAGCTCACCGGCTCACCGACGAACTTGAACTCCGCATTGCCGGAGAGGTTGCGGACGATCATGTCCAGAGCGGCGTAGGCAAACAACACCAGCGCGCACAGCAGCATAGAGTAGAGCATATTGAAAAAGAAACTCATATACCGCTTTTTGGAGAACATGAGGAAACGATCATTTTCCCCATCGGTCTCGGCAATGAAGCGCACCATATTGTTGGTGAGCAGGTCGGTGACCATGCCCTGGACAATACCCAGGATGACAATCTGGTCCAGTGGGTCCCACAGCCCCAGGCCCATGATGATGAAGAAATAGACCGCGCCGGGGAACCAGAACTTGATGAACCCCACCTTGAGCCAGTTGGGGATACCGCCCTTCTTCCTGGCGCCGTATGCCTTCAGCTCCGCGTCAGAGACCGGGGGGGAGTTATGCTCATCGGCGTTGACCAGGTCGTCCACCGCTTTTGTTTTCAGCTTGTAGTAATCGGCGGTGGCGCTTTGACGCTGCTTGGACTTTTTGCGTTTTGCCATCTCAGTCCTCGCCGGAGATGTCGATCTCGGCCATTTCCTCGCCGGCGGCCACCTCGATGCTGGTGTTGATCTTGCGGATCAACTTGGAGTAGACAGGGAGGAGGAGGATCAGGGCGATGGAGATGATGAGCAGCACACGATGGACCGACAGGTTGTTGTAGGCCAAAGCGATGTACCGGGTGTTCTCAGTGATGGCGATGGGATTCTCCGGGCGGGTGATGGCCGCATAGACGGTGCCCATATAGGTGGTGTCAGCCCAGAGGATGACGCCGAACATGAGAAACATCAGGATAAACATGGGCTTATTCACAGGCTTTCTCTTGGGGAAGGAGTTGCCGAAGCAGACCAGAGAAAGAATGGACAAAAGCATGACGGCAAAGCCGCACAGGCCCATGTTGGCGCCGTTGATCTTGGCGGTGGTATCGGAGATGTGGGTCAGGTTCATGGCAAAGTAGAGAAAGGTAACGACCAGCATCACCAGGGGAATGTTCTGGGGACGGTGCTTCAGATTGACGATGAACTTACGGACGGATTCCTTCATCCTGGCGCCGAAACTCATTTTCTTATCCATTCTCCCGCCCCCTTATCGGATCGCGTTGGTCGTCTCTTTGTCAAAGAGATGCTTGCGCTTGATGGTGAACTGTACGTTTTGCCCGTGCTTATAATCGATCCAGCCCTTGAGCTTGGCACAGACCTTCATGCCGGAGACCCCGCCAATGTTGCCGTAGGCCAGGGTGTTCATGCCCAGGTTTTCGTTGGTGGTGATGGTCACCGGAATACCGGGACCCTCCTCAAAGTTTTCGGGACGGACGCCCAGGACGATCTCCTTGCCCTGATAGGGGAGAAGAAGCTTCTTTTCCTCGTCGGTGAGAGCGGCGGTAAAGCCCGCGCCCACCAGCTCGTCCCCCGTGACCTTGACGTCGAAGAGGTTCATGGGAGGCAGACCGATGAAGCTGGCCACGAAGATATTGGCGGGGGAATCATACAGCTCCAGCGGAGTACCTACCTGCTGGACATAGCCCATGGACATACACACGATCCGGTCAGCCAGGGTCAGAGCCTCGGTCTGGTCGTGGGTAACATAGAGCATGGTGGCCTGAAGGCGCTTATGGAGCAGCAGGATCTCCCGGCGGGTGGCGCCCCGGAGCTTGGCGTCCAGGTTGGACAAAGGCTCGTCAAAGAGGAAGACCTTGGGGTTGCGGACAATGGAGCGGCCCATGGCCACCCGCTGGCGCTGGCCGCCGGAGAGCTGGGCGGGCTTTTTGTTGAGCTGACTGGTCAGGTCCAGAATTTCCGCCGCGGCCAGGACTTTCTTGTGGATGACATTGGGGTTCTCCTTGCGCAGGGTTAAGGAGAAGGCCATGTTTTCATAGATGGTCATGTGGCCGTAGAGGGCGTAGTTCTGGAACACCATAGCCATGTCCCGGTCCTTGGCGGGGGACTGGGTGATGTCCTTGCCATCCAGGAAAAGATGGCCCTTGGTGATGTCCTCCAAGCCGGCCACCATCCGCAGAGTGGTGGACTTGCCACAGCCGGAGGGGCCGACCAGGACGATCAGCTCACCGTCCTTTACGTCCAGGTTGAAGTCGAAGACGGCCTGGACGTTGTTGTCGTATACTTTGTCGATATGTTGCAAACTAAGCTCTGCCATGTCAACGCCTCCTTACACCGATCCCTCGGTGAGGGTTTTCATATGGGCTTCCAGCATGGAGCATTTGATATAGTTGGTCACGGCGGCGGCAATGAGGCAGACCGCGGAGATGATCAGATAGACCAGCAGGGAGACGTACTGCTTATCCCCCATTACGGTGGTCATGGCGTCGCCGACAGCGACGATGGCGCCGTGGGCCTTGGCGGGGAGGATGAAGATGCGGATGATCTGCCCGATCCCCAGAGCCACCAGCAGATAGGAATAGTTCTTCTTGTAGTTCTTCACGCCCTCGGAGGAGAGGAACGTAGCCAGCATGAAGATCAGGTTGTAGACCACCGAGATCCCCATGAGGTAGTTATAATAAAAGGTGCCCACGTTGGAGCGGTAGATGCTGACAAAATAGAGCACATTAAAAACAATGGCAAGGATGGCAAGGTTCGCCGAGAGAGAATTCTTGATGAACCGCATTCTGTCCCGCTGGATCAAACGCTCTTCGTTTTCGTTCATAGTGCTGTCGCCTCCTCAGAAATGTGTACTCCCAGTTTTAGATAAGGATCGATGGCAGACTGATCCTCTCTCTTTTTTCGTGCGGGTTAAAGTGTCCCATCAATGCTTATCTAAAAATGGGAGGCCCTGTTTGCGCGGGGGAGAGGAACAGGGTGACCTCCCGGGGCGGTCAGACCGCCGACTTTTGGCCGTCACCGGCCAGCAGCGCGGCCTCCTGCTTCATCAGGCTGATCTTCCAGCAGACGTTGGCGATCAGCAGGACCGCTACCAGGATCACCAAAGCGAAAATGAGATAGTGTACGTCGAACCAGAATGTGGATTCGGTATAGGCGGACTTGAAGATGGTGGAGTGCTCCTTGAGGGCGGCAAAGTCCACCTGGAGGAACTTGGCCTTGAAATACTCGATCTGGCCGTGAGCCCAGATAGCCCCGCCAATGCCGGCGGCAGCCCAGGCCCCGGAGGCCACATAGTTGCCGATGTAGTACTTGCGGCGAACATGGGTGTTGGTGATGAAGAGCAGCAGGGCGAGGAGGATCATCCCGATGCCGTACATCAGGAAGCTCTGGTTAAAGCCCTGCATCTCATAGTAGACGAAAGACCCGGGAACGCTGGTTTGGAACAGGTCGTTGGGGTTCCGCATGGTACTGTACAGGGCGTCGTACAGGTCGGTAATGATCCCCAGAGAATAAATGAAGATTGCCGCGCTCACGCCAACGGCGATGAAGCACAAGATCTTTTGCAGGCTCACTTGTTTTTTATACATGGCGACCTCCCTGTTCCGCCCCGTCCCCCGGCCCGGAGGAGACCTCCGGGCCGGGTTTTGGAGCGACGTTCGCTGCCTCTATGAGACAGCCTGTACAGTTTTTACGTTTGGGACAGATTACTTAATGGTCTGGTAGAAGTCCAGGGACCGCTGCCAAGCGTCGTTGACCAGAGTCATCTGAGCGTTGGCGTTAAAGTCCTCGGCCACCACCTTGGCGGCGCTGTCGGCGTCAGCGGCGCCGGGGACCAGCTTGGAGGCGGCGGCGTAGCCACCGGTGATGAGCTCCAGCAGAGCGTTGCTCTGGTCCTTGCTCACGCCCCAGCGCTCATTGCCCAGATCGGTGTAGCTGTTGATCATGTCGTTGTCGGTCTGGGTCAGAGGCAGAATGGTGGGAGTGGAGGTATACCACATATTGTCCTCCACCACGCCCAGGATGGGGTGCTTGATGGTGCCGGCGGCGATGGCGTTGGAGATGTAGCCGGCGCCCTCACGGCCAACCTCGGTGGTGCACTGGAACTCAAAAGCCTGGCTCTTCAGGAAGGACAGGGTGGAGCCCAGATACTGACGGGCATAGTTGGTGTAGTTGCCCTTGGCCAGGGACCACAGCTCGGCGCGGGCGGCGTCGGAGATCTCAGGCATCTCGGTGCCGTTGAACATGAAGGTCTTGTCGGACTGCCAAGCCTTGGGACCGTAGCTCATGAGGATCTGGCCCTCGGGAGAGTAGGCGTAGTCGATGAGCTTCAGGCAAGCATACAGCTTATCCTGGTTGTCAGCCACGCCGGCCTTGGAGATGCCCCAGCCGCCGGTCTTCACGGAGCGCCAGGACTCGGTAAAGCGCATATAGGTGCCGCCGTTGGCGCCATCCTGCCACAGAGCCACGGGAGGCATAGCGGCCATGTACTTCTCGCCCTCCTGGAGGACGCCGCTCTCATTGTAGATGGTCTGGGTCTGGTTGTAATCGTAGTGCATGAAGCCCAGGTCGTTCTCCAGATAGGTCTGGGTCTTCTCGTCGGCCTTGTTGACGAAAGCCTCGGAGATCAGGCCCTCCTTGACCATGTCGTTCATCTTCTCCATGGCCTTGTAGGTGTCGGGGTTGGTGCGGGAGTCGTGGAGCTTGCCGTCGTTGTCCACGTACATCCAGTTGTACCGGGCCTCCAGGCCGCGGACGCCAAACAGGTGGCCGGCGAAGCGGAACACATCCACCCGGCGCTGGTTGTTGTTGTCCTCGCGGGAGAAGATGCCCTGGACGGAGTCGGTGCCGTTGAGGGTGAAGGCGTTGGAGGTGACGCAGCGGAGCAGGGCCACCAGCTCATCCACGTCCCAGGCGGCGTTCTGGCCCACGAACAGGTTGGAACGGGTGGTGCCATAGTAGCCGTCATAAGCCTCGTCGATGTACTTGCGGAGCATGTTGACGGCGGCCACGCCGTCCATGGAGCCGGCCTTGTTCATGTTGTCAACGATGTTGCCGGCCTTGTCATAGTCCTTGGCGATCTTCTTCACAGTGACGCCGTCGGGCTCGACCACGTCGATCTCGACCTTGCCGGAGGTGGGCATATAGGGCTTGTAAACGGGAGCGGCGGTCTTGCCGGTCTTGTCGGCGGTGAACTCGCCCTCGCCGTCCAGCAGCTTGACCACCCAGTCGGCGCGCATCAGAGGCATACGCTCGATGTCGTCCACGCCGTCAAAGTAGGGGCTGAGGTAGATGGCGCCGTTGGAGGTGTCGCCCACGATGGACATGTAGACGATGGGGTTGGCGTCCAGATAAGCCTTGAAGTTGGGCATCATGTCCAGGTACTCGGCGATGTTGACGATGGAGCCGGCCACGCCGAACTCGCTGAGCTGCTTGGCGGTACCGGAGACCATGTCCACCTCGTCCAGCTTCTCTTTCCAGTAGTCGAACTCCTTGGAGTCGGACTGGCCGGTGTAGACACTGGTGAACTTCATGCCCAGAATGTTCTCCAGCTCAGCCCAGGTGGGCTTCAGGTCGCCGGCATTGTAGGTCTTGCCGTCGGCCAGGGTGATGCCGTCCTTGGCCACGTCGGGATCAAAGGTCAGGCCGGTCTTGGTGTTGTTGTAGCCGGTAGCCATGCGCAGTTCGGTGCCGGGAGCAAAGGTCAGCTCGGGAGCCGCGCTCTCCACGGGAGCAGTGGACTCAGTGGGAGCCTGGCTGGGAGCAGCGGTGGGCACGTCGACCTTGGGGCCGCCGCAGCCGGCAAGGATGCCGACCACCATGGCCGAGGCCAGGAGCATGGCAAGGGATTTCTTTCTCATTTCGATCTTTTCCTCCTTCATAATTTGGGGTTTCGCGCTTTTACATATCTGTTACCGGGCAAGCCCGGATAACATTCGGATAGGGATGGGGGCTTATTCCTTTACGCCGCCCATGTTGACGCCCTTGGCAAAGTACTTCTGAATGAAGGGGTAGATGATAAGGATGGGGATGATGGAGCAGACGATGAGAGCATAGATGGCAGAGTCGGTAGCATAGACCTCGTTCCAGCCGGTGATGAAGTCCGGGTCCTGGAACTCCTCCAGACGCAGACGGATGAAGACCTGCAAGGGGTGCTCGTTGGAGTTGGAGATCATCTGCCGGGCCCAGAAGTAGCCATTCCAGCGGGAGATGGCGAAGAACAGAGCCACGGTGGCGATGGTGGATTTGCTCATGGGGATATAGACCTTGCTGAGCACCTGGAACTCGGTGGCGCCGTCCACGATGGCGGCCTCCTCGATCTCCGACGGCACGCCCTCAAAGGCGTTTCGGAGCAGAATGATATTCATGGCCGCCATACCCATGGCGATGACCACCAGCCACTTATCGTCCATAATGCCTATGGCCTCAAAGACCTTGCCGGTGGCAATGTAGTTGAGGTACTGGGGGACAAGGCCGGCGGAGAACCACATGGTGAAGACCAGGAAGAAGTTGAAGAACTTCCGGAACAGCAGCCGCTTCTTACTCAGGGCGTAGGCGCCCAGGATAGAGGTCAGCATGGACCAGATGGTGCCGAACAACGCCAGGAAAAGGGTGTTGGTGTAGGCGTTCCAGAACATATTGTTGTTGAACATCCGGGCAAAGGCCTCAAACTGGATGTTCTTAGGGAAGAGGACGATCTGGCCGTATTCTACGGCGTGGCGGCCACTCAAAGCGGCGGAAACGGCGTAGACAAAGGGATAGAGACAGCACAGGGCGAATACGGTCAGGAACGTGTAGCTGAGAATTTTGAAGATCAGCTCGGAGATCTCAAGTTTTCTTTTCATTTTCGCTCACCACCCATCCTTCGTTAATACAGCGACGTGTTGGAAGCCTTGCGGGCGATGGTGTTCGCGCCGATGACCAAGAGCATTCCGATCACGTTGTTCATCATTTCGGCTGCCGCCGCGATGCCGGTGCCGGTGTTGCCCGCCATGCCGTGGCGGTAGGAGAGGGTGGAGACCACGTCGGCGGTGACGTAGGTGTTGGTATTGTAGAGCAGCAAGACCTTTTCATAGCCCACGTTCAGCAGCGAGCCGATCCGGGTAATGAGCATGATGACCACGGTGGAGAGGATACTGGGTAAGACCACATAGCGCATCTGTGCCCACTTGTTGGCGCCGTCGATCTGGGCGGCCTCATAGCTGGTGGGGGAGATGGCGATGATGGCGGCAAAGAAGACGATGGAGTCGTAGCCCGCGCCTTCCCAGATGCCGCTGATCTGGTAGATGGTACGGAAGAAGGTGGGGTTGTTGAGAAGGCCCGCGTTGGCCGTCTCATAGCTCATCACGCCCAGCTTTACCAGAGCCTGGTTGATGATGCCCATGTTGGTGGTCAGAGCGCCCTGCTTGACCAGCATAACCACCAGGGAGGTCATAACGACGGTGGACATGAACTTGGGCAGGTAAGTCAGCACCTGGTAGACGCTCCGGGCGATGTCCGACTTGATCTCATTGAAGAACAGGGCCAGAATGATGGGCATGGGGAAGCCGAAGCACAGGCCATAGAAGCTAAGTAGGAAGGTGTTCCGCATGGCCCGCCAGAAGTCCAGGGACAGGCTGTCTCCGGCGAAGAGCAGACGCTTGAAATAGGAGAAGCCGGAGAAGTACTGGTCGGCCACGGGCTTGACCATGTCGTTGACCTTGAAGCAGCCCAGCAGCTCGTACATGGGGAAGTACCGCCAGAACAGGAACACCAGCAGCATGGGGACCAGCATGACATACAGCCGCCAGTCCTTCAGGATCATCCGCCCCACGTGGAGCCAGTAATGCTTTTCCACATCGTCACGGACGACCTGCTCGGGGTCTACCCGGTAGGCGCCCGTCTCCTGATCGTAAAGAATGTAATCCGCCGCTTTTGCTCTCATGCCTTTCGTCTCCTTTACCGCTGTGTCATTCATTTTCTTCCTGTTCTTCCTGTATGCGAAGAAGGTAGTGTTTCTGATCCTCATAGATCCCGTCCAGCCGCCGGGCGATCCACACGATCACCAGGGTAAATACGGTGGAGAGGGAATCGGTGGTGAAAAAGCCGGTGGCTCCGCTCAGGCTGCCGCCCAGGGCCAGAGAGACCGCCGCCCTGCCCAGCTGCATGAGCAGACAGACCGCCAGAGGGAAGAGGAACCAGGAAAAACGTCCGTTGCGGACAATTTCCTTGCCCTTCTTCAGCAGTATGGGCACCGCCAACAGGGAGAGGAGGTTGCCTGCGGCATAGATGGCGTACTGGTCCAGCCGTCCGCCATAGTAGAAGGTGAAGAGAAGTCCGGCCAATGCGGCGTGGATGCCGCCCCAATATCCCCAGCGCATGTATACGATGGAGACAATGGCCCCGGTCAGGGATACGGTGTAGGCTTGATCCCAGAAAGGGCCTACGGTGGACACCTTGACGATGATGAACTCAAAGATGGCAAACATCAAGGCAAAGAGACTCAGGTCGATGGCCCGGTATTGGGAAAAGGTAAGCTGATTTTTCATGGATAGTCCTTTACATCCCAGAAGGGACTTTATATAATGTAGCCGCAAGCAGAAAACAATGGCGGCAAACCGCTGATAAAGGAGAGGATCAAAATGCTGACCCCGAAGGACGATCTGCAAAAATGTCTGGATGCCGCCCGCCCCGGTGAAGTTATCGAGCTGGGGGAGGGGGAATACCGCTGTAAGGTAATGGTCACGGTGCCGGGCCTCACCATCAAGGGGGCGGGGGCGGGAAAGACCCGTATCGTCTGGGACGACTACGCGAAAAAACTGGACGAAGAAGGCCGGGAGTACATCACCTTCCGCACCTGGACGGTGGCGGTGTGCGCCGATGGTGTGACCATCACAGACCTTACCATTGAGAACGACGCCGGGAAGCCGGAGGAAAAGGGCCAGGAGGTGGCTCTCACGGTCTATGCCGACGGTTTCCGTATGGAGCGGTGTACGCTGACCTCCACCCAGGACACCCTGTTTTTAGGGCCGTTGCCCAAAGACCTTATCCAGCGCTACGACGGCTTTCTGCCCGACATCCTCCGGCGGGATATGACCTGCCGCCAGAGCTTTCGGGACTGCCTCATCGAGGGAACGGTGGACTTCATCTTCGGCTGTGGGGAGACTCTCTTTGAAAGCTGTGAGATCCGCTCCCTGGTGGACGTTCGGGGCCATGGCTATCTGGCGGCTCCGGCCCACGCTCTGGAGCAAAAGAGCGGGTTTCTCTTTCGCGACTGCCGCCTGACCGCGGCGGAGGGGGTGGAGCCGGGAAGTATCTTCCTGGCCCGGCCCTGGCGGGACTACGGTCTTTGCGAGTTTGTGAACTGCGAGACCGTTGGGGAGCACATTTCGCCCCTGGGCTTCGACAAGTGGAACGACACGCAGCGGGATAAGACCGCCCGCTTTTACGAGACCCCTGCCGTAGCGGGGAGAGTGCCCTGGGTCAGAGAGCGCTGAAGTGTGTATGTAATGACAGTGAGAACTCCCGCCCTTTGAGCGTCAGCCCCCGGTTTCCGCCGGGGGCTGTTCGTCGTGGATAACAAGCCCCACATCCCGGAAGAAAGCCATCATGGTCTCCGGCCAGCCGGGCACGTCCCAACTGAAGGGGGGAAGCGCTCCCGCGGGGTAGACCATTTCGTCAGCGGTGGAAGCTCCGTGCTGTCCGTGGCGGTAGATGTGGAGGGAGAACTCCACCCCCGCCGCTTCCAGAGCCTGGGCCAGCGCCAGAGAGTTGCGGCAGGGTACCGACTGGTCGTCCCGGGTGTGCCAGAGGAAGACCGGCGGCATATCGCCGCGAACCAGCTTGTCTAAGGAAAGACGATCCCGGAGATGGGGGTCGCCGTGGGAGATATTTTCAAAGCTGCCCTCATGGGTGGGCCTGGAGGACACAGCCACCGGGTAGCACAGGCCCAGGGCGTCGGGCCGAAGCAAAGGGGCGGGGCCGATGTCGGACAGCGCCGGATCGTCCCAGAGGGTGCCCAGGGTACCGCACAGGTGGCCGCCTGCGGAAAAGCCAACGGCGGCGACCATGTGGGGATCGGTCTCAAAGCGCTCGGCCTCCTCCCGAATGAGCCGCATGGCCATGGCGGCTTCGCGGAGTTGGACGGGGAAGGAGAGGGGAGCACAGGAATATTCCAGAATGAAGGCCGCCCAGCCGCGGGCGGCAAAGCGGAGGGCCACCGGCTCGCTCTCCCGGGGGGAGATATGCTCGTAGCCGCCGCCGGGAAGGATCAACACTGCCGGCTTGCGCCGGTGGAGACTGACCCTTTGCGGGGTGGGGCAGCGCCAACAGGTCAGTTTTCCCGCCGCCCCGGTGGGAGCGGGAAGGGAAAAGTGGCGGTAAAGGTCGATGATCTCCACATTCATTGACATATGTTCCCATCCATCAATTGTTGGCGTCAGGGCGAGAAAAACTAACTGCCCTCTTATATTTTTTTACCAATTATAGGCCAATTTTATTGGAGTGTCAATGGCAAAATGACCGGGGGGAAGGCAAGAAGCATAAAAAAGTGGTTGCCCCTTTCCCCTATTATTGCTATAATGACCATACTGAAAAAAGCCAAAAGGCAGGGGAAATGGTGAAAAATTTGACATTCTCCGCCTGGGCGCAAAGGGCGGTTTTCCGCCGTTAAAAAATTGAGGAGGAAATTTTATGAGCGGACAGATCATCCGGTATACCACCCCTGCCGTCACCCCCATGCTGCCTGAGGGCGGGGTGGACTTTGCGTCCTGTGAGCGGCTCTATGACCACCTGATCCGGGGCGGCATGGACGGAGTCCTGGTCATGGGCAGCATTGGGGAGTTTTTCAGTCTGCGGCTGGAGGAGAAGAAGGAACTTATTCGGGTGGCCAGAAAGGCCATCGGCAGGGAGACCGAGCTTATCGTGGGGACCACCTCCCTGGTCTTTGGCGAGATCGTGGAGCTGTCCAATTTTGCCATCAAGGAGGGCGCGGACGCTGTAATGATCATCCCGCCCTACTATTTCTGTTTTGACGACGCCGGAGTATTCCGTTACTATGACGAGCTGGCCCAGGCCATCGACGGTAAGATCTACATCTACAATTTCCCAGACCGTACCGGCTACACCATCTCGCCCGCCGTTCTCCGGGACCTGGCGGCCAAGCATAAGAACATTGCCGGAGTGAAGGACACCGTGGTGGGGGTGGACCACACCCGGGAGGTCATCAAGACGGTGCGCCCTGTCCGCCCCGATTTCCTGGTCTACGCCGGCTTCGACGACAACTTTGCCCACACCGTCCTCTGCGGCGGCAATGGCGGTATCTCCGGGCTTTCCAACCTGTTTCCAGAGCTGTTTGCCGCCTGGGTGAAGGCGGCAAAGGCGGAGGACATGGCGCGCGTAGCCTCCCTCCAGAGGTTGGTGGATTCCCTCATGGACATCTATGGCGTTGGGTTCCCCTTTGTCCCCGCCATTAAGGAAGGGCTGGTGCAGAAGGGAGTGGTCCGTTACAATACCCCCTCCAAGCCTATGCGGGCGCTGAACGAGGAAGAGAAGAAGACCCTGTCCTCTCTCATGGCTCGCTTCCCGGGCACGGAGGCTTTGGCATGACAAAAAGCGTGAACATCGCCTACATCGGCGGCGGTTCCAAGGAGTGGGCCAGGGTATTCATGTCCGACCTGGCTCTGACCGAGGGCCTGGGCGGGGAAATGCGCCTCTATGACATCGATCTGCCCGCCGCGGAGCGCAACCGGGCTATCGGCGGGCATATTGACCGCGATCCCAAGACCCGCTCGGTCTTCCAATATAAGGTGTGCCCCAGTATCGACCAGGCCCTGGCCGGGGCGGACTTTGTCATCATCTCCATCCTTCCCGGTACCTTCCGGGAGATGCGCAGCGACGTTCACGCCCCGGAGAAATACGGGGTCTACCAGTCGGTGGGAGATACCGCCGGTCCCGGCGGGGTCCTCCGGGCCATGCGCACCGTGCCCATTTATGAGTTCTTTGCCCGAAAGATCAGGGAGCGCTGCCCCGAGGCCTGGGTACTCAACCTCACCAATCCCATGAGCGCCTGCGTTAAGGCCCTCTATGATGAGTTCCCCCGGATCAGGGCGTTCGGGTGCTGCCACGAGGTCTTCCACGCCCAGGAGTTTCTGACCTGCGTACTCAAAGAGCAGAAGGGCATTGAAATAGAGCGGAACGAGCTTTACACCGACGCGTGCGGGGTGAACCACTTTACCTGGATCACCCAGGCCCGGTACCGGGATATCGACCTGCTCTCCCTGCTGCCCGGGTTCATGGAGAAGTTTTATGACGAGGGCTACTGCGAGCAGCCGGGCAAGGACCGCTTCGCCTTCCGCAGCGATCCCTTTGCCTATGGCAACAAGGTGAAGATGGACCTCTTCCGCCGCTACGGCGCCCTGGCCGCCGCCGGGGATCGGCACCTGGTGGAGTTTTTGCCCAATGGCTGGTATCTGAAAGACCCGGAGACCGTGAAGGAGTGGCTCTTCAACCTGACCAGCGTGGACTTCCGGGAGGCGCGGCAGGCCGAGCGGGTGGCCGAGAGCATCGAGCTGGCAGAGGGGAGGAGGCCCTTCGTTCTGGAAAAGTCCCAGGAGGAAGTGGTGGAGATATTGAAGGCCCTCATGGGCTTCCACACCCTGGTTACCAACGTGAACCTGCCCAACGTGGGGCAGATGCCCCAAATGCCCCTGGGGAGCATCGTGGAGACCAACTGCGTCTTTGCCCACGGTATGGCAAAGCCCGTGGTGTCCGCCCCGCTGCCCGCCGGAGCCTGTGCCCTGGTGCGCCGGTGCTGCGAGAACATCGACACCCTCTGTGAGGGCATCCGACGGCGGGATATGGACGAGATATTCGCTTCCTTCGTCAACCAGGCCCTCTGCGGTGGACTGAGGCGGGAGGACGCCGAGGCCCTCTTCCGGGAGATGTGCGGGAACACCAGGGAGTACCTGAAGCCGTACTTTGACCTGAATTGGTGAGAAATTTGCAAAAAAAGCGGCAAAAAAGCAGCCTTCCCCGCGTGGGAAGGCTGCTTTTGGCGTTTTGGAATTTTACTGGTTTTCCGTGTCCACCAGGATGTTGTCGGTGCCGTGCTGCTCAAATTCGGTGATATAGGCGTCGATGCGGGAGGCCAGCTCCTGGTAGTTGGTCTCGTCGATGGGCACATCGTCCATGTCCCGGCGGGCCAGGTCCTCGGCCAGGATATCGAAAAAGACGTTATTCTCGTAGTCGATAATGGCTTCATGGATACCGCCCTCGGCAAAAGCCTGGGAGGGCACCGCCTGGCCCCGCCAGTATTCGGTGAGTGCGTCCATGCCCAGCTCTTTGGCCTTTTGGAAGAGAAGGGATTCCACCTCGTCATAGTCGGCAAAGCGGTCATCCCCACGGGTGGAGTTCAGGACCCAGTTGCCGATGTAGGCCATGTCCAGCAAACGCCGGAACTGCTTCCGGCTCATTTCCAGCTTCACGGACCGCTCCCCCCTTGTTGTGGATATGTTTGTAGATTATATTATAGCCACCCAGACGGAAATGTCAAATGGTCTGGGAGAACGATTTTTGGAAAAGGGAAGAAAATTTTCCTTGTCTTTCGGGGGAAGACGGCATATGATAGAGGGCAAGAACGATTTTCGCTTTTTTGGAAAGGGGAGAAGGCCATGGACAGTAGGCCCATCGGCGTTTTCGATTCCGGGGTGGGGGGACTCACCGCCCTGCGGGAGCTGCGGCGTATTTTGCCGGGAGAGAGGTTCGTCTACTTTGGAGATACGGGGCGGGTGCCATACGGCCCCAAGGGAAGGGAGACCATTCTCCGCTACGCTCGCCAGGACGTGGCCTTTCTGCGCGCCTTTGACCCCAAGGCCATTGTCATCGCCTGCGGCACTGTGTCGGCCAACGCCCTGGGGGAGCTGACGGCGGAGAACGACCTGCCCATCTTTGGCGTGGTGGAGCCGGCAGTCCAGGCGGCGGTGAGAGCCACCAGGAACAGAAAGGTGGGACTGATCGGCACCGCCGCCTCCATTCGTTCCGGGGCGTATGAGAAGGCGCTGGCCGAGATCGATCCGGCGGTGACGGTGACGGCCAAAGCCTGTCCCCTCTTTGTGCCCTTGGTGGAGAACGGGCGATTTCGCCCCGGCGACAAAATGGCCGAGCTGGCGGTGGAGGAGTATCTGACCCCGGTGAAGGCCGCCGGAGTGGACACCTTGGTGTTGGGCTGTACCCACTATCCGCTGCTGGCGGAGCTCATCGGCAGGTTTATGGGGCCTGAAGTGACCCTCATCGACACCGGGGCGGCCTGTGCCGACGCGGCGGCCAAGGCTCTGGGCGAGATGGATCTGCTTGGCGACGCTCAGGTAGGGGAGCTGCGCTGCTTTGTCAGCGACGCGCCCCAGGATTTTGCCGTCCTGGCCGACCTTTTCCTGGGAGAGACGGTGGAGGGGGCCGTGGAGCGGGTGGAGATCGAGAAATATTGACCCTTTACATAAGGAGAAAAGCCAAGTATAATAGCCGGTAGCGGCTATTATACTCCAATTTGGCCTGATTTTACCTCCTGAGGTTTGTTATGGAAGAGCGAAGTGTCATTATTCAGCTAAAGACCCTTCAACGCCGCCCCGAAGGGACCGATGCCATGGAGGAGAAGGCTGAGGGGAGCCTCCGCCGGGAGGAAGAGAGCTGGCTGCTGTCCTACCGGGAGAGCACGGCTTCCGGGCTGGGAGATACCCGCACCTCCCTCCGGCTGGAAAAGGACCGCGCCACGCTGGTCCGGGAGGGGGAGACTGCCGCCCAGATGGTGTTTCAAGTGGGGAGCCCCCATCTCTGCCGTTACGCCACCCCCTATGGGGAAGTGCCCATGGAGATCAGGACCCTGCGGCTGGACGTTGACCTCAGTGAGCTGGGAGGCAAGGTGTTCATCATTTACAAGCTAAAGCTGGGGGGAGCTGACGTCGGCGAAAACCGGCTGCGTCTCACCATTACCCCTGCCAATGAAGGGTAAAAACAAAGGAGAACGGAATATGACCGATAACATGATCCAGGCCGCCCTGGCACAGGTGGCGGCCATCACGCAAAAGGCCTATGAGAAAGCCGCGGCGGCGGGAGCGCTGAGCGCCGGGGGAGAGAATGTCCCCGCCAAGGTGGATATCCCCAAGGACGTCAGCCACGGCGACTACGCCTGCTCCTTCGCTATGGCCGCCGCCAAGACCCTGGGGAGGAACCCCCGGGAGGTAGCCCAGGTCCTCATGGACCATATGGAGCTGGAGGGCAGCTTCTTTGACAAGGTGGAGATGGCCGGTCCCGGTTTCCTGAACTTTACCTTGGGCAAAAAGTGGTTTTCCGACGTGCTTTCCGCTGTGGAGGCGGGGGGCATGGGCTATGGGACGAGCGATGAGGGAAAGGGTAAAAAGATCAATGTGGAGTTTGTCTCCGCCAACCCCACCGGCCCCATGCACATCGGCAACGCCCGGGGCGGTGTGCTGGGAGATACCATCGCCGCCATTCTGGAGCGGCTGGGCTATACCGTCTGCCGGGAATTCTACGTCAACGACGCGGGCAATCAGATCCACAAGTTTGCCGTCTCCATTGACGCCCGTTACCGCCAGCTGCTGCTGGGGGAGGATGCGGTGGAGTTCCCCGCCGAGGGCTACCAGGGCGAGGATATCAAGGACCTGGCCAAGGCCATCGCCGACGAGCATGGAAACGCTTGGCTGGAGCTCCCCGGGGAGGAGCGGCTGGAGAAAATGGCCCAGTTTGGCCTCGCCGTCAATAAGCCCAGGATGAAGGCAGACCTGGAAAAGTACGGCATCCGTTATGACCAGTGGTTTCTGGAATCCACCCTCCACGCCTCGGGCGCGGTGGAGGAGGCGGTGGGGCAGCTCACCGAGAAGGGCTATACCTACGAGAAGGATGGCGCGTTGTGGCTCAACACCACCAAGCTCCTGAAGGAGAAGTACCTCCGGGAGGGCATGAAGGAGGAGAAGGTGGACAAGCTGGAGCTGAAGGACGACGTGCTCCGCCGGGCCAACGGTTTTTACACCTACTTCGCCGCCGACATCGCCTATCATAAGAATAAGCTCTCTGAGCGGGGCTTCGATACCGCCATCGATGTGTGGGGCGCCGACCATCACGGCCACATCGCCCGGCTCCAGGCCGCCCTGGACGGGTTGGGGCTGGATGGCTCCAACCGGCTGGTCATCGTGCTCATGCAGCTTGTCAACCTTCTCCAGGACGGCAAGCCGGTGCGGATGAGCAAGCGCACGGGCAAGGCCATCGCCCTACACGACCTGCTGGACGAGATCAGTGTGGACGCTGCCCGGTTTGTCTTCAGCGCCACCAAGTCCACCAGCCCCCTGGATTTTGACCTGGACCTGGCGGTGCGCCAGGACAGTGAGAACCCAGTCTATTACGTCCAATACGCCCACGCTCGCATCTGCTCCCTCATTGCCAAGATGAAAAACGAGGAAGCAATGCTGGTGCCCGCCGCCGCGGAGGTGGACGCGGGAGTGCTCCAAAGCCCGGAGGAGCTGGCCTTACTCAAGACCATCGCCCGTTTCCCCGAGGAGCTGCGGCTGGCCGGACGGGACCTGGACCCCTCCCAGATAGACCGCTACCTTATGGGTCTGGCGGGAGATTTCCACCGGTTCTATAACGCGGACCGCATCAAGGGAGAGGAACGGGAGCTTGCCAAGGCCCGCCTCAAGCTGGCCGATTCCGCCCGCAGCGTCCTGGCCAACGGCCTGGGTCTGCTGGGGGTTACTGCCCCGGAGAAAATGTAACGGGGGAAAGAAATTTTTGAAAAAGGAACGCCGTCACAGAGAATGTGACGGCGTTCCTTTTTTGTGGGTCAAGAAACTCTTCCCCTGGGCCGGTGGGGATGGCTCCTATGCGCCCAGCCCCTTGCGGACGTTGCATACAAAATCCTGGACATTGGCGACCATGGTCTTGGCAGTAAGGCTGCCCCGGTCATGGAGCTTGTTGAGGGAGAATTCGGACACGTCCACCGAGTAGAAGTAGACTGGGCGCACCGTGCCGCCTACCACCCGGTAGGCCGGGGTCATGTTTCCGGTGGCAATGGTGTGGAGGGTGGTGGCCATGCAGATAATGGTGGTGGCCTTTCGGATGAGGCCGCGCATGGCGTCCTGACCCTGGTAGACGTCGGCGTAGACCTCCGGGAGGGGGCCGTCGTCCCGGACCGAACCCACCAGCACGAAGGGCACGGAGCCTTTCACACACTCGTAGATGATACCGTCCTTCACCGCGCCGGAATCAATGAAGGCGGGGATGGAGCCAAGGGTGCGGACGGCGTTGATGGTGTCGATGTGGTGGTAGTGGCCCTGGGGCGCGGAGCGCTGGGTATAGATGTCCTGGCCCAGGGCAGTGCCCAGGTATCCCGCCTCCAGGTCGTGGGTAGCCAGGGCATTGCCCGCCATCAGGCCGTGGACGTACCCGGCGCGGACCAGGGCGGCGAATGCCTCTCGGGCATGGGCGTCAAAGGCACAGGCAGGACCTAAGACCCAGAGGATGCTGCCGAGCTCCCGCTCGTGGCGGAGCAGGTCGTAAAGGGCGTCATAGTCGCCGGAATAGGCGGTCTCCCGGCTGCGGCCCTGACGGAAGGAGAAAACCTCGGCAGAGGCGGCTTCCACGGAAAAGCCCTCCGTCCAGAGGAAGATGCCCTCGCCGCCGTCCTCGGAGCGGCCTACCACCACTGCGTCTCCGGCCTTGAGGCGGCGAAACTCCACGATGTCCACCGTCTCTCCCCGGACCACGGCCACGCAGTCCATACGGCTGTCGGCTGCCAGGACCCATGCGCCGTTCAAACGGTAATATTCCGGGTACATGGTGGTGGCGTGGTAGCCCTCGGGGGCAACTCCGTCCCTGGGGGCGGGGAGGGTCCTGACGTCGGGGGCACTGCTTAGTCCCAGGGCGGCGAAGTCCGGGGCGCGGTAGATGGGGAGCGTAAAGGCCATTTTGATTTCCTCCTGGTGTTGGGTGGTTTTCCTAAGTATAGCACGTTCCTAAACAAAATGAAAAACATTTCTTAACGTTATATTAAAATTGCGCCCCGCCTCTTGAAAAGAAAAATTGCTGTGCTAAGATGTGTGAGAAAACAGACGAAAAAGAGGATGGAAAGGGGAAACGGATATGGAACTTGTGAGACTGGTGAGCGCCCTTCAAAAGGCCATCGCCCTGCTGGCGGGAGCGCTCTATTTCTATCAGGTGATCTATTTGGTAGTGGGTCTGCTCAGCCGCAAGCGGCCCGCCCCCCGCCCCGTCCGGCTGCGCCGCTATGCCGTGCTCATCTCCGCCCGGAATGAGGCCGGGGTCATCGGAGAGCTGATCGGCAGCCTGAAAAAGCAGAACTATCCGAAACAATTGCTGGATATCTACGTGGTGGCGGACAACTGTACCGACGCCACTGCCGACGTCGCCCGCCGCTCCGGGGCCAAAGTCTATCCCCGGTTCAACAGAGTGGAGGTGGGGAAGGGCTACGCCCTGGACTTCCTTTTGAAGAAGCTGATGGAGGACGGCCTTTTTGACCGCTACGCCGGGTTCTTTGTCTTTGACGCGGACAACATCGTGGACCCCAATTTTGTCAGCGAGATGAACCACACCTTTGATAAGGGCGGGTTTGCCGCCCTGACCGGCTACCGCAACTCCAAAAACTTTGGCGAGAACTGGATCACGGCGGGCTACTCCCTGTGGTTCCTCCGGGAGGCGCGGCTGGTCAACGCCGCACGGATGGCCCTGGGGCTGAGCTGTCACGTGTCGGGCACCGGGTTCCTGGTCGCCGCCGACGTGATCCGGGAGAAGGGGGGCTGGCCCTACCATCTGCTCACCGAAGACCTGCAATTTTCCGCCGAGTGTGCCGCCGAGGGAAGACGCATCGGCTACTGCGCCGACGCCATTATCTACGACGAGCAGCCCACCTCTTTGCGCCAGTCCTGGGACCAGCGGCTGCGCTGGTCCAGGGGCTTTTTCCAGGTGGGGGGCAGGTATGCCCCCTCTCTCTTCCGGGGGATGGCCCACGGAGGCCGGAAGGGCTTTGTGTGCTATGATATTCTTCTCACCGTCACTCCCGGCGTGCTGCTGACCCTGGCGGGGGCCGTGCTCCAGGCCATGGTGGCCCTGAGCTGCTTCTCCGCGCCGGTTTACATAATATATGCAGTCCTTGATCTCACGGCCAACTGGCTCTGGCGGGGCTTCACTGGGTTTTACATGGGAATGTTGGCCTACGGCGCCATTACCCTTTTCAGCGAGTGGGGAAGGATCAAGGCGACCCCGCTGCAAAAGATCGGATATCTCTTTACCACGCCCATCTTTATGCTGACCTACATTCCGATAACAGTGTGCGCCCTGTTCCAGAAGGTGGAGTGGAAGCCCATCGCCCATAAGTCCCTGGCCCGCATCGACCCGGCTGCATAAAGAAGGGTGGAGAAGCGGGCAAGGAGCGACACTGGACTGGAGTGAGGGCGAGCGGAAAGCCGCACAGCGGCTTGAAGACCAGCCCGAATCGGAGGGAAGTGGAGCGACTGCCCTGACCGCTTCGCAGCCTGACATGGCAAGTTGAAGGAGGAAAGACCCGGCGGAGTGCTTCCGCCGGGTCTTTTTCTTGCGCTCGCCCTTTTTTCCGTGTATACTGTGCTTAACAAATGCCGGGAGGAGGGGATGAAATGGACCGCGGTACCAGCTTGAACAGCTTTCCCGGCGTCGGCACCGCCAAAATGAAGGCCCTGGCGCGTCTGGGCCTTGTTACGGTGGGCGACCTGCTGACCTATTGGCCCAGAGCTTACGAGGACCGCACCAGGGTCTATTCCATTTCCGACGCCCCGGAGGCCGAGGCGGTGTGCGTCTCCGCCCTGGTGGCGGAGACCCCGGTGACTGCCTATATCCGCAAGGGCCTGAGCACCACCAAGTGTAAGATCGTAGATCATACGGGAAATGTCCAAGTCACATTTTTCAACCAGGAATATGTCCGCCGGGCTTTGACGGTGGGGGAGACCTATATTTTTTACGGCGTGATAGAACGCAGGGGCAGCCGTCTGACCATGACCAATCCCATCTTTGAGCGGGAGGACAAGGCTCGGTTCACTGGGCGCATCGTGCCGATCTACCCCCTTACCGCCGGGGTCTCCAACAATCTCCTGGCGGGGATGGCGCTGAGGGCGGTGGAGGAGTGCGCCGGGGAGCTGCCAGACCGCCTTCCGGCCTCTCTCCGGGTCGGCCATGCCCTTTGCACCATGGAATTTGCCTGCCGCAACGCCCACTTCCCCAAGGATCAGGAGGCCCTGGCGGTGGCCCGACGGCGGCTGGTGTTCGAGGAGCTGTTTACCCTCTCCCTGGGCATGTCCTTTCTCCGTGCCCGTAGGGCTGGGGCGGAGGGACCGGCCTTTCCCAAAAAGATCACGGAAGAGTTTGTCGGGTTGCTGCCCTTTGTCCCCACCGCCGCCCAGAGGCGGGCCATGGAGGAGCTGAAAAAGGACCTTACCTCGGGAAGGCCCATGAACCGGCTTGTTCAGGGCGACGTGGGGTCGGGCAAGACAGTGGTGGCGGCCTACGCCGCTTGGCTGGCCCACGCCGGGGGGTATCAGACGGCCATGATGGCACCTACGGAGATCCTGGCTCATCAGCATTATGAGACGCTGAATAAGCTGCTTTCCCCGGCGGGGATCCGGGTGGGGCTGCTCACCGGCAGCTTGAGCGCGAAGGAGAAAAAGGCCCTCCACGCCGCCCTGGCGGCGGGGGAGGTCGACCTGGCGGTGGGCACCCACGCTCTGCTGTCCCAGGGGGTGGAGTACGCCAATTTGGGGTTGGTCATCACCGACGAGCAGCACCGCTTCGGCGTGGGCCAGCGCTCCGCCCTCTCCTCCAAGGCCCAGGCCACGCCTCACGTGCTGGTCATGTCGGCCACCCCCATTCCCAGGACCCTGGCCCTGCTCATTTACGGCGACCTGGACGTCACCGTCATCGACGAGCTGCCCCCTGGACGCAGCCCGGTGGAGACCTACTTGGTGGGAGAGGACAAGCGGCAAAGAATGTACGGCTTTGTCCGCAAGCAGGTAGAGGTGGGACGACAAGTTTACATAATATGCCCCGCGGTAGAGGAGGGGGAGACCGCCGACCTGAAGGCGGTGACCGCCTACGCCAAAGAGCTGGCGGAAAAGGTCTTCCCCGACCTGCGCCTGGGGCTTGTCCACGGCAGGCTGAAGAGCAGGGATAAGGAGGCGGCGATGGCCGCCTTTGCCGCAGGGGAGATCGACGTGCTGGTGTCCACCACTGTGGTGGAGGTGGGGGTGGACGTGCCCAACGCCAGCTTGATGGTCATCGAGAACGCGGACCGCTTTGGCCTGAGTCAGCTCCACCAGCTCCGGGGCCGGGTGGGCCGGGGAGAGTGGCAGTCCACCTGTGTGCTGGTCAGCTCCAACCGCTCCCCGGAGACCAGGGAACGGCTAAAATACTTCTGCTCCACCACCGACGGCTTCCAGATCGCGGAGAAGGACCTGGAGCTGCGGGGACCCGGCGATTTCTTTGGCCAGCGGCAGCACGGTCTGCCCGCCATGAGGGCTGCCGACCTGGCGGGGGATACCCGGGTGCTGAAGCAGGCCCAGGACGCCGCGGCAGAGCTGCTGGAGGCCGACCCCGGTCTGGCGGAGCCGGAGCACCGGGGGCTGATGGCGGCGGTGAAGCGACTCTTCGCCGAGGATGGAGACATCTTCAATTAAAAAGGGTGCGTTGCAGTTTTTTATTCTGCAACGCACCCTTTTTGTTATGCTGAAAGGACAGTGGAAGGCAGCCAAAACAGTTCTCTGTTCTGGCTCCACTCACGTTATCGCCTTCTCTTCGGCGGTATATCATTCATTGGTGTGACACGGCAATTCTTATTGCCCGATCATAATATTCAGAATCTCCACATCCGTGACGGCCATCCCGACCTTGCCTACCCGGCCAAAGTTGCGGATGGTCTGTTCATAGTCCCGCTCCACAAGGCCTTCGCCGTAAGAGAAGACACGCCCGCGCTTGGCCATTTCATAGCCCAGCAGCCCAGCGTTTACCGCAGAGGCGATCTTGGCCGCACAGGAGGCCTTGGCTCCGTCACAGACGATCCCTCCCGTATTTCCCAATGTGTTGATGATGGTCCTGCCGATCAAATCATAGTCGGCTCCCCCCAAATAGGCCACACCGCAAGCGGCAGCTGCACCGGCGGAGACCGCTCCACAGTATGCGGAAAGGTTTCCGATATACCGCTTCTGGTGTATGGCAATGAGATTGGTAAGTACCATTGCCCGGATCAGCTTTTCCCGTGAGGCGTTCCATGCCTGTGCGTAAGTCACCACAGGCAGCGTGCAGGTAATACCCTGGTTACCGCTGCCGGAGTTGATGACTACCGGCAGGGCACAGCCATTCATCCGGGCATCAGAGCCGGCCGCCGCCCGAGCAATAGCCTGGGTCCGCAAGTCCTCCGGGGAAAGTTCCAGCAGCGTTTTGCCCACACAGGCCCCGTATTCACGCTGCAGGCCCTCCGCTGATATGGCATTGTTATACTGGATCTGGAGGTCAATCAGCTCTTCCACATCAGACAGTGCCACAGCATCCGCAAAGGCAATAATATCCCTTATATTCAGCTGAGATTTATCTCCGCACTCAGCGGTTTGGATATCGTCGGCATCAAGCAGGACCTGGCCGTTCTTTTCCAGATAGGAAATATGGTTGTGCCTGGTCTTGAGTTCCACCAACACTCTGTCAGTCCCGGCGGCAGCCTCAATGCGGATAAAAAGATTCTCCACTCCCTCTTGTAGTTCACAAGTACAGAGCTTTTGAGCGTTGAGCCGTCGAACCTGCTCCACCGCCTCGGGAGTCACCTTGCTGATGACCTGAAGTTCCAGTTCCGGATCTCCGGCCAGGGCGCCCAGTATGGCAGCCACCTCCACACCCTTTTGCCCACCGGCATTTGGAACGTTGACTCCTTTCACATTTTTGATGATGTTTCCGCTGCACCGGGCAACCATCCGCTCCGGCATGGCCCCCAGCAGCTGACGGGCCTTGGCGGCGGCGTAGGCGATCGCAATGGGTTCCGTACAGCCCATTGCGGGGATCAGTTCTCCCCTCAGGATATTGAGGTAATTATCGTATTCCTGCTTATTCACAGCTTATCCTCTCCTTTGGTCAAAAGTGAGGGGCCTTGCACAGCAATGGCCCCTCACTTTCACAGTTGCAGTGTCAGAATGCTTACATCAGTTTGTACAAGCGGCTCAATCGGTCTCTTTTCCGGCCTTTCCGGCGCTCAGGTTTTCAAAGCCCCAGTAGACTAGATCGCCCACCACCAGAGCCCAGAAGGGAGCGCCCACGCCCAGGATCTTGATGCCGGAGCCGGCGGTCAGAAGGGCGAAAACGGCGCTGGTACAGTGCTTGGGATCGGCAAAAGCGTCTTTCACGGCCCCTTGGAACACACCCAGCATAGCAAGGCCGGTGACCAGGTATACAAAAACACTGGGGAACCCGGTAAAGAAGGCCACCAAGCTGGGATAGAAGGGAGCGACCAGCGTCCAAATCAAGCCAAAGAGGACGCTGGCAGTCCAGCGCCCCTCCCGCTTGCCCGCCTCAGGAGAAGCGCAAATGGCGGTCACGGGGCCGGCCATGTTGCAGTTGCACTGTGCAAAGAACCCACCGAGAACACCGCCCACGCCGGAAACAGCGGTCATGGTATTAAGAGAGGGATCGTAGTTCTCGGCCCGCAGGGCGCCATAGGCTTGGGCATTTTCGGCACCCAGCACCAGAGCGGTAAGAGGAATGGTCAGGGAGAGGAACACCTGAGGAAAATTCCGGGTAAAGGCAGGCAGAATGATCCGAGGCGCCATGAACTGGGGCGCAAAAGCGGGCATGGCAAAACCGGTGGCGATGTAATAGCCAACGCCAATGATCAAAACTGCCAGAACGGCAGGAAACTTGTGCAGGAACTTCTTGCAGAGGAAGAACACGGCCAGAGCAAGGATGCCCAGGACAGGTTCACTGCCCAGAGGCTTCACGGCATTCATGGACAGGGAGAGGAAAGCGCCGCCCACCATGCCCATGACCACAGATGTGGGCAGAAGCTTTACCACCTTGTTCATCAATCCAGTGGCAGCCAGGATCAGAAGCAATATACCGGAGGCTACAGAGCCTGCTGCCGCCTCAGCAATGGAGTACTGGCCGGCTGCCATAAACCACACGGCGCAGCCGGTCATGGATGCGCAGATGGCCATGGGCTTGCGGTAGTAGAACCCGACTATGATCCCCAGAATGCCGCAGGAAAGGATCAGACCGACAAGGAATTTGTCGGCATCAGACACCAGCACACCACCGGCCTCCGCCATAGCATACACACTGATCATCAGCGTAAAGGACAGAATGGCCCCGACAAGGGCCGCGCTCGCAGACGCAAAGGAGACATCATGGGCAAAATCTTTGAGACCGTGTTTAAAGCCAGGACCCTTTTCAAATAGTGTCATTTTACTTCCTCCCCAATTAATTTTTCTTTCAGATATGACAAAATGCGATGCGCGCATGGACTGCCGGGTCAGGAAAAGGTCTCAGGGGTAACAGTACGGTAAACGATCCCGTTGCGTTCCATGTCAAAGGTCTCCTTGACTGTCCGGATAAGTTCCGGTTCCGTCAGCAGGCGAACTCCGGCCAGAGCCAGCACCTTAGCCGCATAGACCATGCTCTGTTGACCCATGGAGTTTCCGGCGCAGGCAGTGAACTGCCATGTGTGGCAGGCGGCGTTCATGGGAGCGGCAGCTACCCCGATCTGGGCCGTTGGAACGATCCAGCTTACGTCTGACAGATCGGTAGAGCCCGGAATCGCGCCGCAAGTCTCTGACAATGGCTTGATGCCCTCGTGGAGCGGAGCGTCGCCTCCCATAGCTGTTCGGGCAAATTCACGGTCACTTTCACTCCATCCCGGCAGGGGAATGGCTTTCATGCAATTATGGAGTAGCTCGTGGAGGGGACGGTTAGGCAACACATCCCAACAGCCGGTCTCCAGTTGTATCTCCACTGTAGTTCCGGTCATCAGGGCAGCCCCCCGGGCGACATCACAGATCCGTTGAAAGGTGTCATCCACTACCATCCGGTTCCTTGCCCGAACATAATACCAGGACTGCGCCAGTGGAGGGACCAGATTAGGTTGTCCTCCGCCATTGGTGATCGTGTAGTGGATACGCACATCATCCATGACGTGTTCCCGAAGATAATTGACGCCTACATTCATCAGCTCCACCGCATCCAGAGCAGAACGACCCATCTCAGGGCTTGCGGCGGCATGCGCGGCTATGCCGTGGAAGCAACAGCTTTACCTGCGCCAACGGAAGGAAGCTCTTTCTGCGTAGAGAGACCACCGAGCTCCGGGAGGGGCAGGAAGTGACCACAGCCTGGTACTGCTGTGAGGACTGCACCGACTGTCCATACAGGGGCCAATACTGTCAGGCGAAGGACCCGGACCAGCCAAAAGAGCTGAAGCTGCGAAAGACCTTCTGGGAAAAGAGAGCAGGATCCCAGAAAAATATAGAGACAGAACGACGGGTCCATCTGCGGTTATGCCGCTCCATTCAGGTGGAGGGGGCTTTTGGCCTACTCAAAAATGATTTTGGCTTCCGGCGCTTTTTGACCAGGGGAAAGCAGAATGTACGCACAGAGCTATTCTTTCTTGCGTTGGCCTTCAACTTAAAAAAGTTGTATATGAAGAGGGAAAAGGGGCGACTGCGGACCCAGCTTTCCGTGGTGATGATAGCATAGAGAGAAAACAGCTAAATATTTCCACATAAGGAACCAGAAGATCTTCTGGGGTCCGGTTTTTATCCACTCGCTTCCACTTTTGTACCTGTTTTGTGAAAATCTGAACTCGCATTTCTTGCGTTTCCTTAAAAAGTGGGGCTGTTGCAGAGAGTTTATTCTGCAACAGCCCCGTTTTTCATGTTAAGGGTCAAAAATAGGTCCCGGCGGAGATGAGGGATTTGTTCAGGTCTTCCCGGTAGTCGGGATCGGCAGGGTCCAGAGAGTTGATACACACCCCGTCACTGCCCGCCTTGCCGGTGGAGTGGATATACCTGCCGTCTCCCAGGTAGAGGGCGATGTGGCCGGGGAAGTAGAGCAGGTCAGCGGGTTTGATCTCCTCACGGCGGATGGGGCGGATGGGGAAGCCGTCCATGAGCCGGGCGTCCCGGTAGATAACGATGCCGTTGAGAAGGTAGCTCATGGAGGTAAGTCCTGAGCAGTCAATGCCCAGGGGGCTTTTGCCGCCCCAGCGGTAGGGGGTGCGCCAGTAGAGCATGGCCGTGTCACAGATGCGCTGCCGCAGCTGCCGCTCAGGCAGACGGACGGGAGTATCATAGTAGGTATCCAGCCAGGCCGAGCGGACGTAGCCCTCGGCGCCGTCGGGGAGGGAGACCAGCTGCCAGCCGTTGGGGGAGCCGGTCTCAGGGTCGGTCTCCGGTGGCTCTGTGACAGCCACCACCGCGCCCAGGGGGAGTGTGACCAAGGGCCAGGATTGATATTTGGGCTGAGCGAGCACGTCGCAGAAATTTTTGTGGAGCACCACCCTTTTGGGCAGTGCCGCCCAGTCCCGGGCCGAGGCGTCGGCTGTCACCAGAGCCTGAGTGGGGGCGTAGCCCTCATAGCGGTAGTGGGTGCGGACCCGCCAATAGCCGGGGGTGGTCTGCTCCAGTACCTCCACCACCATGCCGAAGAGCGCTTCATCGGAGAGCTCGCAGTCGGAGCGGGGCTGGGTCATCAGAGGGCAGACGGGAGAATTTACAACGCCTTTCATACCAGCGCCTCCAATGTCTTCTCATCGGCGTCCATGACCACGGTGCGGCCCAGGGGCAGGGACATGGTGGGAGTGGAGTGGCCGCAGGACAGACCGCTGAGTACCGGCTTGCCGCAGGGGAGGACCACCTCCCGGAGAATTTCAGGAATTTCCAGGGTCTTTTCCGGGTCCTCCGGCGGGCAGTCGGTCCAATAGCCCAACAAAATACCGGCACAGTCGTCAAACTTCCCGGCGTTGCGCAGTTGGGTGAGCATTCCGTCCAAGCGGTAGGTCTTCTCGCCCACGTCCTCCAGGAAGAGGATCTTTCCCCTGGTATCCAGCTCCCAGGGCGTGCCCAGGCTATCCCGGACCAGGGAAAGGTTGCCGCCGCAAAGCGCGCCGCGGGCCTTGCCGCTTTGCAGCGTCTCTACGGTATCCCCCATGGGCAGAGGTCCGGTGAGGGCGCCGAAAAGGGCGCGGCGGAGGTAGGTCATGGTGAACTCATCGGTCTCCTTGTACCATTCGGTGGAGGGCATGGGGGTGTGGAAGGTGGGCATATGGCAGCGCTGGTTGAGGGCAATGTGGAGGGCGGTGACGTCGGAGTAGCCGCAGAACACCTTGGGGTGCCGGGCAATGTCCCGCCAGTTCAGCAGGGGGAGGATACGGTTGGCTCCGTAGCCGCCCCGGATGCAGAGGACGCCCTGAACGGAGGCGTCGGCAAAGGCGTCCTGGAGGTCCTTGGCTCGTTGGGCGTCATCGGCGGCAAAATATCCGTGTCGGTTTACATAATAGCAAGAAGGATAGACCACCGGATCCAGGCCAAGAGCCTTCACCGCCTGGATGGAAGGCTCCAGTCGCTCTTCTGGCACAGCGGAGGAGGCGCAGAGCAGGGCTACCCGCGCGCCGGGGTATAAGGAAAGAGAAGTTGACATAATATCACCTCGGAGAGAAATGCAGGGGCGGATGGTATCCGCCCCTGCGGCGTTGAATGGGCTTATTGGCCCAAAGCTTTCCGGTATCCGTCCAGCTCCCTGTGGCTGCCCCGGACGAAATGGCCCGGCTCCAGCTCCTCCCAGAGGGGCGGGTCCTTCTCAGTATACCCATGACAGCTTGGGTCGTAGACCAGGAGTTTTTTCTCCCGCTCAGCCACGGGGTCGGGCATGGGAATGGCGGAGAGGAGGGACTGGGTATAGGGGTGGAGGGGGTGGGCAAAGAGCTGCTCGCTGCCGGCAAGCTCCATGAGCTTGCCCTTATAGATGACGCCGATCCGGTCAGAGATAAAGCGCACCACGCTGAGATCGTGGGCAATGAAGAGATAGGTGAGGCCCCGCTCCTGCTGGAGCCGGGACATCAAATTCAGCACCTGTGCCCGGATGGATACGTCCAGGGCGGAGATGGGCTCGTCGGCAATAATGAACCGGGGGTCCATAATAAGGGCACGGGCAATGCCGATGCGCTGGCGCTGGCCGCCGGAGAACTCGTGGGGAAAGCGGCTGGCGAACTCGGGGAGGAGGCCCACGGCGGAGAGGGCGCGGGATACCTTCTCCCGGCGCTGGGCCTCGGAGAGGTGGGAATGGAGGTTATAAAGACCCTCGGAGACGATATAGTCCACCTTGGCCCGCTCGTTGAGGGAGGCCATGGGGTCCTGGAAGATCATCTGGATATTCTGGATGACATAGCGGTCCACCTCCCGGCTCACCCTGCCGGATATGACCTGGCCGTCATAGGTCACGGTGCCCCCGGAGACGGGATTTACCCGGATGATGGCCCTGCCGATGGTGGTTTTGCCGGAGCCGGACTCTCCCACCAGGCCAAAGGTCTCTCCCTGGTAAATGTCAAAGGAGACCCCGTCCACGGCGGTAAAGGGATGGCGGCGGGAGCCAAATGTGACCTTCAGGTCTTTGACCTCCAGCAGCTTTTTATTCTCAGCCATGGGGATAGCCCCCTTTCTGCCGCAGGGAGCGGATATGCTCAGGGGGTTCCACCTTGGGTGCTCTGGGGTCCAGCAGCCAGGTCCGGGCCTTGTGGGAGGGGCTTACCTCG
>CAJTLK010000003.1:36316-47274 GCA_910577415.1 uncultured Oscillospiraceae bacterium
CGAAGGCGTCGCCGTGGATCTCATAAAAGAGGTTGGGAGGAGTGCCTTGAATGGAGTAAAGGTCCTGGCCCTTTACCCCCAGCTGGGGAAGGGAGGAGAGCAAGGCCCAGGTGTAGGGGTGTTTGGGATCGTAGAAGACCTCCTCGCACCTGCCCACCTCCACAATATCCCCGGCATACATGACGGCGATGCGGTCAGCCACATTGGCCACTACGCCCAGGTCATGGGTGATGTAAATGGTGGTCAGCTCCAGCTTTTTCTGAAGGGCTTTGATGAGGTGGAGGATCTGGGCCTGAATGGTCACGTCCAGGGCGGTGGTAGGCTCGTCGCAGATGAGCACCTTGGGGCGGCAGGCTACGGCAATGGCGATGACCACCCGCTGGCGCATACCGCCGGAGAACTCGTGGGGGTACTGCTTATAGCGCCGCTCCGGCTCGTCGATGCCCACGGCAGCAAGGGCCGCTATGGCGGCCCTTCTGGCCTCCTCGCCCTTCAGCCCTTGATGGAGAAGGACTGCCTCCATGATCTGGTCTCCCACCGTCTTCAGAGGGTTCAGAGAGGTCATAGGGTCCTGCATGACCATGGCGATCTCCTTGCCCCGGATGGAGAGCCACTGCCTTTCGGTGGTGAAGGTGGTCAGGTCCTTGCCGTCATACCAGATATGCCCTCCGGCGATAATACCGTTGGCGTCCAGAAGGCCCATGGCGGACTTGGTGAATACGCTCTTGCCCGAGCCGGACTCGCCCACGATGGCCAAGGATTCCCCGCGGTATACGTCCAGAGAGACCCCCCGAATGGCGTTGAGCACCTGCCCCCGAAGGGAGAAGCGGATGTCCAGGTCCTGGAAGGAGAGGATGACGTTGTTATCCATGTTCAACCCTCCTCAATTTATGTGATTTTTCGGGTCGGCGGCGTCCGCGAAGGAGTTGCCGATGATATAGAAGGAGATGGTGATGAGGGCCAGTACCGCCACAGGGAAGTAGAGCTGATACCGCAGGGCGGGGATGGTCATCAGCTCCCGGCCGGTCTGGATCAGGTTGCCCAGGGAGGGGGTGTCCAGCGGCAGACCGATGCCGATATAGGTGACAAAGACCTCGTTGCCGATGGCGGAGGGGATGGCCAGGGCCATGCGCATGGTGATGACGCTGACCAGGTAGGGCAGCAGGTTGCGGAGGATGACCCGCCGGGTGGGGGTGCCCAAGCACCGGGAGGCCAGGTTGTAGTCCCGGTCCCGGATGATGATGATCTGGTTGCGGATGAACCGGGCCATCCCCAGCCAGCCCGTCAGGCACAGGGCGAAGATGATGGTGGATACGCCGGGGTTGAGTACATAGGAGATGAGGATGAGGAGCAGGGTCTGGGGGATGTTGTCGAAGACGTTATAAAGCTCGGTGAAGAAAAAGTCCAGCTGCCGCACATAGCCCCAGAGCACCCCCATGAGGATGCCGAGAACGGCCTCCACACAGGCCACGGTGAAGCCGATGAAGAGGCTGGTGCGGGTGCCGGACCAGATCCTGGCCCAGATGTCCTGCCCCAGATTGTTGGTGCCGAAAATGAAGCCCTGTTCTCCGGGCTGGAGGTTGGCAAGGGTACGGCCATTGTCGTTGTAATGGATCAAAATAGGGTCCCGCTGATTAGGGAGATAGGGCTGAATAAAGGTGAAGGCCAGGGTGACGGCCAGCACCAGAAGGAAAAAGACCGCCACCTTGTTTTTGAAGAAGGCCCGCAGGGTGGAGCGCCAATAGGAATAGTCGGAGTAGCCGCCCTGCTCGGCGGCGTCGGCGTTGAAGGGGGCAAAGGAAAACAACTCCTCATTGCTCAGCTCCGGGGAGGAGAGCTCCTTCTTCAGCCGCTCACCCAGCTTGCCGTCCAGGGACTCGGTCCTTTTTTCCCGGTGGGACTGAAAAACATGTCGTTCCATTATCGGGCAGCCTCCTTCTGGGACAGAGTGATCCGTGGGTCCAGAAGGGCCATCAGCAGATCGCCGAAGAGAAGGCCCAAGATGGAGATGGCGGCGTAAATGATGACCAGGGCCTGGACCAGAGTGTTGTCCTGGCGCTTGATGGCGGCCACCAACAGCCCGCCCATGCCGGGGACGGAGTACAGGCTCTCCACGTAGAGCGAACCCATCAGAGTGAAGAGGATGGAGTTGGGAATGTACTGGATGAGGGGCACCATGGCGTTGCGGAAGATGTGGTTCCGGGAAATTTGAGCGCTGGGAACACCCTTGGCCCTGGCCAGCTTGATATAGTCCTTGTTGGCCTCGTCCACCATATACCGCCGCAGCCACATGGCGTAATAGGCAATGTTGCCGATGGACAGGGAGAGGATGGGCAGAATGTAGCTGCGGTAGTCTCCCAGAGTGAAGAGCATGGGCAGCTTCAAGGTCCAGTCTCCAAACTTGAGGATGCCCTGAGAGCCTGCAAACTGGATGAGAATGTGATATACCGCCGCGGGCACTGCCTGGACGATCACGATGAACACCGTGCCCAGCTTATCCCCGATTTTCCAGCGGGTCCGGGCGCTGCGGCCCATGAGGACGCCCAGGGGAAGGCCCAGGAACAGGGCAATGGTGAGGGAGATCAGTCCCAGTTGGAGGGAGATGGGCATCTTCTCCGCCACGATCTCATTGATGGAGACCCCCTTGCGGTAGCGGTTGGAGGTGCCCAGGTCCCCGGAGAGGAGCTGCTTGCCGAAATTCCACAGCTGCTTGGGCAGTGGGTCCTTCAGTCCAAGCTTGGTGAGGCCCACGTCGATCTGGGTCTGGGAGAGCTTGTCAAAGTTCTCAAAATACCCCTCGATGGGCATGAGCCGCAGCAGGGAAAAGAGAATGGTGGTGATGATGGCCATGGTGAGAAGTGACCGCAGCACCCGTTTTAAGATGTATTTCGGCATAGAGAGAAAACCTCCTTGCTGTGGGCGGACCCGCAGGGCTGTCCCTGCAAAAGAAAGAGCGGATGGGCGAAGCCAAGGCGTACGGACCTCTCTGGAGGGGCCCAGACGCCCGGGCTCCGCAACGTCGTCCCCCGGCCCCCCTTTGTGGGGGGCCGGGGGCGTCGCGGAGGGTACGGGAAAATGTGTGAGATCAGCTGGCGGCCAGAGCGGCGTCGCGCTCGGTGAGCCACTGGTCATAAGCGGCCTGGAACTCCTCCATGCCCATGGCCTTGTCCAGCAGGTGCTGGCCCTTGAAGCGGTAGTTGGCAAAGCCGAAGGGAGCGTACTGGCCCTCAAAGGGGTTGAGCTTAGAGAAGGAGTACTCCCGGGAGGAGGTGTGGATGGGGATGGCGAAGCCGTGATCCAGCAGAATGGCCTCGGCCTTGGCAAAGGTCTCGTACCGGGCCTCCTCGTCGTTGGTGATCTTCAGGGCGGTGGCTACCAGGTCCAGGTACTCCTGATAATAAGCCTGGGTCTCGGGGTCCTCGCTCTTGAAAATGAAGCTATAGGAGGAACCCTCCTTGAAGGGGTCTACGATGAAGGCGGAAGCGTCGGCAAAGTCGGCGCCCCAGTTGCACTTCATCAGGCCGTACTTGCCGGCGCGGCGGATGGCGCCCAGGAAGCCGGTATCGGGACCGGCCTCTACGATCACGTCGATGTAGTCGGCGCCCAGGGTGTTTTCCAGCTGCTGCTCCACCAGCTGGCACTCATCGGCCCAGTTGGCGGTGGTGGGATTGTAGCGGACATAGACCTTCACCGGGAAGGTGGCGCCCTCGGCGCTCAGCTCCGCCATGGCCTTCTGCTTGTACTCCAGGGCCTTGGCAGCGTCAAAGGTGTCGCCGTCGGTGTACTTGTCCAGACCGCCATAGTAGGCGTAATCCTTGCTGGCGGAGGCGAAGGACAGGGGGGTGATGGTGTTGCTCACCAGAGCCTCGGGCTCCTCGGAATCGTAAACCTGCAGGGCGTTGACCCGGTCCAGAGCGTGGACGATGGACAGGCGGAAGTTTTCGTTGTTGACCGCCTTCTTCCAGTTCTCCGGCTCATACTCGGCGTCAAAGTTGGGATCAAAGTTAAAGAGATACCAGTAGGAGTAGGAGGTGTCGGGACGGCTGCAGCGGATCTGGTCGGGGTAGGAGGCCATGAGGCTGCTGAGCAGGTTGGAGCTGATGGTGGCCTCGTCCACCTCGCCCTGAAGGAACATGGTGGTGGACAGGGTGCTGGCCTCGGCGTTATAGGTGCGCTGGATGGTGTCGATATACACCTTGTCCTTGTCCCAATAAGCGGCGTTCTTGCTCAGCACCTGCTGGACCTGGGGCTGGAAGTCGGAGAGAACGTAGGGCCCGCAGTAGAGCAGGTTGTCCGCGTCGGTGCCGAACTTGTCCCCGCACTTGGCAAGGAAGTCGCCATTGACGGGCATGAAAGCGCTCCAGCACAGCATGGACAGGAAGTAGGGGCAGGGGGCGTCCAGAGTGAAGACCAGGGTGTAGTCGTCGGTGGCCTTTACACCGATGTCCTCCTTGGCCACGGGGGCTACTTCCTTGATGACCTCGCCGTCCTCGTCCAGCTTGGCGGGCTGACCGTTCTCATCCACGCCGTCGGTGGCGGTCTCCAGCTTCAGGAGATAGGCGGTGTACTCAAAGTAGTTGTGGGCGTTGGTGACCTGGGCCACATCCCAGTTATACTCGCTGCCGGAGTCGTTGTTGGCGTCCAGGATGTAGTAGGCGGCGTCCACCCAGTCCTGGGCCTTGACCTCGGCCACTTCGGCGCCGGTCTTGTCCACCCACTTCACGCCCTTGCGGATGTGGAAAGTCCACTCGCTGGCGTCGGCGTTGGACTCCCACTTCTCGGCCAGGGAGGGCTGGGCCACGCCGTAGCGGTCATACTCGATGAGGGTGTCCACCACGTTGGCAGGGATGCGGAGGTTTTCAAAAGTGGTGGTGGTCAGGTAGTTCATGGTCTCCACCTCGCTGGCATAGAGCATGCGGTAGGTGACGGCAGAGGCCGGGTCGTTGCCGCCGGGGGCGGCGCTGCCCTTGACTTCCTCATCGCCCTTCTTGCCGCAGGCAGCAAGGCTCAGGACCATGGCCCCGGCCAGCAGGAGGGACAGGCTTCTCTTCCAATGCTTCATATTTCGCTTCCTTCTTTCCGTTGAAAATTTGGGTCTCATATTATTACAAAAGGGTCGTGCCCTAATGCATGCTCAATGCCAGTCGGTGCAGGGAATATCCCGGACGCCCACGCCGCTGTCCGCGCTCATGTGCACCCAGGCCCCGTTGAAGACCGGCCCGCCGGGGAGGGGCGGGGTGGCGCAGAGGGAGGGGCCGTCCAGGTCGGCCATGGTGATGCAGTCCCTGGCGGCGCAGAGATGGGCGGCGGCGGCCACCGACACCTGGCTTTCCAGCATACAGCCGATCATACACTCCACTCCGTGCTGCTGGGCCAGGTCGCAGATCTTCAGCGCGTTCCAGATGCCGCCGGTCTTCATCAGCTTGATGTTGATGTAGTCGGCGGCCCGGAGGGCGATGATGTTGGCGGCGTCTGTGGGGGAGAAGACCGCCTCGTCGGCCAGAATGGGGGTATCCACCTGCCCGGTGACATACTTCAGCCCCGCCAGGTCCAGGGCGGGCACAGGCTGCTCCACCAGATGGATGTCAAGGCCCTTATCCTCCATGGTCTTGATGATGGCTACCGATTGGGCGGCGGTCCAGCCCTGGTTGGCGTCTACCCGGAGCGTGACCTTCGGCCCTACCGCTTCCCGGATGGCGGCAATGCGCTGCACGTCGGCCACGCCCTCTTTTCCCACCTTGACCTTCAGGATGGAAAAGCCCTTTTCAACAGCCTCCATGGAGTCCCTCACCATCTCGTCCACTGAGTTTACCGAAATGGTGATGTCGGTCTCAAAGCTGGTTTTGGCTCCGCCCAAAAGCTGGTAGAGGGGCTTTCCCTGGGCCTTGGCCCAGAGGTCGTAAAGGGCCATGTCCACCGCTGCCTTGGGGGTGGTGTTGTGGACCATGCAGCCATTGAGCTTTGTCATGACGGCGTCCAGATCGTCCAGGTCCATGCCGACGATGGCGGGGCGTATGTAGTCCTGGATGGCGCAGAGGATGGAGCCGGTGGTGTCCCCGGTGATGACGGCGGTGGGAGGGGCCTCGCCGTAGCCCATGGTCCCGTCGTCGCCCACCACCCGGACCACTATGTCCTCAATGCGCTCCACCGTCCGCAGGGCGGTCTTGAACGGGTGGGCCAGCGGCAAACTCAGGCTGCCGAGCTGAATATCGACGATCTTCATCGCGCATCCCCCCTGAAAATGAGACACGGACGCTTTCCTGAGAAAGCGTCCGTGAATGAAAAAGCAATATGTGGTATCACTTTGACAAACCAGGATAGCGCTCCACAGAAGCTGTGGCAGTCCGGCGGGTATTCCCCGACGGCCCAGGCAGGAAACGGCAGGCACCGTTGCCCCCCTCGGCGGCGCTCCCTTTCCCCGGCGGCTGTCCTGGCCGTGTTTCGGGTACTCTTGAGAACCGCACCTCTATCAGGTTTTTAATTACCATTTATCATAGCATGAAACCCATATTCTGTCAAGAAAAAGCGTTGACAAAGGCGCGGCCTTTATCAGGGCTTTGCGGGGCTTGACCTCTCGTCGCCGTCGGACTTGCGTTTCTCTCCCAAGTGTGGTATAGTCCCATTTATAGGACTGAGAAATTGTTATCATCATCTCAGAAGGGGGGAATATCCATGGCAAAGCAGAGCAATCAGAAGACCAAGCTGCTCATTCTCTGGCGGGAGCTTTTGCGCAGAGGGGACGAGGAGAAGCCCATCCCCACCAACCAGCTCATCGAGACCCTTGCCCGGGAGGGGGTCAGCGCCGAGCGCAAGAGCGTCTACGCCGACATGGAGGCCCTGCGGGAGTTCGGGCTGGACGTTCAGTTCCGCAAGGGGAAGGACGCGGGATGGTTTGTAGGACAGCGGGAGTTTGAGCTGGCGGAGCTAAAGCTGCTGGTGGACGCCGTCCAGTCCTCCCGGTTCATCAGCCGGAAAAAGAGCGCCGCCCTCATCAAAAAGCTGGAGGCGCTGACCAGCGAGAACCAGGCCAGGCAGCTCCGGCGGCAGGTCTATGTGGATAACCGGGTGAAGACGGGCAATGAGAGCGTTTATTATGCCATCGACAAGCTCCATACCGCCATCGGGAGCAACCGGGCTGTGAGCTTTCAGTATTTTGACTATGACGTTCACAAGGAAAAGGTCTTCCGCCGGGAGGGGAAGCGGTATCTGGTCTCCCCCTACGGCCTCATCTGGAGCGACGAGAACTACTATCTGGTAGGCTGGGATCACGCCAAGGGGGAGCTGCGCCACTACCGGGTGGATAAGACCGCTGATCTGACCGTCACCGGCCTTGCCAGAGAGGGGGACGAGGGCTGCAAAAGCTTTGACCTGGCGGAATATGGCCAGCGGCATTTCCATATGTTCTCGGGCAAGGAGGCCAAGGTGCGCCTGCGCTGCCGGGACGAGGCACGATTCGTCAATATCATGCTGGACCGCTTCGGCATGGACGCCATGCTGATCCCCGACGGGGAGGGCTATTTTGCCCTGACGGTGGACGCAGTGGTCTCCCCACAATTTTACGGCTGGCTCCTGGGCCTGGGGGAAGGCGTGGTCCTCACCGGTCCGGCATGGGCGGCGGAGGAGTATGCCGCCAGGCTCCGGGGGGCGTTGGAGAGCTATACGTAGGGGCGGCTATCAGCCGCCCGGATGATAGAACCGCCCCTTACTCCCAGCTCCCCCATGCCTCGGGACAGTAGCCCACCGTAGCCAGCTTGCCGTTGCGGACCACCGGGGTCTTGATGAGCTTCGGGTCTTCCAAGAGCTTTTCCAGCTTGTCCTGGTCATAGGCCAGGTATTGGAGCAGGGCGGCGTCGGGGTTTTTCCAGTCTACCAGCGCCTCCAGACCCACGGCCCGGGCCACGCTGGTCAGCTCCTTCTGGCTCATGCCGTAGCGGAGCAGGTCCACCGCCTGGAACTTGATCCGCCGCTCCTTGAAATAGCGCTCCGCCTTTTTGGTGTCGAAGCACTTTGACTTACCGAAAATTTGAATATTCATAAGCGTTGAGCCTCCCATACGGAAACGGGGCGGACCTAAAAAGCCGTCCCTCAATACTTTACCCGACTTTGCAGCATTTGTAAAGCCGGGTAAATTGCTTTTTTCGGGCCATACTAAGCACCATCATAAAAAAGGTGGTGCTTTGTTATGAAAGCGGTTATCCTGGCGGGGGGAGAGGGCAGCCGGCTGCGTCCCCTGACCCTGGGCCGGCCCAAGCCCATGACCCCCCTCTTTGGAAAGCCGGTGCTGGGCCACATCCTGGACCTGCTGCGCCTGAGCGGGATCAACGAGGCGGCCATTACCCTCCGTTACCTTCCTGCCGCAGTCACCGACCACTTTGGCGACGGCAGCGAGTACGGTATGCGCCTTCGCTACTTTGTGGAGGACACCCCTTTGGGGACGGCGGGGGGCGTGAAAAAGTGCATGGACTTTTTGGGCGAAGAGGACTTTCTGGTCATCAGCGGGGACGCAGTGTGCGACCTGGATCTAAAAGCCCTCTGCTCCCTGCACAAAAGCCGCCGGGCGGTGGCCTCCCTGGCCCTGTGCCGCCGGGATGAACCTCTGGAATACGGCCTGGTACGCACAGACCGGGAGAACCGGGTGCTGGGCTTTGTGGAGAAGCCGGGCTGGGGGCAGGTGGATACGGAGCTTGTCAACGCGGGGATCTATATCCTCTCCAAGCGGGCAATGGATATGGTGCCGGAGAACACCCCCTACGACTTTGGCAAGGAGCTGTTTCCCGCCCTCCTGGCGGCAGGGGAGCCGCTTTATGGCTGGGAGATACCGGGTTACTGGCAGGATATGGGCGACTGCGGGGCCTATCTGGAGTGCGTCCAGGACGCCTTGAGCGGCAAGGTCGATCTGGACCTGACCGCGGGACGGACCTCCGCTCCGGTCCCAGCGGGGGTGGAGCTTCGGCAGCCCTGCTGGATCGCTCGGCGGGTGAGCCTTGCCCCCGGCTGTATTATTGGGCCATATACTGTTCTGGGCGAGGGCAGCGCGGTGGAGACCGGCGCGGTGGTGGAGAGGTCGGTGCTGCTGGGGGCCGCCGTGGGCGAGGGGGCCGAGGTCAACGGGGCCATCCTCTGCAAAAATTCCGCCGTCCACAGCCGGGCCATGGTGGGTCCGGGAGCCGTTCTGGGAGAAGGAGCCGTGGCGGGCAGCGAAGCTATCGTCGCCCCCGGCGTCAAACTCTGGCCGGGGAGAAGAGCCGCTGAGGGCGGACGCTGTACCGCCTCCCTGGTCTCCGCCGGGGCTGACGAGCCGCTGCGGTTCACCGCGGCAGGGGCCATCCGGGGTGTGGTGGAGGAAGACCTGAGCGCCGGGGCTATGCTCTCGTTGGGGGCGCTGTTGGGAGAAAAGGGGCCGGTGGGCATCGGCTGGGCCGGGGGCAACGGTGCGGGAATGCTGGCCCGGGCGTTGAGCTGCGGCGTCACCGCCGCCGGAGGCATGGCGCTTCTGAACGACGCTCCCTGCGCCTCCGCCGGGGCGTGGTTGGGGCAATATTACGGGCTGCCGGGCAGCGTTTTCATTCAGCAGGACGGAGACAGGGCGGAGGTCCGGCTCTTTGACAGCCAAGGCTTGCCCCTGCCCCGGAGCGAACAGAGAAAGCTGGAGGGCGCCCTTCTCCGGGGAGAGGGCAGCCGGGTCTCCGGGACCAGGGTAGGCGGTGTGGAGACGGTGGCGGGAGTACGCTCCAGCTATGCCGCTGAGTGTGCCCGGCAGGTCCGCTCCCTGGGGAGCGCGGCCCAGGCGCCCAACGTGGCGGTGGAGCGGGGAGAGGGGGCCAACGCTGTCCTGGCCGCCGCTCTTACCGCCTTGGGGTGCCGGGTGCAGCGTGGCGTGGGCAAGGGCGTGCCCATCTTCTCCGCCGACTGGGGCGGCTTCCGCCTTACCGCCTGGGACGAAAAGGGAAAAATGGTAGCCCCCGACAAGCTGCTGGTGCTCCTGGCCCACATTGAATTTACCGGCGGTGAGGGCAGGGCCGCCCTGCCTGCCTGGGCGCCCGCCGCCGCCGAGAGCGTGGCCCAGCGCCGGGGCGGACGGCTTCTTCGTCTGGGCCGGGACGGAGTGGAGGCGGAGGAGCTTTGGCTGCGGCAGCCCTGGTTCCGGGACGCCGTTTTCGCTGCCTGCCGTCTATGCCAGTGGATGGGCCGGACGGGGGAGAGCCTGGAGGGGCTGTGCCGTAGCCTGCCCCGGTTTGTCACCGTCCGCCGGGAGGTGCCCCTTCACACCAGCCGTGGCCGGGTCATGGGAGGCGCGCTGCACAGTATGCCCGACGCCCAGAGCCAAGGGGAGGGGGTACGCCTGAGTACGGGAAAGGGGTGGGTCTATGTGGTGCCCTCCGGCTCCCGCAGCGTTCTGCGGCTTATCGCCGAGAGTGTCAGCGCGGAGGCGGCGGAGGAGCTTTGCGCCCAGGTGGAAGAAAAGCTGCGGGAGCTGGATGAGGAATAGAGTTGACAAATGAGCAAAAAGTCAAGAATAAATTGCAGTAAAAGCGCAAAAATATCAAAGTAAACAAAAACAGGGGGCGTGATGGCCTCCTGTTTTTGTGCAATATAACTGCTTTTAGACACAGAAAGCCTGCCGGATGTGGTCAGCCACTCCGGCGGCTTTGCTTTTTCATATCGGGTTTTATGCAACCTGGGCCAAACACTCACGCATGACGGCGCTGGAGGAGCGCCAGCCAAGAACACGGCGGGGATATGAGTTTATCCAGTCCTCTGCCCGGCGGATGTCCTCATTGGCCACCTCATCAAAGTTGGTGCCCTTGGGGAAAAACCACCTTATCATCCTGTTCATGTTTTCATTGCTGCCCCGTTCATAGGCACTGTATGGGTGGCAGTAGTAGAGTTGCGTGCGTTTTCCCCGGCGGCGGCAGGAGCGCTCCATGCCAACACAGTCTGCAAACTCACTGCCGTTG
>CAJTLK010000004.1:0-23692 GCA_910577415.1 uncultured Oscillospiraceae bacterium
CCGCCACAGTCTTGGGCGCGGACATCTTCACGGTGGCGTCCTGATTCTGGGTCTCGTTGAACAGCTTCTGGTTGTTCTGCACCACCCGGAGATGGATCAAGCCATATTCGGCAGTGTTCTGAATATTGTAACGGATGAGGATGGTGGTCTCCCCGTAGGCTCCCGGTACAGGCGTGATCTCCACCATGCCGTTGTTCACTCTGGCGGTGGCAATATTCTCGTTGGCGGAGTACACCACCACATCGGTATCAAGAATATATACGTTATTGTTGAGAAGCTGGGTCCGCTTCTGCTCGTTGGGCGTCAGAGCGGCGGTATTGTCCACGTCGGCGGCGTTCTCCAGCCGGAAGCCGGTGGTCAGCTTCATTGTCACCTTCTTCAGATCCACAGTGAGGAGCTGCTCTTCGTTCATGGTGACGTAAGTGCTCTCCCGGCTGCTGGGTGCGGGTGTATAGGAGAAATCCTTGCCGCTGTCCTCCGGGACACCGCTGGTCGTCAGCGCCAGAGCGTTATTGAGGTAGAGGCTGTAGTAGTCGTCCGCACCCACACGATAGGCGTAATAACGGTTATACGCCTTACCGTTGTCGTCGCTGCTGGTATTGTATGCGTCCAGCCCGCCGTAGGGGTTCGCGGCATTGGTATCAGGCAGGTTCAGATTGCCGTAGCTGCCCAGCTGGCCGTAGCTGTTGTCGCCCCAGGCATACACGGTGCCGTCATCCCGCAGCGCAGCGGTATGCTGGCCGCCGGCGGCCACTGTCATGACCTTGTCCAGCCCATCGCTGGTAACGTCAGAGTTATAGTAGTAGATGCCGCTGTGATCCTCATTCTTGAGGTCGGACTTCTTCACCTGGGTAGGCGTCGACTCCGTTGTCCAGGCAGTGCCGCCCTTGGTATCGCCCACGCCCAGGATGGACTGGATACCGCCCTCGCTGTTGCGGCCCAGGGCATAGACGGTAGACTTATTGTTGACAAAGAAACTCTGCACCGCATGGGCGCTTACCTGCACGATCTTTTGGGCGCCATCGGCGATCCAGGTGTTGCCGCCGTTGATCTGCACGGGCAGGTAGGAGCGATCAGCGCCGCCCTGCAGCTCGCCGATCTGGCCGTAGTTCCCGGCGCCCCAGCCCCAGGCCGTGCCGCCGGCTGTGACCGCCAGCATGTGGGCGGAGCCACCGCTGATAAGCATGGCGGCGCGGAGGTATTCGTCGTCGGTGAGGGGGATGGTTTCGGGCGTATTGTCAGCCTTGAAGCCGTAAGCCGTATCCCGGGCCATATTATTATTATCCCCGCGGTACACCAGGCCCGGCAGGACCTGCGAGCGGTTGGCGTCGGCGTCGGCGTAGCCCTTGCCCATCTGGCCCCAGTTATTGCTGCCCCAAACGGCCACGGTACCATCGGCGCGCAGGGCCATGGTGTAATTGCCCTCGGCGTAGATATCCACTACGGTATCCAGCCACAGTCCGTTGGTGACGCCGCCGGCCAGGCTGCGCACCCGTCTGGGCGTGGTCTGGTTGGCACGAACGTTATCGCCGCCGGTATAGTTGCCAATGCCCAACTGGCTGCATCCGTTGTAGCCCCAGGCCCAGACATAGCCGTCCTTGGTCAGCGCCAGGGAATGATGGTCGCCAGCGGCTACCTTTACAACGCCCAGACCATCCAGGGCAGAGATCTTATCGGCAAAAGCGTAATGGGTCTTGTTATTGCTGTTGGCCTTGCCCAGCTCGCCGTGCTCATTCTCGCCCCAAGCGTAGACGCTGCCGGACTCGGTCACTGCCAGGGCAAAATCGGCGCCCGCCGCAATGTAGACCACATCCGCCAGATTGGCGCCGGCGCTGTCCATGACCCGCACCGGGTAATACTGGTTCACCGTATTGCCGCTGCTGCTGTTGGTCATGCCCAACTGGCTGTAGCCATTGTAGCCCCAAGTCCAGACCGTACCATCGGCACGCAGGGCCACGGTGAAGTTGTCGCCGCTGACCACCATGGGCGCGGTGAAGGAGGGCACAGGCCCCAAAGCGCCGGGAGCGTCCGGGCGCTTTACAGTAACTACGATCTGGCCCACAGCCTTGGTGACGGTATCATACACCAGGACCTTGGTCTCACCATAGTTGCCGTCACTGTTGGCAATGATCTTCGCGGAGGCTCCGGTGGTCTCCACCCGTGCCAGGCGGTCGTCGCCAACGGCGTAAATAAAGCGGTTGTCACTGGTGTTTGTGGTGGAATACTTGTTGTCATTTGCGTCCTCTGTCAGGCCGGCCAGCGGGACCCGCTCGGCACGCTTGTAAAGGTTAAATCCTTGACCCTTTACCCAAACCAGAGTGTCCACCGTCATGCTCTCGCCGCCGGCAAGAGTGGCGAAATAGTCTTCCTCGGCCTGATAGCTGACGGGCATATCACCCGCCAGGTTATCTTGACGGCTAATGGTCTCATAGACCAGCTTGCCAACGTCGCTCATGGCAATGCGCTCATAGCCCACGTCGCCCACACGCTGGGGCCGGGTCTGATTCATGCCGAAGGAGTGCTGGTCGCCGATCTGGCCGTAGCCGTTGTTGCCCCAGGCCCAGACGGTACCGTCGTTGCGCAGGGCCAGACCGTGGTCGCCGCCGAAGGTGACGTCCTGGATCTGATACATATAAGTAGTGTTAACATTGTCCCAGTCAAACTCGTTCCAGCCCCGCAGGATGCGGGTGGGCGTAGACAGGTTCTGGCCCTTTCCTGTTCCGGTCTGGCCGCTCTCATCGCTGCCGAAGGTGTAGGCCACGCCACTCTCCACAATGGCATCCGCATTGCCCGTCATGTCACCGATGAGGGTGCCCACGAAGGCGGACACATCGTCGCCCGCGCCTACGTCGGTAATACGGAGCTTCTTGGCGTAGCTGGTCCAATCGGGAGCGAGATCAGTGACGCTGTGATTCTGCACGTCATAGATCTGTACCGGTTTAAGCCCGCCGGAACCCTTATAGGTGCCGCCCGGCGTAACGCTGGAAGCCATCCCCCGCATATTTCCGCTGGCGGAGGTGCCGATGCCGTAGATGATCTGCCCGGTGCTGTCCAAGAGCAGACCGTGCCGGGCGCCGCCGGCGATCTTTACGATATTGCGCTGATAGTAATCCTCAGAGAGGTTGGTCATCTGGGTGGTCGGCTGGTCGGCTCCCCACACCTGCTTGTGAAGGTTGCTGGACTTACCGGCGTCCTTGTCCACCCGGACAGGCACCTGGGTATTCTCACCGTCGTAATCGTCATAGGTCCACTGGCGGTGATCCGTATGGAAGCCATAACACGCGTTGAAGTAATAGGCGCTGTGTCCGCTGCCATCATCGTAAATATACCAGCTGCGGCTCAGGCCCTTCCGCTGGAAGTTGCCCCAGTAGGCCACGGTGCCGTCGCTCATCAGGGCCATGGCGCCGTGGTCGGTGGCGGCGATGTCGATGACCTGCTGCAACCCGGTGGTGTTGCTCAAAGCGTCATACTGGCTGCCCACATTCTGCACCCGGGTGGGGGTAAGCACATAGGGAGCATAGCCGTAGATCGTGCAGGAATGATACGTGGTAGCATGTATCCATGTCTTTACCCTGCTGCCAACGCCATAATAATTTGCCATGGTCCGGTTGAGGCCAGCCTCCCCCAGGAAGTCGCTGCCCCAGGCGTAGACCGCACCGTCGGCAGTCAGGGCGTAGGCGCTTTCAAAGCCCGCCGCCACGCGGATGACGTTGCTGAGGCCCGACACCTGCTGGGCGCCCAGAGAGTAGCGCTTGTCGGAGCTGATCCGGTTATAGCCGTCCAGGGTGGTGGAGGCATAACCCAACTGTCCGTGCTGGTTGTCGCCCCAGGACCACACGGAGCCGCTCCGATCCACAGCGTAGGTGGAGTAGCCGCCGGCGGCGATGTAGACGATGTCGGTCAGGGCGCTGCCGTCGGTCTTGAGCACCTGCACCGGGTAGGTGCGGCTGGTGCCCGCGTTCTCACTGTCCACATTGCCGTCGTAGGCAAAGTTGTTGCCCAGCATTCCACGGTAAATGAAGTCGTCGGCGATCTTCTTATAGTTATCGCCCCAGGCCCACACAGTGCCGTCGGAGAGCAGTGCAACGCTGTGGGCTTCGCCGGCAGCTACCATGGGCAGAGTGATGACCTTGCTGACGTCCGGGTCGTTGGCCACCCAATATTTACTCTGATCGGTGGTCTCCCGGCTGGCATAAGGCAGCACGCGGACGGTCAGAACGCTCTGCGCCTTGGTCTGATCGTCCCTGATAATGATACGGGTCTCGCCGTGATAGCCCACTTCCTCGTTGGGCGTCAGCACCACGGTGGTATTGTTCACCTTCACTGCCTGCAGCCGCTCGGGATCGGTGGAGATCACCTCGATATCTCCCACCTGAGCCTTCCGGTCACGGCGGTTGTCGTTCATACCACGGAGGTTAAAGAGATAGTTGTCCCGCTGGAACACGGAGTTCAGGTCGATGGTCAGGGTGTAATCCTGGGCCATGGTGATATAGTTGCCCAGCGGATTCTCCTTAAATGTGTCATGGAGACTGAATTGATTGTAGCTGGAATAGTTCGCCTCCGCCCCGGCGTCTCGCTCATGCTCCCGGTCACCGAACTTCACATGCTCCAGTGTGGCGTCGTCCACCACCATGTTGTCCACGTCGATATACCCCACCTGCACCGGGTAGTTCTTCCCGGCGGTGCTGAAATCGCCCAGCGCGCCATAGGACCCAACGCCCCAGGCCCACACCGAGCCGTCGTCCTGGACAGCCGCGGAGGTATGACGACCCAGGGACACCGAAGTGGCCCGGTTAAAGTACGCGCTGTAGTTCAGATTGTCGTCATAGCGGGTGTCGTTATGGGAGTTGCCCCGGTCCACCCGTGTGGGCAGCAGGGTAGCGGCAGCGGTGGCTCCCCGGTTGCCCAGCTGGCTCTCATTGTTGGCGCCCCAGACGTACAAATACTGGAACTCATAGGAGTCGGTGGGATCGTAGTAGTCGGAATAGGGCGTTGCGGTGTAGCCGCCGGGAAATGCCTCCTGCGCGGTGGGCATGACACGGGCGCCGGAGGAGCTGCCGCCGGCGTAGACCCCCCGTACCCCGGTCAGCTGAACAGAAGTACCGGAGCCGGTGCCGTCGTCGATAAGAACGAACTTCACGGCCTCGGGGGTATTTACATTGCTGTTGATGCCGCTCTGACCCGAGGCGTTCCGGCCCCAGCTTACAGCCCGGTGGGCGTTATTGCCGCTTTCATCCACGATCTGAGCGACAGCATGGTAGTCTCCGGCGTCCAGGGTCATAACGCCGCTGAGATGGCGGTTTCCAGTCTCGCCGCCGTGGACGTAGTAGGGGTTGTATTCCCGGACAGTGGTACCGTAGACCACGCCGTCGAAGCCGGCGCCCTGCTCGCCGTAGCTGTTGGTACCCACGGTGATCACGGTGCCGTCCCAGCGCAGCAGCTTCAGGCTGCTGTAGCCGGTGGAAATATCCACAATATTGCTCAACCGCTCGGAGAGCTTCAGATTGTTGGCGTTGCTGGTGCCGTTCAGGTTGGTAATGACCGCGCCGCTGTGCTGAAGCACCGCGCCGGACCACAGCCGCTGCGGGGAGGTAAAGTACTCGATCAGGTTGTCGCCCGCGCTGGCGCTGCGCAGCTCGCTGAGGACATTCAGTCCCCAGAACCACACATTGCCCGTGGCATTATCCAATGCCACGGAGAAGTCATTCCCGGCTGCGATGGCCGCGATGCGGATATTGCTATTTGTAAGGTCAAACGCCTTGACAGCGGCAACCTGATTTTGGCTCGTTCCACAGGCGCCCTTATCCGACTTGCCCCAGGCCCAGACCGCGCCGTTGGCGTCCAGCGCCAGACTGTGGTTGTCGCCCGCGGCAACGGCCACGATGTTGGTCAGATATCCGCCGCCGGACTTGATGACCCGTACCGGGCTATGCCGATCCGTGGCGCTGTTGTCGCCCAACTGGCCATAGCCGTTGTAGCCCCAGGTGTAGACCGTGCCGTCGGCCTTCAGGGCCACGCTGTGGTAGGCACCCGTCGCCACCATGGGCACGGCAATGGCATTGGCGGTATTGTTCTTGCCATTATACATGCCGTAGTCCACTTCAGTCACCGAGAACTGAAGCAGCAGCGGCAGGGTGTAAATGATATTACTACCGGCGACGCTATATTCGATGTTGATATACAGCGTGGCCTTGCCCTTATTGTGGGCGGTGACGAGGATATTGGCGTTGTTGGCGTCCATTACGCCAGTGACCACGCTGGGGTCGCTGCTGAAAATTCTGATGATGGCATTGGCCGCTGTAATGGGATAACGCTTGACAGTGGTCAGCAAGTTGTAGCCTTCGTATACATCGTAGAAGAGCTTGCCGTCCAGCGGGAGGGTCAGGGTGTCGTTGGTCACATATACATCCAGCGCCGTATCCCCGCTGACATTCACCTGCATGGTGTAGTGCTTATCGATGGGCGTACCGCCCAGGCCGTTTGCCTTGGCGTTGTCCAGCCACTGGATAATGCTGTAGCCCTCGCCGCCAAAACGGGTGAGTTCCTTAATGCCGTGCTGACCGGCCAGGGTTCCCTGGATCACAGGGTCGCTGTTGCCGGCATTGAACTTGCCCCATCCCTGGCTGCCCATCATGTACACTCCGGCGGTCCAGTCCACGATAGCGGTGTGGCGCTCGCCCGCGGCGAAGGCCACCATGTCGTGGAAGTAGCCGTCGCCAGTATTCTTCCAGCCATCGCCGAGCTTCACAAGGGAAGGAACGGTCTTATTGCTGACGTCGCTCTGGCCCAACTGCCCGGAGGAGTTCAGACCCCAGGCTCCAATAAAATCGGTACCGCTGGCGTCCTTGAACCGGGCCAGGGTGTGGCTGCCGCCGGCAGTGATGGAGCTGGCCTTCAGCCCGTCGGCGGAGTGCACCAACACCGGGCTGGTGCGGTTGTTGTTCTGGGTGCTGGTGTTGACGGTGCCGTTGCCCAACTGGCCGGAGCCGTTATAACCCCAGGTATAGATCTTGCCGTCGCCCCGCAGGGCCACAGCGTGGTAGGCGCCCGCGGCGATCCGCACTACGTTGGTGATATAGTAAGCCACGGGATCGGACTCACCGGCGGAGACCTGGACCGGTGTGGTGGCATAGGGCTGGATCTTTCCGTCGGAGGAGGCGACAGTCGCCGTCACCGGGTTGCCCAACTGGCCACTGGTGTTGCAGCCCCAGGCATAGACCGTACCGTCGGCCCGAAGTGCCATGGCAAAGTTGTTGCCCGCGGCCACGGAGCTGATGTTGTTCAGGCTGCCTCTGCCCTGGACGCCGCCTGCCCGTACGGGTACGGACGTAGAGGTGCTGGCGCCCATGGTGCCGTTGCCCAGAGTACCATTGGTGTTGTTACCAAAGGTGTAGACCTGGTTATCCTTTCTGGCTACCACCACAGAGAATCCGGCGCCGCCGGCAATGACCCGCACCTCACCAATAGTGGTGTTGGGGCCAAAGTGGGTAGACTTCTCCGCCACGATGGTCTGCGTAGAGATCTTGTTGTTGCTGGCAGTGCGGGCAAGCTGGCCGTAGTTGTTGCGGCCCCAGCCCCACAGATTGCCCTTGTTGTCGATGGCCAGGAAGTGATAGTCACCAGCAGCCACGTCGATGATGTAATCACCCTCGGGCATACCGTTAAAGACCACCTCAGTGGGATATTCATAGGTCAGGCTATAGCCATTGGCGTCGTATGCCGGGCTGTACTGGCCCCACATCCACACCGAGCCGTCGCCCCGCAGGGCCACGGTGGAATCGACGCCGGCGGCCACAGTGGGAGAGACCACGGCGCCCTTGGGCACCACCATCACCTCATAGGTCCCCTTATAGTTGTTGTTGGTGTTGGTGATGGTGATGGTGATCCGGCCATACATATTGCCGGTGGGCACCAGATACCACTCCGGGGTTCCATCATTGTCGGCATCCAACTGTTCAAATATGGCAATGTCCTCATCGGAGGAGGTATAGACCAGAGCGCCTATATCGTTGGGGTCGATGGTCTTATTGACCACAGAGTCCAGCAGGTTGAAGCCGCTGGAATAGGACTCGGTAAGCTTGGAGGGATCGATCCACAGCGCCTCATCCACTGTAATGGCGGTGGGGTTGAGCATGGGCTTCGGCAGTGCGGTACCGTTGCTGGTATGGCCGGTCAGGGTCGTGGGAGCGTGGGCGGTAATGCCATGGATATACGCTTCTTCAATGATAATGGCGTAGTAGTTGCCCAGGCCCACCTGCACCAGGCGCTGGCGGTTGTTGTTCTGGGAGAAGTCGCCCAGCTGGCCCTTGTTGTTCCGTCCGGTATCCCACACAGAGCCCTCTTCCCTGGCTACCACAGAGTGGTTGCTGCCGGCGGCAAAGGTCATAAGCTCTCTGACATACTCCTCATCCAGACCGGAGATACTGGAACCCTTGCCCATCTGGAGAGGAATATCTGTATAGGCATATTCCTTGTCAGCGCCGCTGTTGGTATCCGGGTTCAGACCCAGCTGGCCGTAGGTGTTGTCGCCGAACGCCCAGACAGCGGCGTCCACCACCGCGGTCCCAGGGATCGTCACCGAACTGGTCGAAAGCGCAAAGGTCGTAGTGCAGCTCGGGCAGACCACTTGGTCTTCAATGATGGCATCCTCTATAAAGCTTTCCTTAGGACCGACCATGCTGCAAGCAGAATTGGGGCACGTGACCATAGTCACGTCAGGCGTACTGGAGAGCACCTGGGAGGACATGACCAGGGAGTGGTTGTCACCGGCGCTCACCTTCCGGGCCTTGCTCATCTCAGGGATGTTCACCTTCTGAGGAATATAGGTTTTGGGCGTGTTGGTCCGATCCACGCCCAGCTGACCGTAGGCGTTATTGCCCCAGGCGTAGACCTTGCCGTCCTTGTTGGCAATGAGGCTGTGTCCGCCGCCCGCCGCCACGTCGATGGCCTTGCCCAGGTAGACGCCGGCGTCCTCCGGCGCACCTGTGCTGTCCACGCCGTTGACCACCCGAATGGGGGCCAGGGCGGGGTCCACCGTGTCGGCGCCCAACTGCCCAAAGGTGTTGTCGCCCCAAGCGTAGACCGAGCCGTCGGCCCGCATGGCCACGGTGTGGGATACGTGATAGGTCTTTTGATCCTTGGTGTAGGTCATGCCGCCGCCATCCACCTTGACAACGTCGGTAAGGTAGATGTCGTTGGTCACAGTCAGCTTGCCGGTGTTCGTAACGGCATAGCCGCCGGTGGCCTCGCCGCGGAGTACCTGGGCAGGCTCATAGCGGTTTTCCATATCGCCCACGCCCAGCTGGCCACGATCGTTGCGGCCAAAGGCCCACACGGCGCCCTTGTCGTCTACGATAAAGCTGCTGTAATCGCCAGCGGCAATATAGGCCGCCTTGATATTCTTGAAATGATTAGACTGGTAATTCCCGGTCACGTCCTGAATGGCGGCATAGGACGTGTTCATAACGTCTCTGGTGTAGTCCTTGGTAATGGGCCAATCCAGCTGCTCAGCATTCTGGTCCTCCACCACGGTCTTCCAGAAGATGGTCTGCATGTTATATACGCCCAGCTGACCATATTCATTGGAACCCCAGGCATAGACCTTACCCTTGGTGTCCATGGCCAGGAAGTGCTTGGCGCCCGCGGCGATCATCACAATATCGCTCAGCTGGTTATTGCCGGAGGCGTCCATGACCGGCTCGGGAATGGTATAGGGCTGGGGAGAGGGGGTGGTGGTGCCGTCGGACTGGGGATAGCCCTCGGGCAGCAGCTGTCCCCAGAGCCACACATTACCTGCGGCGTCCAGAGCCACGGTGAAGTTCTCTCCCGCCGCCACCATAGGCGTAGCGGTTCGGGGAGTCTTGGCCTTGTCCCGCTCATCGGCCACCACCGAGACATGGATCTCCGCCAGCACCTCGCCGCTGGCTTTGTCGATCACCGAGACAACGGCGGTGCCCGTCTTGGAATAGCCGGCGCTGCTGGTAAAGTTATTGGTTATAATATTGCCGCTGTTATCCACCGTAACGATGTTGGGGTCGCTGGTGGTATACTCCAGGCCCTGCGGCGCATAGCTGCTGGTGCTAGTCTGCGCGGCACTCAGCTCCCGCCGCCACAGGTCAAAGCCATAGTAGGACTTATAGATGCTGTCGGCGATGCCGCCGCCCAGCCGGATCTGCACCTTGTCCTGGATGCCCATAACGAGATTGTTGTAGCCCCACTGTTTAGTGATGGGACGATTCCCGGATTGTTTTTCATTCACGCTCACCTGGATCATCCTGGACCTGTGGCTGCTCACATAGCGGGGGGTAGTGACCCGATCCATAACGTCAATCGGATCGTCGCCATTGGCCACGATACCCAGCTGACCCTTCCGGTCATCACCCACTGCCATGAGGCGGCCATCGTTGGTCAGGATGAAGGTGGTGTCTCCGCCGGCGTAGACGGCGGTGGCGGCGTCCATAGTGAGGCTGCCGGCTGTCACCTGCTCGCACTCGCCGGCAAACATGGGATACATCCGCACAGTACGGATATAGCCGCCGGGGACAGAGTAGGCCGGGTTGCCCATCTGGCCATAGTCGCTCCTACCGCTGGCATATGCTGTGCCCTTGTAGGAATTGGAATTCACGTCCCAAACGCTCGCGGTAATGGCTACATGGTCGTTGCCCACACCGATGCTGGACACATTGGCGATCTCATTGCCATCGCCGTTAAAGAGCTGCTGAGGCTCCGTATACACAGCGGTTACGGCCTTGCCGGGGGTGGCGGGATCTTCAATGAGCCGCCCCCAGACATAGCCGTGGGAGGTCCAGCGCGTATTTCCCTGATAGACGCCCTGGTCAAAGGCGATGACGCCGCCGGTGTATTTATCCGCGTCGATACGCACCGCGCGGTTTATCACCTGCTCGGTGTCGGTGTTCAGCTTGTTGCCCGCGGGCTTGCTCACCGGCACAGGCGTGGTGACAAAGTTCGGCGTGTTGTCCGTCTTTTTCGTCGCCAGTCCGGCGCCCAGCTGGCCATATTCGTTGGAGCCCCAGGTCCACACGGTACCGTCGCCCAGCAGGGCCACAGAGAAGTCGGTACCGGCGGCGATGTCGGTGGCGTGCTTGAACTCGCCCATGGCGTTTACGCCCTTGACCACCACGGCGCCCAGGTGAGCGCTCTGCTCATCGGCGTCGCCCTGGCCCAGCTGGCCCAGGCTGTTGTTACCGGCAGCCCAGACGATCCGGGTAGTGGTCTTGCTCTCCGTCCGCTCGGCCAGAGCCAGAGCATGACGAGACCCGGCGGCCACATCCGTGACGCCGGTGATCTCATTGCCCATAGTGTCGGTGAGGATCTTTCCGCCAGGCAGCTTCCCATCGTCGCCGACGGAGGGATAGTACCACCAGATGACCTGGCCGCAGGAGGGATCGTTACACTTGTAGATACGGTACTCCAGGATCAAATCGTTATGCCCGGACTGCCAGTTGGCGTCCGCGGTCATTTGAGGATCGGGGGCATTGGCATAGACGTCGAAGGCGTCATCATAGATCAGCTCAAAGCCCTCGCTGATCTCCTTATGCTTGCCGGAGGGACAATACATCACGTCCCAGGTGGGATTCCAGAGCAGTCCGCAATCCTTGCACTCATAGAACTCAGAGGTCGTGGCTACCACGCCCATCTCCCAGTTCACTTCATAGACCTTGAATATCCCCTTTTCGCTGTCGATCTCCTTCAGGCTATAGTAATTGACCCCTTCTTTGGTCTGCGTAGCCTCGTTGCCATCAGCGGCAATAAACCGCGTGGGAATATACCGGGTGGGATCTTCTTTCGTAGCCGCGAAATTATAATACGCGCCGTTGGACGACTTATCCAGATAGGATACCACGACCCTGCCGTCCACTGTCTTCTTTTCCAGGGTCACATTGGCAGTATTATACGGACGCTCCACCTTGTGGATCATCTTCTTGTTCTTGCTTACCGGCTGGATATTGGTGTGCTGCGGATCAGCCGGACAATGAGTGGGGATATACCCCTGCGTATAGGGGTTGTTCCCCAATACAGGGATCCCGTCCGCTCCGATTTCGGGATTATTATAGTTCAGATAAGGCGGAAGGGTCTTGCCGGTGGGCCGATAGGCCGTAGCCACATTCTCCAGCTCGCCCAGCACCCAGACCTTTCCGTCAATGAGCACCAGAGTAAAGGTGTCGCCAGCCGCCACAGCGGTGGCGTTCTTGATGGGCTGATAATCGACGTTGACGGAGCCGTCGTCGGCAGTGCTGCTCACAGGGATACACGCCTGGACCGGGTAGGCGTGGTCGCTGAAGGTGCCGTCGGCCAACTGGCCAAATTCATTGGAACCCCAAGTCCAGACCGTGCCGTCACTGAGCAGCGCCGCAGTGTGGTGCGCGCCCACAGAGACCTGCGGCTGCACGGTGGCGCCGGTCTCAGGGACCAGGATCACACGTAGCATCGCCGTCGCGCCCGTGGGGACGTGACGGATCATCAAATAGGTCTCGCCCAACTTGATATCCGCGCTGTTCGAGCTACTATAATTGGGAGAGCGGAATCCCCGTAGGATCCCTGTCATCATGCTGCTGTCGGCCTCAAGCATGGTCTCATCCAGAGAATAGACCTCAAAATCCGCCGAATTGAAGCTGGCGCTGGTAAAGTCCAACAGATTCAAGCCGAATACGTTTTTCACATTCAGCTTACTCAGATCGATAACAATGTGCTGGCTCTTGGCCTTTACCTTCTGCTCCAGCCCCAGGTTATAGCTGCCGGGAGCATAGACATAGGACCCCACATTGTTTACAAAGCCCCAGGCTTCCACCGTGGTGTAGGTGCGCTCACCCACCTGCACGGGGATCAGCCGGTCTTTTTGTGTATAGTCGCCGATCTGGCCGTAGCGGTTCTCGCCGGCGGCATAGACATAGCCGGTGTCGCGGCTGACCAGCATGTGGTTGCCACCCACCGCAAATACATCTACGGCCTGCATATAATCGTCGCTATTGTGGTTCAGAGTGTTGTCATGGTGTACCGCCGCCCCGGCCACATTGGACGCGCTGGCGCCCACCACGCCCAGACGGTCGGTGGTGTTATCGCCATAAGCCAGCAGTCGGCGGTCTCCCAGGATCTCTGTGAGCGCCAGGGTGCCGCGATAGCCCGCCGAGATCTGGCGGACGTTGCCGGTAGCCGTATCCGTGCCCGCTCTCATCCGTACCGGGCGGGAGAACGTTTTCAGTGCGGCATGATTCACATTTGCAGGAGCGATCTGATCAAAGCTGTTGTCGCCCCAGCCGTACATAACGCCGGTACCGGGGGCGTTGGTGGTGTCAAAGCGTAGGGCGACGCCGTGACTGCCGTCGTTGGGCTTGTCGCCCACCTTACCGCCGGTGGCCACATCAATGATCTGATCCAAATACTTAACGCCGGTCTCCAGGTCAATATCGCTCACCACGCGGGCGGGTGTGACACGAATATCCCCATTCAGATCCGCGCCCACCTGGCGATGGCTGTTGTCGCCCCAGCCATAGATGGAGCCGTTGTTGCGTACCGCGAAGGAGTTGTCTCCTCCGGCGGCGATCCGAATGACGCTGTTGATCTCAGCGCTGGAACTGGGGCTGGCGCCCTTTGCTACAGGCCGGGCAAGGGTCACAAAGGTATTGCTGAGGTCGACCTTTGTAGTGGTAAGCTCCTCCCCCTCCAGTTCTTTGAGCGTCTCGCTCACATCCTGGTTGATACCCAACTGGCCCTTGCGGTTATCGCCCCAGGCAAACAGGAAACCGCCCTTGGTCATAGCCAGGGCATGGTTGGCGCCCGCGGCAATATCCACCACGGGATCAAGCTCCGCCTGATACCCGGCAGTGTAATCCCGGCCTACCGTATGCGTACCCAGGATCATATTGTTGTCGCTCTGGTCCTTCTGATCCATTTGGACCAGCTCCCAAGTGGGCATATAAGCCTTATATCCCACTGTCACCCAGATATATTTACCGTCCTCATCAAAGGTGGGGCCCTCCACCTGCTCCTGGATCTCGATATAGCGCTTGCCGCGGCCAAGCTGCCCAAACTCGGAGGCGCCGGTGGACCACACCCGGCCAAAGTTATCCAAAGCTAAGGAGAAGTGATCGCCCGCCGCCACAGCAGTAAAGTATACATCCTTCACAGCGGTCCCGTCAGGCGCATAGGTCAGACCGCTAAGCACTTCCATGGGCGTAGTGATATAGGGCATACCATAGGATACCAGGTTGCCCTGCTCATCATAGACGTCCTCCGGGTCAATGCCCAGCTGGCCCTTGCTGTTGTCGCCCCAAACATAAACTCTGCCGCTGGCGGTCAGGGCAATAGAGTGATCCACGCCGGCGGCCAGCATGGGCGCCGCGCCATCACATTCATCATCAGAGGGCTGCCCCTTCTGATTGTATTGGTGCTGTACCCGCACCGGGATGGAGACGAAGTTGCTCTCCGTCACGGTCCCATTGGGCTTGGAGCTGATGACTATAGATGTCGTCCCCAGCTTCCCGCGGTTGATCGGAGTAGGCTCAAAGGTAACAACACCGCCCGTGGCGCTCTTCTCGGTCAGGATGGCGGGATCGGAAGGCTGAATGGTGATATCACTGGGATCGAGCTTGGTCATGCTACCGTCGGTCAGCAGGTTAAAGCCCGTCATGTAATGATAGTAGATATTACTGATGTCGAAGTAAAGCTCTTCATCCGTGTGCATCGTCACCAGGGCGGGGTTCTTATTGCCCATAGGCTCATCCTGGTCAAATTGCTTGATGAGCTTACCCGTGCTGTCCTTAATGCCATAGTCCTTGGCCACCAGTACCTTGGACTCCTGGTCGCCGCTGAGTACCGCTCCCCGGCGGTCTGTGGTGGAGCTATCGCCCAACTGGCCCATGGCGTTGCCGCCCCAAGCCCACACATAGCCGTCGTGCCGCAGGGCAGTGGCATGGCTGCCGCCCAGGGAGATGGCCCTGGCATTGGTAAAGTCAGCGCCGGAGATATTCGTACTGGTTCCTCTGGCCACATACTTGGGCTGGCCGCTCCAGGCAGTGATGGTATCGCCGCTCTCATCCCAGCCCAGCTGACCATTGAGGTTAGAACCCCAGGTATAGATCTTATCCTCCGAGGTGATAGCCGCGGAGGTGTTTCCTCCGGCCACGACCTCCACCGCAGTATTCGGCGTGATGATCGGCGTGGTCTGCGGCGCGGTGTCCGGCGCCTCAGGCTTCTCACCCTTAACGTTATAAGTAGTGGTGATGCCGGTATTGCCCATCTGTCCATAGCGGGTATCGCCCCAGCTGTAGACCTGACCGCCGGCGCCGTTGCCGCTGACCACCACCATGGAGTGGTTCTCGCCGGCGGCAATGCGCATCACGTTGTTCAGCAGCTCGCTGCGCTTCTCGCTGCCACCCTGATATCCGGCGTTTATACTGTGCTGGCCGGCGCGTACCTGGACCGCTACGCGGTAGTTGCTCAAATTGCCCATGCCCAGCTGGCCATAGGTGTTATCGCCCCAGGCAAACAACGCGCCGTCAGAGCGCAGGGCCAGAGCGTGATTACCACCCGCCGTGATGGAGACGATATGCTCCAAATAGCCCTGGCGGGAGACGTCATCGCCCTGGATCACCTGGTTCACTGTGAACTGATCGATATTGCTTATATAGACAGGCTTCGGCGGGACCTCTGTATTCGCGGGCAGATCACCGTTGGCAATACCGTTGACCACCCTATTATACTCCGCCAGATCCTCCTCGTACTGTCTATGAGTGTAGACAGTTACAGTGGGGACGTTGATCCCCTCGGTCAGGTCCTTAAAGGTGTACAGCCGCTCAGGGGAGCTGAGCAGATCCTTTATGGCGCTGGCGTTGGCAGCGTCGCTGTATGTATTCTGGAATACGCCGCCGGTATACCCAATGCCCAGCTGGCCCAGATCGTTCTGGCCGAAAGAATACACCATTCCATCGTTCGTCAGCAACAGACTAAAGCCGTTGCCAGCAGCCAGCTGGACCACATAGCGGTCCTTGGCCTGCAGACTGCTGGTATCCACCTGGACGGCCAAATTGGAAAAGCCGCCAATGCCCATGGCAGAATTGCCCAACTGCCCATATTCGTTGGATCCCCAGGCCCAGACCGTGCCGTCGTTTTGCAGCGCCAGGGCATGCTCACCGCCGGCAGCAATGGCGATCACGTTTTCTATCGGCGCACCGCCAGTTATATGGACCGTGGTCGGCGCGTCATGATAGGCATAGCCGATCTTACCGTCGCCCACCTGGCCCTTCTCGTTGGAACCCCAGGCCCAGACTGTGCCGTCAGACTTCAGGGCAACGGAGAAATCGCCGCCGGCGGCCAACTGAGGATTGGCAACCGTAGGACCGCTCATGTCCTCCATCATATCCCGGACCCGCACTACAAAGAGGAAGGATAGCTTGTTGGGGCTGAGATATTCTGGTGTGGACTCGGTATTATTGTACACCCGGATCGTAGCCTCGCCGGGCGCCACAGCCTTCAGCGTTGTGCCCGCAACATTGACAATGGCCGCGTCAGAAGTGTAGAGCACAAAGTTACTGCTGTCATAGGTGCGGTCTCCCTGGACAAGTTTCTTCAGGCGATAATTGCTGTAATAGCGCTCAGTCATCTTGGTAAGGTTCATCTCATCACCGGGACGCAGCACTACTAAATTGTCCAGCGTGATCGGGCCACCACTTTCGACTGCATAGACCGGCGCCTCAGTGGTGGTAGTGGCGTAAGCAGTGGGCATGCCGGCAGAAGCGGCGGCAGCCGGAGCGGCAGCCATCATGGCAACAGCCGGCGCTTGTTCAGCGCTGGCGCCGCTAAGCTTGACAGCTGTTCCGCCGGCGCCGTTACACGTAGCTTCCACGGAAGTACCGGCCTTCACCTGCTCGATAGTGTAAGTCGGATCGAGGCCGGGGGCCTGACCCTTCCATTCCACGCTGGTCACGCCTGTCATATTCAGGGTCAGGACCACTTTGCTCCCAAGGGGGGCCACAAGGGTACCCTGTGACATGTTCATCCCACTCATGTTATAAGGAATTCCGTTAATGGTGGCGCCGGACAACACACCGTTATTGATCAAGTACTCTACATTATAGAAATTCACAGTGCCGACAGGTGTAGTCGTTGCGCCGTCCTTTACATCAACGGCGCCCTGCGCGGCCTCGACCCCAATGCTTCCATTCCACATGTCAAGTAGCGTCCAACTACCTACGGGCAGCGGCGCACTGATAACGCCGTTCGTCGCCGTATGCGGGTAGGCGCCGCCTACGGTGACGCCGTCCATCTTCAAAGCGAAGCTGCGGCTGCCGGTGTCCGTCCAAGGCGACCCTCCACCGTTGCCAATACGCATAAGATCGATCTTACTGTCGTAATACTTGATCGTTACAGTGTTGGCTCCGTTGGCAGTGACCGTCAAGTCGCCCACCTTTACGCCCCTGTCCAGCACGCTATAAATTCCGGCAACCACATCATTCTGAGTAAATTCCGCGGTGCCAACAGGATCGTTGGTCATGGGATATGTGTTGCCTTTGCTGTCTATCAGCTCCAGTATTACGCCATCTTTATCCGCGGAATTCCAAGGCACGCCCACCATGGGGGCGCCATCCGCGGCCTGATACCGCTCCAGCTTGACGGTAGCCTTATACTCTGTATCATAGCTCAGCACACCGCCGCCCACGCTGGCGATCCATGCCTCACGGTTGCCAACAGGCGTCAGGTCCGCCCGGTTATCAATGGAGAATTCGCCCAACTGGCCCCGGTCATTCTTCCCCCAGGCAAAGACATTATTATTTCTGTCCAGCGCCACGGTGAAGTCATTGCCGGCGTCGGCCTTCGTCAAGAACTTGCCGTTGGCATCGGTCACAATGGCGTCCTTCCAGCTCTTCTCAACGCCATTACCGAAGGAGTAGACGGTGGTGCTGACAAGCTCTTCACCTTTCGTATCATAGCTACCGCGGATCACGATGGTATGGTTTTTGCCCGCGCTGACGCTGATGGCGTTGCTGATCACCTTGCCGCCATCCTCCATGTCGGTACCGTAGGCTACATTTGTAGCCGCAGTATTAGTAATGGGTCCCAGCTGCTTGGCGGAGTTGTCGCCAAAGACACGCACAGCCTGGCCTTCATTATTATTATATAGGACTACCGTGTGGTAGTAACCGGCAGAGACGTCGATAACGTTGCTTAGAGGCGCATCAGCTATAAGTCTGACCGGCGCGGCCACATTGCTGTAGTCATTACCGTTTTTCGAGCCCAGCTGTTGCCTGGTGTTGTCGCCCCAGGCGATCAGGCTGTAGGGGGCCTTAAAGGTCTTTAGGTCAGTCTCCTCACACATGGCAAGGGAATGCCAGGCGCCGGCAAAGACACGGGTCGCGGTGGTCACAGGGTTCTCTCCATTTCTGACCTGGTCTGGATAAGGACGCCGTCTGTCGATGGTATCTGCATCCATTATCTCGCCGCCCAGCTGGTAGCGCTGATTGTCGCCCCAGGAGTAGATGTAGCCGTCTGCCCCCTCCGCGCCGGCTACGGCCAAAGAGTGCAACATACCGGCGGCAATACTGGAAGCTCCATGGAAGTTGGCGCCACCCCCAGATTCGTTGCCCCTGCTCACATATTCAGGGGCGCACCTGTCGTTGTAGTCGCCGGACCCCATGCCCAGCTGGCCGCGGTCATTTCTGCCCCAGGCATAGATATTACCGTCGCCGCTCCGGGCCAACGCGTGATAACCGCCCGCCGCGATCTCCGCTATCAGGTTAAGCTTCTTGGTGCCTCCCACATCCACGACCTGGACGGGATATGTAGTCAGCGGCACCTGGGCGCCAGTCTTGCCGATACCCAACTGGCCATAGGTGTTGTCGCCCCAAGCCCACACGGTACCGTCGGTCTTCAGCGCCAGGGTAAAGCCCTCGCCTACCTTAACAGCGGCCTCGGTAAAGGCGTCGGCGTCCTTCACTGTGATCTTGAAGCCGCCGGAATAGACCGTCTCATTCGGCGTGCCTGTGCCGGTCCAGTCCTCCGTCACCGTGATCTTGCTGGTGCCCACGCCTGTCGGCTCCAGTTTAGCGTCCTTATTGTCCGTCTGAACGAACTCGTCACCCGCCTGAAGGAAGGTCTGATCGATCGGATCTTTCGCAGGATCGGTGGTGTATTGATACTCCGGGCGTGCAGTATAGGGAATATTCCGGTCCCGCTCAAAAACGTTGAAGCCTACATTATAATATCTGAAGATACCTTCCTTATATACTACGACATACTGCATGTCGGTAATGGTCAGGTCGTCCGGCAGCTGAGTTTCCACCAACGCCAAAGCGTCGCTTGGAGCCTGCTCATTATATACACCAAGTTGCTGGGCATAGCGTCCGGTCAGGGTATAGGTGATATTCCCCTCACCGTCGTCCTCGCCGGTATATACAAACACCCGGTTCAGCTTCAGCTCCTCCTTAACGTCGTCGCCCGTGCGGATCACGTCGCCGACGCTCTGGCCCTTGGTCTTGCCATTGTCGCCCAACTGGCCCTTGGCGTTGTTGCCCATGGCGAACACCTTGCCGTCATCCATAATGATCACGGCAAAGTCGCCGCCGGCGGAGAAGCTATGGGCCTTGGCAGCGCCATTATAATCCAGATACCCATCACTGGGGAGATCATCTTTATCCGCGTCCGGGTCCAGCCGAACCAGTTGCGGCTGGACCTGATACTGGATCTGTCCATAACCGGCGCCCATGTTCTTGGTCCCGACGCCCTGCTGGCCTCTCTCGTTGGAACCCCAGGTAAACAACGCGCCTTCGTCAGTCCCCGCCATGCTGAATTGATAACCGGCGGAAATGTTGACCACACGTCCCTGCGCATCGTTTTTAGTGCCGCCCACCGTTGCTCCATTATAGGTGGGAGCGAATACGACCTTCATGGGTCTGCTGTAAAGCACATCCTTGGTGCCGTTGCCGATCTCACCATAGCCGTTGAGTCCCCAGCCCCAGACGGTGGTCGGCGCAGTATCAGCCGGTGTGGTCTTGCGCACGCTCAGCGCCATGGAGTGACCGTAGGAATTCGTCCCCGCCTTGCCCTCGGCGCCGCTGGAGGAAACCTGAACGACGATCTCGCTGTTGTCAAAGCTCATAGACTGCGCCCGGCACACAGGCGCCTGGCTGGTCCCATTTTGTCCCAACTGGCCCTGGCGGTTGTCGCCCCAGGTGTAGACCCTTCCCTCCCAAGTCAGCGCGGTGACAAAGTCGGCGGCCAGGCTCACCGAAATGACCTTTGTCAGTGCGTCTCCATTATAATGGCCAAATCCATCCAGCATTTGGACCAGTACAGGGGAGGTATAGATCTCCGCGCTCGGGGGATTGGCGGCGGGATCGGCGCCCCACTCGCCCTGACCGCATTGACCAAAGGTGTTGTCGCCCCAGGCGTACACGCGGCCATCGGCGGTAATGGCCATGGAGACGTTGCCCCCCGCGGCGATGGATACGATGTTACACAGATTTCCTTCACTGTCCGCATCAAGGGCTTGCAGGGTCATATCAGTCGGCCCTTTCACCTTCACAGGGAAGAACCCGGCAGACTCATTTCTGTTGCCCTGGCCCAACTGCCCCTTGCTGTTAAGGCCCCAGGCCCAGACATTGCCGTCCTCGGTCAACGCCAGCGAGTGCTGCGCGCCGGTAGCCACCTGGACGATATTCTCCAGCTTGGTTTGGGACCCGTCGGCATTTTTTATATTGATGACCATGGGCCGCTCGATATCGGTGGTGCTGCTGCTGGTGTAGTTTTGGGTCAGCTGCTTAGCCTCGTTAAAGCCCCAGCCCTGGACCGTACCGTCGGCCATCAGCGCCAGGGTGTGGCCGTCACCGGCGGAGACCATGGGCACGGCTTTCTTCGGCTCGCCGTTGCTGTCCAAATAAACGCCCCGGACCTCCAGCTGGATAACAGCCGTCGAGGGGCTGCCACTGCTTCTCCAGGCATAAATTTGCGTCCGGCCCTCCATCCCGTCCGGATCCACCGTCACGGTCACTTTGCCTCCGCTATTCACCGCTCTGGCGATCCGATCATCCAGGACGGCCACGTTTATACTGTTTATACCATTAGCACTAGTAATGCCAAAGATAGCCTTAATGCGCTCAGTGATGTCCTGTGTCACCGGTGCCGTCCCCTTCACCATACGCACAAACCCAGGCATAGCCCTGGCTTCGCTTTGGGCGCTGCTGGTATTTCCATTGAGCACCTTGGGAAAATCTCCCGTGTTGACCGGCGAGAAAGTCGGCACGCTCCCGGCATAGGTAGAGATGCCGGAAGTCGCTATGGCGTTGACTGCCTGTTCTGCACCCATCTGCGGTTCGTCAAAAGCTGCCGCGCCATTAGTGGCGACGTCCATCGTCACTTCATCGGCAGAAGGCATGTTCACATCTGTCATCACGCTGTCAGCAGAGGATGTGTCGGCGTCTGTCGTCACATCATCGTCAGTCTGCACGTCGCCGTTCGTCGTCACGTCGTCGCCAGTCTGAGCGTCGTCGGGCGTCGTCACGTCGTCGCCGGTCTGGGTGTCGTCGGGCGTCGTAATGTCGTCGCCGTCCGGCTGCGTCTCATCCACAGTTGTCGTGTCGTCGCCGGTCTGGGCGTCGTCATCTGTCGTCACATCATCGCCAGGCAGAACGTCATCAGGCGTTGTCATGTCGTCGTTCGGTTGGGTATCGTCAGGCGTCATCGCATTATCGGCGTCCGTGTTGTTCACGTCGGGGTCGACGCTCACCGGCTTGGTCTGGGTGCTGGGGAAGTAATAGGCCATGCTGTGAGCAGTGATGTTCGAGTTGGCCTTCATGGTCACACTGAACTCCGCATGGGGGATGTCAATGCCGTCGTCCTTAGTGCCTTCCTCCCCATCGTCCTCCGGCTCGGGTGCCATGGGCACCTGGTTATCGGGGATCTCCACTGTATCGCCCCAGATATCCCAGTCAAGTCCGGTGTTGACCTGGGTCTCGTTCACCTCGTCCGCAGCAAAGTCGGTCTCGGCCAGTCCATCATCCCCGGTGTCTGTCGGCGCTTTCACGGCGTTCTCCACCTCGGGAGGTGCGATCGGCTCGCTCTCAGTCGGCTCCCCGGAAGTGCCCTGAGACGCGCTTTCGCCCGTCCCTTCCTCAAGATCGGAAGCGGCGGGCGTTTCATTTGTCTTATCCTGGCCGAGCAGATTGAAGTCCAGATTCGTCCCGGCGCCGGTCTGAGTCGAGGTCTCACCGTCGAACACGGACAGGTCATAGTCGGAGCGATCCTGGCTCAGGCCGTCGGCATACAGCTGCCGCAGGAACTCCTGCACCTCAGGGGACTCATCATAGATATTCTTGTTGGCCGTGCCGTCCGAGCCGCTGCCCATCAGCGATTGCAGCTCATCCTGAGACGGCTCTGTGTACTTCACAGGCTTCTCGCCCGTCCACTTGACCTTAGCGGTACAGACGATCATAGGCGCGCTGTTCTGCGTCGCCTCATAGATCGTCCAGCTGACAGGCTCGAAGGACAGGTCGTCGCTGTGGTCTTCCTCCCCCACCGCAGCGCTCCAAATGAACTGCTCCTTCAGATCCAGTTTAGCCTCCGCCTGGGCGCGCAAAGCCAGGCGGTCAGCCTCTTTGATCTGACCTATGTAGTTCTTGAACTGGTGACTGATATAATCCACCCGGTCCAGATCCAGGCTCACCGGGAAGAAAGCGGCATACTCGTCCGCCGTCAGCAGTCCTAGGTACCACAGGTCCGTCATGTAAGCGGTGACCTCTTGCTCCTCCAGCCCTTCGTAGAAGCCCATCGCGGTAGTGGACAGGCTCAAAGGCATAGAGATCCCCGCTGTGCCATCCAGCTTGGACGGCGCGATGCGGGCCGCGTCGAGGCTCTGTTCATCCCGGACCCGCTTCACTTGGTTCACAGCAGTCCGGGCTTCGACTTCTGTGGCGCCAGCACCACTAAAGCCGGTAAACATTGACAGCACCATAGATGCCGCCAGGATACCGGAGATAAGTCTTCTCTTTTTGAGAGCCTGCTGCAACATAGGGATCACCTGCGCTTAAGTCTTTTGCGTCCGTTTCACGCTGCCCCAAAAAGGGCATACTGACGCATGATTCCATTCTTGGTCATCATTATGCCATTACTTGACATAAAAATCAAGGGGTTTTTCATAGTTTCCTATTAAGGTCCCTTTCTTTTGTTTCTCCTTTTTCTCAATTTTGATATTTTTTTCGGTTCATTTTTAGCGCTTTTATTTTGTGTTTTAAGTATTTCAGCATTTTTTGTCAGTTTGACCTTTTTTGACTTTTTTCGGCGGTTTTTGCCTTCCTTTTTGTCAAGTCCCTTTCCCCTTTTTGATGTCCATGCCAGCAAAAGCAGAGCGTTTTCACAAAATATTGTATTTCTTTACATTTTTAGGGCAAATATCTTGTCCCTGGCTGCGTGCCCCTGCAACGGGCAATCCGCCGCCCCGCTAAGGAGGCAGTCGCAAAAAAGTAACGGTCCTCCATTGTCAAAAAGGAACTTTTTCCCTCCAAATGCAAAAACCGAAGCGACAGCCAAATGGTCCTGTCAGCCCCGGTCTTTCTTCTGTGCCACTATAGCCTCAAAAAATCGCGATCCGCAGACGTCACAGTCTCACGCCTGCCTCCAAAGAAAACAGCACGTTTTCTGTTTTAGCCCCTACAAGCAGTCTTTTCTGGTCACGCTTTTTTCTCAG
>CAJTLK010000004.1:23702-31573 GCA_910577415.1 uncultured Oscillospiraceae bacterium
AAATGTGGCTACACATGTAGTCTACGTTTGTAGTCGATTGCCCCGCAGCAATTTCGCCGTTTTATAGCTTCACCGGCCTCAATTTTCCTCCGCACCGGCAGCGATACCGTTCTGGATGCCGGGTCAGGGGCGACGCCCGATACCGGCCCAGCTCCGCCCCGCAGTTTTCACAGCGGAGAAGGTATTTAAACGGACGGGGCTGGAGCTGTTCCACCACCTCCGCCGCCGCCACCCGCCTGATATGATACCCATAGGCATTATTCATCCTTTGGGCGTATTCCTTCCAACGTGCGCCATGATTTTGACAGCCCCAGCAGGTGTGAAGCAGCTCATGGGCCAAGGTCTCCCGGCAGCTTTCCTTTGGACCTTCAGCTACCCGTGCCGAAAGCTCAATAAGGTAACCCTCTCCCTTTCTCTTACAGCACCCCAAGCGGTTGACCGCCCTGCGGTTGATCGTCACGTGGGGTTCGATCCGTTTTGAGATCGGAATGCCGACCTCTTCGGCCTGTTTAGCCACCTCTTGCAGCAGCCCGTCGCAGTCGTTCATTTCTTTGCCCCCTCTTTCGTATCCTACATTTTCTTCTTCTATTATATAAACGCCCCAATATTTTGAAAATCGTTATTTTGCCTGAAATTTTCCTTGACATTTTTCCTCTGGTATAGTATATTATCGGCGTATCTTAAAATGTAAAAATTGATTGCCGCTTGTGTCTGTCAGTTTCCATTTCATTTTGACATACACGGGAGGCTTCTTTTTTTGCGGCGGGATACCCATTTATTTAGGAGGTAGAAAATCATGAATCACGGTACTGTCAAATGGTTTAACAACGAGAAGGGCTTTGGCTTTATCTCTAACGACGACGGCAGCGGCGACGTGTTTGTCCACTTCTCCGCCATCCAGTCCGAGGGCTTCCGCACTCTGGCTGAGGGCCAGAAGGTGACCTACGACACCGAGCCCGATCCCAAGGATCCCGGCAAGCTCCGCGCTGTCAACGTTGTGGCCGAATAATTGATTTGACTGCAAAAAAAGAACTCCCAGCGGCAATGCCACTGGGAGTTCCTTTTTTGTCTGCGCTTGTCGTCTATACTTGTAGTCACCTCAGGAGGCAATGGCTCAAACCATGGTTCTCGTCCGAGACTCCATACCAAAAGAAATGAGACGCCTTGTGGCGTCTCATTTCTTTTGGTGGAGACTACTGGACTCGAACCAGTGACCTCCTGCGTGTGAAGCAGGCGCTCTAACCAGCTGAGCTAAGCCTCCGGGCTGGGGTTCCCCACAAAGCGATCCTCAGCTTTGTGGGGAGAAGGAGGAGGGAACCAACGGATATGGAGCTTTCGCCAGAGCGGCGGAAGCGGAATGGAGTTGGTTTCCTCCAACGTGGTGACGCGTATGGGAATCGAACCCATGTTACCGCCGTGAAAGGGCGGTGTCTTAACCTCTTGACCAACGCGCCATATCGTCACACCCGGCGCATACGCCGTTCAAAAGGAGTTCCCCGGGAGACGCCCCAGGCGTCTCCCGAGGATTGGTAGCGGCACCTGGATTTGAACCGGGGACCTTACGGGTATGAACCGTGCGCTCTAGCCAACTGAGCTATGCCGCCATGTCCACCCAAATAGGGCATGGATTAGTATACCCGATTCCCCGGCCCTTGTCAATGAAATTTTTCCGATTTTTGAGATTTTACTCTATCTTGTACCCTACGCCCCACACCGTTTTGATAAACCGCGGATGACCGCTGGGCTCCTCCAGCTTCTCCCGTAAGCGGCGGATATGCACCATTACAGTATTGTTCCGATCCAAGTACTTTTCTCCCCAGACCGTCTCAAAAAGCTCCTCAGCAGAGATCACCTTCCCCCGGTTAGCGCAAAGCATCCAAAGGATATCAAATTCAATCGGGGTCAAGCTCACTGGTTTATCATAGAGCCAGCACTGATGGGTATTGCGGTTAATGGCAAGGCCGTTGATGTTCAGGGTCTCCTCCTCATCCTTGTCGCCGCTGTTGTAGCTGGTATACCGCCGGAGCTGGGCCTTCACCCGGGCCACCAGTTCCAAGGGACTAAAGGGCTTAGTCACATAGTCGTCCGCCCCCACCGTAAGTCCCATGATCTTGTCGGTGTCCTCGGTCTTGGCAGTGAGCATAAGGATAGGAAACTGCCAGGAACGGCGGATCTCAGCGCATAGGGTCAGCCCGGAAATGTCCGGCAGCATGACATCCAGCACCGCCAGATCGATCTTTTCCCGGCTCAGCACCTCCAACGCCTCGCCGCCGCTGCCACAGGGAAAGACCTGAAAGCCCTCCCCCCGGAGATAGACGGACACCAGATCGGCGATCTCCGGCTCGTCATCCACCACCAGGATCCTTGCGTCCATTGTTTCTCCTCCTTGACTATGTTTGTCTTCCTTCATTTTCAGTGGCTTATCTTTGTAGTCAACCAGCCTTTTGCATCTTCTTTTTACCATTATAAAAGAGGCCCCCTTCGCCGTCAAGGAGAAGAGGGCCATTGTCAGGAAATCTTCAGGAAATGGCTAACCGCCAATTTTCCAGACCTGCAAACACATCCCGCTGGGTGGGCGCCGCTCCCGATACCCGCCCCCATTGTGTCAGCAGGGAGCCGTTTTTAAAGCACAAGGGTATAATAGGGACGACCTGGACAAAGCGCTCCCAAAGCTCCGCCGCCGCTTGCTTCCGCTCCTCTCCGGCTGCAGCCCGGTAAAGCTCCAGAAGCCGATCCGTTTCTTTATCGGCAAAGCCGCCATAATTCAGCGCGCCATCGAGCAAGACTTTTGGATCAAAGTCAGCGGTAAGCACCACTTCGCCCAAATAGAGATCAAAGTCCCCCTTTTTTAATGCGGCGGCATAATCGTCCCAGGGCAATCTTTCCAATGTGACCGCGCATCCCAGCTCCTCCAGCTCACTGCTCAGTTCTTCCGCCATTTTCATCTTAATCGTATTATCTTGATTAACAAGAAACTTTATCGTCAGCTGCTGCCTCCCCCTGGCAAGGCCCTCCTCACCAAGGCTCCACCCCGCCTCAGTCAGCAGTCCGGCAGCCTCTTCCTTATTATAGCGCAGTTCAGCCGCCGCCTCACCGTCATATTCCGCCGCCGCGGGATGGATGGGCAGCGCCGCCGCCACGGCGTGGCCTGCCAGCAACCGCTTGGTCATCCCCTCGCGGTCCGCAACGCGGGCCACCGCCTGACGCACCAAGGGGTCCTTGCAAACGCCCGACCTGGTGTTGCACCCCACATATACCAGCGCCGTAGTGGCGTAGTCAGTGGTCTCAAACCGCCCGGAGTAACCCAGCGCATTGGTGCTGGTAAGATCGGTGTCCACCAGCGCGATCTCCCCGGCGTCAAAGGCATAGATCAGGTCGTCGCTGGCCGCCACTGGCCGAAGGTCAATGGTCTCCAACGGTGTTACCGCCCCGGCCCTGGCCTGAAGAAAAAGCTTGTCTCCTTCATCCCGCAGATAATAGATCCCCGTTCCCAGCGGCCTGTTGGGATCATCTGTCTCTTTGACAATGGGCACATCCAGCAGTGCAGGCAGCGCCCCATTGGCCCTTGAGAGAGTGACTACAATTGCCCCCTCTTCTTCCAACACTTTGGAAATATCGGCTAGCCGTTCCCGATAACGTTGGCTCTTCCGGGCCGTGTTGAGAGAAGCCGCAGCCTCCTTTGCCGTGAGGGGCGAGCCATCAGAAAAAAAGGCGGACGTCAGCCGAAATGTCCATACCAACCCATCCTCGCTGACGGCATACTCCCGGCATAACTCCCCCACCGGCTCGAACCGCCCGTTCAGGCGGAACAACCCCCGATAAAGCAGCGGCGAAAGGGTCAGAGTCAATCTGTTTGTCCCGGTGATGGGATGAAACCCCACCGCGGGATAACAGGGCAGCGCAAAATCGGTTTTTCTCTCTTCCACTGGGGCGGTAGGCACAGGGGTGGCCGTGGAGGCGGGGGGTAACGGAGCCGGGGCCGCGCACCCCCCCAACGCCAGTGCCCCTGCCAGAGAAAGGGCCATTATCTTTGTTATCCTTTTTCTCATAGCCCACCCTCCGGCAGGGAGAGAAAAGCCGCCTGGCTCCCACGCTCTCCCCTTGTATACCGGTGAGACCAATACTTTTCGTGGGCGCACATGGTACAATCCGGCGATATGTCTATATTTGTAGTCATCACGCCGCACCGTCTCAACCGCAAGGCGTTTATCCCTTTCAGGTCCACCTTGCACTTCCCGCCGCCAAGGCTAACTACAAACTTCGACACCTCATCTCCCAAGGCCGCCCGCATAGCGTTTGGCACATCCTCATGGGTCTCAAAGCAGCATGCCGAGATACCCGGCCCGATGGCGGCCACCAGGTCGGATGGTTGGCTGCCGTATTCCGTTTTCATTCCTTCCACCGCCCGGTCTACGATCCCCATTGCCGTCCCCCGCCACCCGGCATGGACGTTGGCAATGGCCTTTTGCACCGGGTCAAACAGCATAATGGTCAGACAGTCGGCCCCAAAGGTGACAAGGGTCATCCCAGGGACGTTTGTCATCAGTCCGTCGGCGCTATACTCAATTTTTTGATCCAGACCCTTTCCGGCGTCCTCCAAAGTCACCTTTCGCACCGTGTCCTCATGGACCTGGCTGGAAAGGACCAGCTTTCCCATCTCCACGCCCAGAGCCGTACACACCCGGCGGTAGTTTTCCCGCACCCGCGGCGGCGCGTCCCCCCGGTTCAATCCCAGGTTAAGAGATGTGAAGACATCTGTAGACACGCCCCCAAAGCGGGTGGTGAAGGCATGCGGTACTCCCAGCTCTTCCAGGAGGGTGGAGGTGTGAAGGATCAGATCATTGACTTTTTTGTCATAAAGCGCCATACGTTTCCCTCCTGTACGGAAGAGCCCCCGCCGTACGGCAGGGGCCCTCTTTTATTCCTCTTCGCTGTGGTATTCCTTGCAGGTGCACTTCTTCCACTTTTTACCGCTGCCGCAGGGGCAGGGGTCGTTGCGGCCGATCTTGACGCCCTTCCGGGTCACAGGCTGCTTACGAACGCTGCCGTCGCTACCGCCGGAGGTGCCTGTGACCTTGGCCACCCGTTCCCGCTTGACCTCACCCTGGGGCTGCACCCGCACCAGGAACAGCCGCCGCACGGTCTCCTCCTGGATGGCGGCGACCATCTCCTCAAACATGTCGTAGCCTTCCCGCTTATACTCAATGACAGGATCGCTCTGGCCGTAGGCCCGCAGACCGATACCCTGGCGCAGCTCCTGCATGGAGTCGATATGGTCCATCCAGTATTCGTCCACCACCCGGAGCATGACCACCCGTTCCACTTCCCGCATCATGGTCTCTCCCAGCTCCCGTTCCTTGGCGGAGTAGATCGCCTCGGCCCGTTCCTCCAACTGCCGACAAAGCTCGTCGGCGGAGAGATGGGAAAGCTCCTCGTCGGTATACTTCAGCTCGTCCGGCGCCAGGAACACCCCCCGGAAATGCTCGGTGGCCCCCCGCCAGTCGTCGGCGGTCAGGTGCCCCTGCTCTCCGATGTGTCCATTGACCGCGCCTTCAATTGCGTTGTCCATCATCTTTTGGATGCTGCCGTGGATGTCCTCCCCATCCAGCACCTGGCGGCGCTGCTTATAGATGACCTGCCGCTGGGTGTTCATCACGTCATCGTATTCCAGGGTAGACTTCCGGGCCTGGAAGTTCCGGGACTCTACCTGCTTTTGGGCGCTCTCGATGGCGTTGGTAAGCATCTTTTGCTCAATGGGAGTGTCCTCGTCCACCCCCAGCTTATCCATCATGCCCATGACCCGCTCGGAGCCAAACAGCCGCATGATATCGTCCTCCAGGGAGAGGAAGAACCGAGTCTCGCCGGGGTCGCCCTGGCGGCTGGCACGGCCCCGGAGCTGATTGTCGATGCGCCGGGATTCGTGACGCTCGGTACCCACAATGAAAAGCCCTCCGGCGGCTTTGACCTTCTCGGCCTCCGGCTTGATCTCCTCTTTATACTTGGCCTGGGCCTCCTGGAACGCTTTCCGGGCGGCGATGATCTCCTCGTCATCGGTCTCGGCAAAGCCGGTGGCCTCGGCGATCAGCTCATCGCTCATCCCCTGGCGGCGCAGGTCAGCCTTCGCCAGGTACTCGGCATTACCGCCCAGCATGATGTCGGTACCACGTCCGGCCATGTTGGTGGCAACGGTGACTGCGCCAAATTTGCCCGCCTGGGCCACGATCTCCGCTTCCTTCTCGTGGTTCTTGGCGTTGAGCACATTGTGCTGGATGCCCGCCCGCTTGAGCAGCGCGGAGAGAACTTCGGATTTCTCAATGGAGATGGTGCCCACCAGCACCGGCTGGCCCTTCTCGTGGCACTCCTGGATCTGCCGGATCACTGCCCGGAACTTGCCCGCCTCAGTCTTATAGACCGCGTCATCGTGGTCGATACGGGCCACCGGCTTGTTGGTGGGGATCTCCACCACGTCCAGGGCATAGGTGCCGTTGAACTCCTCCTCCTCGGTCATGGCGGTGCCCGTCATGCCGGAGAGCTTGCCGTAAAGGCGGAAATAATTCTGGAAGGTGATGGTGGCCAGGGTCTTGCTCTCCCGCTGGACCTGGACCCCCTCCTTGGCCTCAATGGCCTGGTGGAGCCCCTCAGAATACCGCCGGCCAAACATGAGCCGTCCGGTAAACTCATCCACGATGATGATCTCATTGTCCTTGACCACGTAGTCGATGTCCCGTTTCATGAGTCCCCTGGCCCGAATGGCCTGGTTGACATGATGGGAGATGGTGGCGTTGTCCGGGTCGGACCAGTTCTCCACGCCAAAGGCCCTCTCCGCCTTCTCCACGCCCCGGGAGGTAAGTGTGACCGTCTTTGCCTTCTCGTCCACGATATAGTCCGCGTCCAGATCGGGGTCTTCCTCCTCCTTGGAATCGGTCTTGGCATATACCTTCTTCTTCAGCCCTGCGGCAAAGCGGTCTGCCACCTCGTAAAGTTGGGTGGACTGGTCGCCCTGGCCGGAAATGATAAGGGGGGTCCGGGCCTCGTCGATGAGGATGGAGTCCACCTCGTCCACAATGGCGAAAGCGTGGCCCCGCTGCACCAACTCGTTTGCATAGATAGCCATGTTATCCCGGAGGTAGTCAAAACCAAACTCGTTATTGGTGCCATAGGTGATGTCGGCAGCGTAGGACGCCTTGCGGTCCTTCGGTTCCACGTCGTGAATGACCAGACCCACCGTAAGGCCCAGGAACCGATAGAGCTTGCCCATCCACTCCGAGTCACGCTTGGCCAGGTAGTCGTTGACCGTGACCACGTGGACGCCTTCGCCGGTGAGGGCGTTGAGGTAGGCGGGCAGAGTAGCCACCAGGGTCTTACCTTCGCCGGTCCGCATCTCGGCAATGCGTCCCTGATGGAGAATGATGCCGCCAATAAGCTGCACCCGGTAGGGCCGCAGCCCCAGCACCCGGTCCGCCGCCTCCCGGGCGGTGGCAAAGGCTTCGGGAAGAATGTCCTCCAGGGTCTCTCCGTTGCGGAGCCGCTCTTTAAACTCCGGGGTCTTGGCCTGAAGCTGGGCGTCGGTAAGGGCCTTGTACGGCTCCTCCAGCGCCTCGATCTTCTTGACCAGCGGCTCAATGGCCCGGATCTCCTTTTCCGAGGTAGTTCCAAACAGTTTTTTCAAAATGCCCATATCGTTTGTCGCCTTTCCTGTCGCGAAATATTCATGCTATGCTCGGGGCAGGGCGTGCCACCCCATGTTAAAATCTATTTTACCACATTCTTTCCCAATAAAAAAGAAGAAATTGTAAACATGAAGTCTAAAATATGTTACAATGGGGTATCCGATCTCAGAAAGGAGTCCCCACCGTGAAAAAGAAGCCGCG
>CAJTLK010000004.1:31583-40727 GCA_910577415.1 uncultured Oscillospiraceae bacterium
GCCCCTGGAGCTGACTGTCACCGGCTATGACGCCTATGGCGCCGGAGTCTCCCGCCTTCCCGACGGCATGACCGTCTTTGTCACAGGGGCGTTAAAGGGCGAAAAGTGCCTTGTCCAGCTGGACAAGGTGGGCAGGTCCGCCGCCTGGGGCCACACGGTAAAGGTCGCCTCCCCTTCCCCGGCCCGGACAGCTTCCGACTGCCCCCACTTTGCCTTCTGCGGCGGCTGCTCCCTCCGGCACATGACCTATACCGAAGAGCTGGCGTTCAAGTGGCAAAAGGTGCTGGACTGCCTGGAGCGCATCGGTGGCTGGATTCCCAGTGATTTTGTAATTTATGGCACAGAAAATACCGAACGTTATCGAAATAAGGTGCAATTTCCCATCTCCGGCAGCTCTGTGGGCTTCTATGCCGCCGGCACCCACACCGTTACCGACGTGAACGATTGCCTCCTTCAGCCCCTTCCCGCCGCCCAACTCCGGGGGGCGCTAAAGAAATATATGGAGCAGTATTCCGTCAGCGCCTATGACGAGAGATCCGGCGGGGGCCTTCTGCGTCACCTCTATGTCCGCACCAACCGGGCGGAGGAAAGCCTCTGCTGTCTGCTGGTCAACGGCAAGTCCCTTCCCCATGAGGACGCACTGGTAAGCCTTCTTCGCGCCGCCGAGCCGGGACTGAAGGGCGTTGTCCTGGGCGTCAACGAAAAGCGAAACAACGTGATCCTGGGAGACAGCTACCGTACCCTCTGGGGGGACGACTTCCTCATGGACGAGATGTGCGGCCTCTCCTTCCGCCTGTCAGTGCCCTCCTTTTATCAGGTAAACACCCCCCAGGCCGAAAAGCTCTATTCTCTGGCCCTGGACTTTGCCGCCCTGGGCGGCAGCGAGACCGCCCTTGACCTCTACTGCGGCATTGGCACCATCACCCTGTGTCTGGCCCGCCGGGTCAAAAGTGCTATCGGAGCGGAACTCGTCCCCCAGGCCATCGATGACGCCAAGGAGAACGCCCGCCGCAACGGTATTGAAAACGTGGAGTTCTTCTGCGGCGACGCCTCGGACATAGCCGCCAAGCTGGCCACCGACGGCGTTCGCCCCGATGTGATCACCGTAGACCCGCCCCGGAAGGGACTGGCGGAGGACGTGGTGGTCTCCATTGCTCAAATGGCCCCAAGGCGAGTGGTCTATGTCTCCTGCGACCCGGCCACCCTGGCCCGGGACATCAAACGCTTTACTAAAAATGGCTACCGCCCGGTAAAAGCCGCCGCCGTAGACCTTTTCCCCCGTACCCACCACGTGGAGAGCGTGGCCCTGCTGGTCAGGGAGTAATACAGGCCCAAGGCTATTGCCCCATTATTATAAGGAGTGTTTTTCATGGCCTTTGATTTCAAAAAAGAATATAAAGAATTTTATCTTCCCGCCGCCACGCCCCAACTGGTGGACGTACCCAACATGAACTTCATTGCCGTCCGGGGCAGCGGCGACCCCAATGAGGAGGGCGGGGCCTACCAGCAGGCCCTGGGCGTTCTTTACGCCCTGGCCTATACCATTAAGATGAGCTATAAGGGTGAGCATAAGATCCAGGGCTTTTTTGAGTACGTGGTCCCGCCCCTGGAGGGCTTTTGGTGGCAAGACGGCGTGGCGGGTGTGGACTATGCTGACAAATCCGGCTTCCATTGGATCTCGGTCATCCGCCTGCCCGATTTTGCCACGGAAGCCGATTTTCAGTGGGCCAAGGTCGAAGCGAAGCGAAAGAAAAAGCTGGACTGCTCGGCGGCGGAATTTCTCACCCTCCGCGAGGGGCTCTGCGTCCAGATCATGCACCTGGGTTCCTATGACAGCGAACCGGCGTCGGTGGCGCTGATGGATGAATACCTGAAGAAAAACGGCTATCAAAACGACCTGTCGGACCGGCGTCTGCACCATGAAATTTACCTCTCCGACCCTCGAAAGTCTTCGCCGGAGAAGTGGAAGACCGTCATCCGCCACCCCATCAAGAAGCTGTAAGGAGGTTTCCCCATGGCCAAGCCCACTCTGCTGCTCTACGATCCCCTTGGCGCTGCCTGGACGCCGAAGCTAAAACAACACTGCGCCATCCAGGGCCTCCGGCTCCGCCTGATAGGGACCTCCGACCTGGACCGCACCGTAAGCGCCCTGGCCCAGGGGCTTGCCGCCCCGGTTCCTTCCGCTGGGGATGCCTCAGGAGAAAATGCCCCTGTTTCTGTGGTAAACGAGCCTATCCTTGTTTTTTGTTTCCTCTCCAACGCCCAGCTGGACCGTCTTCTCGCCACCCTGCGGCGGATGGCGGTCCCCCGGACGGTGCTGAAGGCGGTGCTGACCCCCGATAATGCCTCCTGGTCGTTATCCGCTCTCTACCAGGAGCTTTGCCGGGAGCGGCTTGCCATGGGATAGGATAAAAAGACCTCTTGCCTACGGAAGGAAAATGCGGTACACTGGTTCGTGCTGAGAGAGAAAAATCTACAGGAGCCTTCACGGTGATCTCCTGTTTTTGGGGGGACTTTGGGTGGACTATGACGCGCTTCTCCTCCTCGCCTCCGATCTGGGCTATGGCCTACTGGAGAGTGGGGCGGAAATTTACCGGGTGGAGGAGTCCATCCAGCGGCTTCTGCTGGCCTATGGCGTGGCAGAGGCCGACCCCTTTGTCATTCCCAACTGCATCTTTGTCAGCTTTACCACTCCTAGCGGCCAAGTAAGATCGCAGGTCCGCCGCATCGTCGCCTCCCACGGTACCGACGTAGATCAGCTGGAGCTGTATAATGGCTTGTGCCGTCGTCTGTGTGCGGAAACGCCCCCTCTCCCACAGGCTCAGGAGCAGCTCCAGGCGGTGAGAAAAGTCCGCCGCAGCTTTTCTCTTTTTACCGTTCTGCTCTCCTACCTCCTGGGCGCCGCTTTTTTCTCTCTTTTCTTTGGCGGCTCTCTCCGGGATGGCCTCTGTGCCGGGATCTGCGGCGTGGTCATTGGCCTTTGCATGGCCACCCTCACCTGGCTTCGGACCAATCTTTTCCTGAAGACCATGCTTTGCTCCGCCCTCTCCGCTCTCACCGCCCTGGCCCTGACCTGGGCCGGCCTGGGAGAGCACAGTGACCTTATCATTATCGGCGCGTTCATGGCCCTGGTCCCCGGCGCCATGTTTACCAACTCCATTCGGGACATTATGGCCGGAGATATGATGGCCGGGCTAAGCAAGCTGGCGGATTCCCTTCTCACCGGGGTATCCCTGGCTCTGGGGGCCGCCCTGGCTTTGGGGGTATCCCAGCTCCTCTTCCCCACATCCGCCGTGAACGCCTCTTTGTCCCCATGGCCCCATCTTCTCCCCGTCCTTTTTGCTTTTCTGGGCAGTGGTGGGTTTTTTGCCCTCTATAATATCCACACCCTGCCCGGCACCCTGATCTGCGCCTTTGGCGGGGCGCTGGGCTGGCTGGTCTATCTTCTCACCGCCCCTCTGCTCCACAGCGATATCGCCCAGACCCTGGCCGCCGCCATTGCCATTTCGGCTTACGCCGAGATCATGGCCCGGCTGCGCAAATGTCCCGTGACCAGCTATCAAATGCTGGCCCTCTTTCCCCTGGTCCCCGGCGCGGGCATCTACTACACTATGGAGCACGCCGTGAACGGCGACGTCGCCGCCTTTACCTCCTCCCTTCTCCACGTACTGGGAGTGGCCGGGGCCTTGGCGGTGGGCGTGCTCATCGTCTCCTCCGCCGTCCGAATGTACGCCACCTTTCATCATAAAAAGGAGAGTATTCGCTCATGATGAATTACCGCTGGCTCCTCTTCGACGCCGACGACACCCTGTTTGACTTCCACTCCGCCCAGGATTTTTCTCTCACCAAGACCCTGGTGCATTTTGGTCTGGACCCCACCCCGCAGCGGAAACAGCGTTTTAAGACCATCAACGCCGGCCTTTGGGCCGATTTTGACCAGGGCAAGATTACCCAGGAAGCTCTGGTGGTGGAACGCTATGCCCGGTTCCTGGAGCAAGAGGGGGTGGAGGGCGACCCGGCGACATGGAACGACTACGGCCTTCATGCCTTGGCGGAGAATCCACTGCTCATCCCCGGCGCGGAGCGGCTGTGCCGCAATCTTTCGGAAAAGTACACCCTGGCCCTCGTCACCAACGGCGTGGACTACGTCCAGCGGTCACGGTTGGAAGCCTCCCCCCTGGCCCGGTATTTTGGTGACCGGGTCTATATTTCCGGGGAAATGGGCTGCCGCAAGCCCGAGAAGCGGTTTTTTGACCTGGTGCTGGAGGACCTGGGTGCCACCCGCAGTAAGAGCCAGGTCCTGGTCATCGGCGACTCCCTTTCCAGCGACATCACCGGCGCCTTCAACGCCCGGCTGGACAGCGTATGGATCCACTGGCCCGGTGCCAGGACCGGCGTAGTCAAACCCACCTACGAGGTGGAAAACCTGGCTCAGCTGGCCAAGCTGCTGGGCGCTGACCGTCTTGTTCCCCTTTCACTATCCGATTTTAGGAGCTGATCCGTCTTGTTCTCTTCCCCCGATCACACGCCGCCCCGCTGGCTCTTCGTGGCCCTCACCCTCTGCCTGGCAGCTATCTTTGCCGCTCTGATGGGCCGGCCCGACACCGCCAGCCTTTCCGTGCAAGCCGCGGAGACCGCTCCCGTGGCCACAATCATTCCCCCTACGCCGGCTGCCCCTACCCCTGCGCCCGCCCCCACCCCAGAGCCTACTCCTGAGACCACCCCCGAACCGGACTGGTCTCAACCGGTACCTGTGGGAGAGGCGGTAGACCAGGAGGAGTGGTTTTCCGACGCGGTCTTTATCGGCGATTCCCGCACCGATGGTTTCCGTCTCTTCAGCGGTATCACCTCTGAGGCGGACTTTCTGGTCCACACCGGCATTACCGTCTACGATGTAGGGGACGGTAAAAACGTGATCCGCCGGGGCGACAAGAAAGTCTCGATCCTGGACGCCCTGGCGGAGCGGCAGTACGGCAAGGTCTATATCTCCCTGGGGGTCAACGAGTTGGGCTACCGGGCCCCGGAAAACTTTGCCGAGACCTATGGCAAGCTCATCGACGCCATTCGGGAGCGGGAGGAGGACGCCGCCATCTACATCCAGTCCATCATCCCGGTGAACACGGAAAAGTGCAAGGCCAACGACCAGCTTTACTACGTCACCAACGAGAACATCGCCGCCTACAACGAGACCCTGTCCGCCATGGCCGAGGAAAAAAAGGTCCGCCTGGTCAACGTCGCCGAGGCCCTGATAGACGAAAACGGCGAGGCCGTCAAGGATCTCTCCGCCGATGGTGTACACTTTAAGAAAGACGGCTACATCCTTTGGCTGGACTATTTGACTACCCACACCGGGCCCTGACCGTTTCGAGCATTTTTCGGCTGTGCCTGTCCCTTGCCCCGCTCGTCCTTTGATCTGCCGTCCTCCCCTCAACTGCCTGAGAAAAAGACAAGAAGGTGGTATTTCCCATGAAAAAATTTCTCTCTATGCTCCTCTCCGGCGTTCTCATTTTCTCTCTGGCCTCCTGCGGTGGGGAGAAGAGCTTCGACGCCACCGCCATTTTTCACGACCTGATGGAGACCCCCGGGGTCTTCTCCGGCGGTCTGGAGGAGGTGGACCAGGCCACTGCCTGCGCTCTCTACGGCATCGACGAGGCCACCGTCACCGGGTGCCTTGTCTACATGGCCAACGCCACCTCCGCCGACGAGCTGGCCATCTTCACCCTCTCCGACGAGGACGCCGCCCAGACCGCCGCCAAGCAGTTGGGCTACCGGGTGGAGGATCAGAAGGAGTCCCTGGCGGACTATCTCCCCGGCGAAACATCCAAGCTGGAGGGGGCCATCGTGGAGACCCGGGGCAATTCTGTGTTGCTTTTGATCTGCTCCGACTACGACGCGGCCAAGGCAGTCCTGGAAAAATAACACCCTGTTCTCCATTGAAAACGCAAAAAGCGGCCCCGGCGGAAGTTTTCCGCCGGGGCCGCAGCCTTTGACTTACCGCTGGTACTCAAATTCCAGGTTATAGAGGCAGATAGCATCGCCATCCTGTATGCCCATCTCCTCCAGCCGGGCATACAGCCCAGCCTCCCGGAGCTTGCGCTCAAACCAGTTGCGGGATTCGTAGTCCCCAAAGTTCACATTTGCCATAAGCTGCCGCAGCCATGGCCCGTCCACCACCCAGGTATCGTCAATGCGCTCGATGGAGAGGTCCTCCGAGGTGTCCACCTCCGGGGGCCGCTCCACATAGGTCGGCTCGTAGACCGTGATGGGGGGCAGCTCCCGGAGCCGTTGCGCGGCAAAGTACATCAGCTCCCGGGTACCCTGGTGGGCGGCGGCGGAAATTTCAAAGAAGGGCAGCCCCAGCTTTTCCGCGTGAGCCTTCAGCTTTTCCATCCCTTCCCGGTCAGGGGCGATGTCCACCTTGTTCCCCGCCACGATCATGGGCCGTGTGGCAAGCTCGGGACTGTATTGGGAAAGCTCGGCGTTGATGGCCTCGAAGTCTTCCACCGGGTCCCGCCCCTCGGAGCCGGAGACGTCCACGATGTGGATGAGCAGCCGGCAGCGGTCAATGTGCCGCAGAAAGTCGTGTCCCAACCCCGCTCCCTCGCTGGCCCCCTCGATGATGCCGGGGATGTCGGCCAGCACGAAGGACAGGTCGTCCTCCAGAGGCACCACTCCCAGGTTGGGAGAAAGGGTAGTAAAGTGATAGTTGGCGATCTTGGGATTGGCCCGGGTGACCACGCTGAGGAGGGTGGACTTTCCCACATTGGGGAAGCCCACCAGGCCCACGTCGGCCAGCAGCTTCAGCTCCAGGGTCACGTCCATCTCTTTCCCCGGCAGTCCCGCCTTGGCAAAGTGGGGCACCTGCCGGGTGGGGGTGGCAAAGTGCTGGTTGCCCCAGCCGCCCCGGCCCCCCCTGCACAGCACAAAGCTGTCCTGGCCCGCCATGTCGCAGATGATCTCCCCGGTCTCGGTGTCCCGGACCACCGTGCCCCGCGGCACCCGGATGACCAGATCGTCGCCGTCCTTCCCGGAGCACCGCTTGGTCTGTCCCGGCATCCCGTCGGCAGCCACATACTTCCGCTTATACCGAAAATCCATCAGGGTGGACATATGCTCGTCCACCTTGAGAACAATGTCGCCGCCCCGTCCGCCGTCGCCGCCGTCTGGACCCCCGGCGGCCACATACTTTTCCCGGTGAAACGCCACCGCGCCGCCGCCGCCCGCGCCGGAGCGTACGGTAATACGGGCCTTGTCAATAAAACCGCTGGGCATACTCGCCCTCCTCCCATGGTGAAAAGAAGCCCCGGACTTACTATGTCCGGGGCTTCTCGGTTTATCCGAACTTACTCCGCGGCGGCTTCCTCGATGGAAACCTGACGGCGATCCTTCCCCAGACGGGAGAACTTGACCTTGCCGTCACGCAGGGCAAACAGGGTATTGTCGCTGCCCATGCCCACACCGGCGCCGGCGTGGAAGTGGGTACCCCGCTGACGAACCAGGATATTGCCCGCCAGTACGAACTGACCATCGCCCCGCTTGACGCCCAGACGCTGGGCGTGGGAATCGCGGCCATTCTTGGTGGAGCCGCCGCCCTTCTTGTGGGCGAAGAACTGAAGACCAATATTCAGCATTGGTTTACACCTCCATGACAATGATGTTTTCTGGGTACTCCTCGTGGAGCTGGGAGAGGTAGAGCATGAGGGCCGTCAGAAGGGTCTGACAGGTACTCTCATTGGTCTGCCCCAGTCCAACCGGGAGCTTGAGGGAAATGAGGGCTTTCTCGCTCTTCACCTTCACGCTGGCCTCCAGCCCCAGCACGTCGTTGACGGCGCACTCGGTAAGGCGGACGGCGCTGGTGACGGCGGCGCAGAGGACGTCCTCTCCCTCGTCGGCAAGTCCGCTGTGCCCCTCCACCTGGAAGGAGACGATGCGCTTGCCGTCAAGATGAAATGTGGCGGTGATCATTACACGGAGATCTTGCCGATGGTCACCTTGGTATAGGGCTGACGATGGCCCTGCTTGCGGCGGTAATTCTTCTTAGGCTTGTACTTGAAGACGATGATCTTCTTGCCCCGTCCGTTCTTGACCACCTCGGCGTCAACCTTGGCACCGTTGACGAGGGGAGCGCCGAAGGTCGCCTTGTCCCCGTCGATGACGGCCAGGACCTTGTCGAAAGTCACCTTGTCCCCGGCCTCGTTGGGCAGCTTCTCGATGAAGAGGGTATCGCCCTCAGCCACCTTGTACTGCTTGCCGCCGGTCTAAATGATTGCTGTCATGCGTGTTTCACTCCTTTATTACGGGCTCGCTCTTGCAGGCGGAGAGAACTCTCACTTGCAGACCTGTTCAATGCGGCCTAAGTAGTATACCAGTGAAAAAGCGGAAAGTCAATAGATTTTCCCTTTATATTTCAACATTTTCCTCTCCTTTGATATATTCCATTACATCTTCTACCCGGCAGTCCAAAATTCTGCAAAACATTTCTATGGTATGGGTACTGACGCTCTCGTTCCGCTTCAGCCGGGTGATCTGCGCCGGGCTTATTTTGTACTTTTTGATCAGGGTATACTGGGTGATCCCCTTCTCCCGCATGGTATTCCACAGTCTGGCATATGAGATCATAACATTCAAGCCCCACTTTCTACTTGAATGTTATCCGAATACGGTATATAATGATATTAACCAATATCGGTTATTCTGTTGTGATATGAAAGGAGAATGCATATGAAAAACACAAAACAGGTCATTTCCTTAGTCCTTTCCTTTCTACTGTGCCTTGCTCTGTCCGCTTGCAACAATAAAGAGAAAAGCTCATCCCCCTCCCCCTCCACTTCTCCCACAGTTCCCCCAGATTTATCGGGTCAGTGGAAACAAATAAACAGTGATTCCGAGGATAACTATCAAGGTGCCATTGTTGACGGCGATATTATAGAAATTTATTGGGTCAGTGACGGCGGTGATACTTATTCTCTGTACTGGTCTGGAACATATATCGCTCCCGCAACATCTGAAGGGCCTTATTCATGGGAGTCAGTAAACAACAAAGAGAAAACCGCTTACGCCCTTCTCGCTTCCGGGGATGATAGCAAAACTTTTACCTATGACAATGGGCAAATTAGTTATTCCGCCTCAGCTCTTGGTTCAACC
>CAJTLK010000005.1:0-14311 GCA_910577415.1 uncultured Oscillospiraceae bacterium
GTCACGGCCCAGCAGCAGGGTCACGGTATCCCCCACCTTATAGCTGCCCAGGTTAGAGAGGGCATAGGCCGCGTCGGCGGTCTCAATGGGATAGGTCTTCCCCGCCACGGTCACCGCCGTAGGGGAGGAGGGGTTGGGGGAGACGGCCTGATAAAGCCCGGTGACACTGTCGGCATAGGCCCAGAGGGTGCGCATGGGCTTGGAATAGTAGATCACGTCCCCGGACTGGAGGGCGGAGAGGGAGGAGAGCTGGCCCTTGCGATAGACTTTGGCGGTGGAGACGTCGAAATTGACCTTGGCCTCCCAGCCGGGAGCCATCACCACCGGGCCGTTCATGGCGGAGTTGATAAGTCCTACCCTGTCGATCTCCCCGGCGGCGTTGAGGCTGTGGCCCAGCAGGGTAAGGTAGGTCTGGCCCTGCTTGGTGGGGGTGGTGAGCAGGTTATAGAAAAGCCGCATGGCGTCCTGGCGTGTCATGTTGTCGTCGGGGCCGATGGCGATGCCCTCATCCAGGTCCAGGTTGCGGTAGAGGGTCAGCTGCCCGGTGGGCCAGACCCCGGAGAAGTCGCCGTCAGAGTAGCCCAGCAGCCGCAGAACGATGGTGACGCCCTCCTTGAGGGTGATCTCCCGTGCCGGCTCAAAGTAGCCGTAGAGGTTGCCCTTGACCAGTCCCGCGGCCACGGCGGCTTCCACATAGGGGGCCTCCCAAGCGGTGTAGGGCACATCGGGATAGGGGGAGACGGTGGTGGCGGAGCCTACGTTCTTCCCCATGGGGGAGGCGGAGACCGACAGCTTGGTAAACTCGGCCCTTGTCACCGTCCGCTCCAGCATCAGGTTGCCGTACTGGTCGCCGGTCATGATGTCCAGAGCGGCCAGGACCTGGGCCACGTCCTCCACCGGGGCCGGGGCGGCCAGAGCGGAGGGGAGGAGGGAGGCGGCCAGGGCCAGGGAGAGCAAAAGAGGTAAAATTCGTTTTTTCATGTTTCTCGCTCCTTTAATCGTATCGCAGGGCATCGATGGGGTTGAGCTTGGCCGCCTTATTGGCGGGGAGGTATCCGAAGAGCACGCCGATGGCTACCGACACGCCGAAGGCCACCGCGATGCCCTGGAGGGTGGGGACGGCGTGGAAATCGCTGCTGCCGGTGCCCACCACCGCGCCGATGACGATGGTGATGACGTTGGCCACGACGATGCCCAGGAGGATGCCGATGGTCCCGCCGATGGCGGAGGTGGTGCCCGCCTCGATGATGAACTGGCTGCGGATATCCCGGCCCTTGGCGCCCAGGGATTTTCGGATGCCGATCTCCCTGGTGCGCTCTGTGACGGACACCAGCATAATGTTCATGATGCCGATGCCGCCCACCAGCAGGGAGATGGCGGCGATGAGGGTGAGGATGGCCATCAAGAGGTTCACCATGGAGTCCATGGCATCCATCATCTCCGCGCTGGTCAGGACGAAGTAGTTGTCGTGGCTCTGATAGGCCTTGTAGAGTCGGTTTTCCACGATGCCCTTGGCGGTGGCGGCGGTGGAGCGGTCAGTGGCGGTAAAGAGGTACATATCCAGGTAACTGCCGGAGCTGAGCCGGTCAGCCTGGGTGTAGGGGATGTACATGGTGTCGTCGGCGCTGCCCTCGGAGTTGTCGCCGCTCTTTTCCAGTACGCCTACGACAGTGAAGGGCGCACCGCCCACGGTAATGGTCTTGCCCAGGGCATCGCCCCCGAAGGCCTCCTTTTCCAGGTAGGAGCCGATGACGCACACCGCCATCTCCCGCTCCACGTCTACATAGGACAGAAAGCGTCCCTTACCCATTTTTGAACCCTGCATGGTAGAGTTCTTGCTGGAATTGTAGAAGGTCTCGCCCACACCGTAGACGCTGGTGCGCTTATATTCGTCGCTGCCGTGGCGCACCATGCCCTGAACGGAGGTGTAGGGAGTGACGCCGGAGAGATACTGGGGATATTTCTCCACCAGAGCGTACATATCCTTGGCGGTCACATCCATGGAGGACCAGGATCTATAGACCTGGGCCTGGACCAGGTTGGAACCCATCTCCTCGAACTGGTCGTTCATGTACTTCTGCATGCCGTTGCCCAGGGAGGTGATGATGATGACGGCGGCCACGCCGATGATGATGCCCAGCATGGTGAGCAGGGCCCGCATCTTGCTGGTGAGAAGGCTCTTGACGGCCAGTTTAAAGGATTGGGTGAAGTTCATTCCGCCGCCTCCTCTCCCACTAGGGCGCCAAAGCCGTCTTCGGAAGCCTCAGAGGCTTCCTCTTCGGGCTGGACCACTGCTTGGGGGTCCTGGGAGTCGCCGTCGTAGATGACCTTGCCATCCTGGAGCCGCACAATGCGTTTGGCCTTGACGGCAATGGAGTTGTCGTGGGTGATGAGTACCACCGTATCCCCTTCCCGGTTGAGCTTTTGGAGGAAAGAGAGCACCTCCCGGCCAGTGCGGGAGTCCAAGGCGCCGGTAGGCTCGTCGGCCAGGATGACCGAGGGATTCCCCGCCAGTGCCCGGGCAATGGACACCCGCTGCTGCTGGCCGCCGGAGAGCTGGCTGGGCAGGTTCTTCTGCTTATCGGAAAGACCCACCCGTTCCAGGGAGCGGACCGCCCGCTCCCGCCGCTCCTGAGCGGAGATACCGGCGTAAAGGAGGGGCAGCTCCACATTTTCCAGCACATTGAGCTTGGGGATGAGGTTGTACTGTTGGAAGATAAAGCCCAGCATTTTATTGCGGATCTCCGCCTGTTGGTCGTCGTCCATGGTGGAGACGTCGATGCCCCCCAGGTGGTAGGTGCCGCTGGTGGGCACGTCCAGACAGCCGATGATGTTCATGGCAGTGGACTTGCCAGAGCCGGACTGGCCCACGATGGCCACGAACTCGCCGGGGTCGATGGCAAGGCTTACGCCGTCCAGGGCGTGGACAGCCTCGTCGCCCATCTGGTATATCTTGTAGATATCCTTGAATTCAATGAGGTGTTCCATGGCTTACATCCCCATCATGGCGTTCATAAAGCTGGAGGCGGCGTTGGGAATAAATACGGTCTCGCCCTCAGTAAGTCCAGAGAGGACCTCGATGTACTCGTCGCTGTTACGGCCCAGCTCCACCGGGCGCTGCTCCAGCTTGGTAAAGTCCGCCAGGTTGCCGTTTTCATCCAGGGCGCCCGCGCCCGCCACGAGGACGAAGGGGGTCTCGCCCCGCTGGACGGCGTCCACCGGGATGCACAGGACCGTTCCTACCTCCTCCACAATGATAGAGGCGGAGACGCTCATGCCGGGGAGAAGGCCCTGCTGGGCAAGGTCCGCGCCGTTGCCGTCCACCGCCACAGTGACGGGATAGGAGGTGTTGCCGTTCTGGGTGGTGCCGTTGATGTTTACCTTCTCCACTACGCCGGTGAAGGAGGCTCCGTCCAGAGCGTCGGCGGTGAAGGTGACGCTCTGGCCCACCTGGACCCGGACAATATCCTTCTCGGCCACATTGATGTCAAAGGTGAGCCGGGACATATCGTAAATGACCGCCATGAAGGCGCTGGCGCCGGAGGTGGAGGCGGTGGAGGGATCGTAGTTGTCTCCCTCTTTGTAGTTCTTTTCGATGACTGTGCCCTCGATGGGAGAGGTGATGATGTAATCCTCCAGACTGTCCTGAGTCCGCTCCAGGCTGTCCTGGGCGTTGCGGAGGGAGAGCCTGGCGTTGGAGAGGGAAATGGCGGCGGCGTCGATCTGATCCTGTATGTTCACCTCTTTGAACTCGCCCACGATCTGGTGCTCGGTGACATGGTCGCCCTCCTTGATATTGAGGGTAGACAGCTCGCCGGAATATTTGGCGATGAGCTGGGTGCTCTCGGCATAGCGGAAGGTCCCCGAGGAGGCCGAGGCCGCGCCGTTCACCGTGGCCGAGCCGGTGGAGGCGTCGGACAGAGCGCCGGGGTTTTGGACGGTGACGGTAACGTTCCGGGTGAGGGCGCCGCCGGGGCCCACCGCGTCGGTGGCGGCGATCTTGGTGATAGCGCCGGTCAGGGTCTCGGCGGTGCCGGAGACGGTGACGGTGGCAGCCTGACCAATGGTGAAGGCGGCGGCGTTGACGCTGTGGAAGGGCAGTTCCAGCTCCATGTTGTCCCGGTCCAGAATATCGGCGATGGGAGTGCCCGCGGAGATGGTGTCGCCGGGGTCCACATAGAGCTTGGTGATGGTGCCGGTGCCGTTGGCCTTGACCTGGCGGTCCTTGACGTTATCGTTGCGGTTGCGCACCAGACTGTCATAGTTGAGCTGGGCCGACTGGACATTGAGGGTGGCCTGCTCCACCGCGGTCTGGGCCTGCTTGACGGCGTTCTCCACGTCGGAGGCGTCAATGGTGAAGAGGGTGGCGTCCTTGCTTACGGTATCCCCTTCCTCAAAGGGAGCGGAGAGGATCTCGCCCTTGATGAGGGTGGTGGCCTTGTAGGAGTCGTTGGGCTTGATGGTGCCGGGGCCGGTGACGGCCACGGTCAGGTCCTCCATGGCGGCCTGGGTAGGGAGATAGGCGCCGGATATGCTCTGTACTCCGCTGGACATACAGCGGGAAAAGGCAAAGACGATGACGCCCACGGCGACTGCCAGGATGAGCAGCCGTTTGGGCCACTTCCTCCTTTTCTTGGGGGCCTGGAGCTTGGGCTTTTCGGGGGCGGATGCGGGGGTGGCAGTTTGCTGAGCCATAGATAGGTCTCCTTCCAGAGGGATTTTGCTCCCATGTCGTGTTCAGTTCCTTAGGATAGCACGGGAAAGAAAAAAATGTGTAAACAACGGATTAACTTTTGCTTAAGGAGTACAAAAGACTTTATCAACAAAATATCCTCCATTATATAGCGCAAAGTGGAGAAAAGCAAATGAACAAATTGTAAATATCCCAGGAACAAATTCTCATTATAAGTCCTAAAAACAAGGAAGTCAATAAATAAAATCTTAAATATAAGGAAAAATGAACAGAAGAAGGCTGCGTCCCGGTATGATATACCTATATAATGGAAGAGAAGAAAGCGAACGAGGTGAGGGTATGGAGGAATTTGGCTTTGCCCTACGGCTGGCCCGGGAGAAGCATGGCCTGACCCAAAAGCAGGTCATGGCCCTGACGGGCATCAACAACAAGACCCTGTCAGGCTATGAGAACGGCGTGGCCCAGCCGGATCTGAAGACCCTCACCGAACTGCTGAAGCTGTATGGAGTCTCCCCCAATCGGTTCTTTGGCTGGCAGGAGGGACCGCGGGAAGAGCTGTCCGGCCAGGAGGAGCAGCTTTTGAAGCTCTGCCGCGCCCTCTCCGAGCGGGAAAAGGAGGAACTGCTGGCCGCTTTGCGGGCGGTACTGCGCTGCCGGGAGAAGTAGAGGGATAAATTTTCTTTTTCACAGTATAAACACCTCTGAGGATGGCAACACTTACCCTCGGAGGTGCAAAACAAATGAAAAAAACCATGAGAGACAGCGTCGGCGACTTCATGGCCGGGAAGGGCTTCTACATAGTCCTTCTCCTGTGCGTCGCCGCGCTGGGAGTTTCGGGCTATTATCTTTTTTCCGGCTTTACTGACCCCCCTGGACAGACCGTTTCCGCCCCAGTGACCGTGGTGGTGACGCCGAGACCCGCGGCAGTGTCCGCCGTACCCACTGGCGTTCCCGCCACCGCCGTCCCTGTCCCGCCCTCTACCGCCACCCCCCGGCCCACCCCGGCGGCCACCGCCGCGCCTACCCCGGCGCCTACGGCGGCTCCGACCCCCGCGCCCACCCCGGCCACGGCCACCGCTTCCGTCTTCACCTGGCCGGTGAAGGGAGAGCTGCTCCGGGGCTATGCCATTGAGACTTTGAGCTACGACGAGACCATGGGCGATTGGCGTACCCACGACGGACTGGATATTGCCGCCCTGGCGGGCACTGAGGTGGCGGCCCCTGCCGGAGGCACTGTGGACAACATCTACACCAGCGACCTGATGGGGACCACTATCATTATCCGTCACGCCAATGATGTGCTGTCGGTGTGCTCCAACATGGCCTCGGTGCCGTCGGTGGAGATCGGGGATACCGTCCGCACCGGGGACGTCATCGGCTCGGTGGGCGACGGCGCCATCATGGAGAGCGCCTTGCCCAGCCACCTGCACCTGTCTATGACCAAGAACGGCGTCAGCGTGGACCCCATGGAGTACCTTCCTCAGCAGTAATATAAAGCGGCCCCGGAGCTTCCCAGGAAGCTCCGGGTTTTTTCTACTGCGTAAAAACTTACCCTTTTCATTTGCCCGGTGGTGTGCTATGATACTCCCGACTGGTTTCCACACCCAGTCCAAACGGCAGTGAGAAAGCCACTGAACGCCGCGCTGTGTTCAGAAGAGGCCCGCTGCCGCTGTGCGGAAGGCGCCCGTATTCTAAACAAAAAATGGAGGTAAGTTCATCATGCGCAAATTTTCCACCCTGCAAATGGTCCTGGCGGCCATGGTGGCGGCGGTATACACCGTCCTCACTGTTTTTCTGCCCATCCCCCAGTATGGGGAGGTACAGTTCCGGGTCGCGGAGTGTATGACCCTGCTGCCCTTCCTCTTTCCCTGGGCCGCGCCCGGCCTCGTCGTGGGCTGCTTCCTGGCCAATCTCCTGGGTTCTCCCTTCGTGCTGGACTGGGTCTTCGGCACCCTGGCCACCGCCATTGCCTGCTTTCTGACGGCGCGGGCGCCCAACAAATGGTTGGCGGCCCTGCCCCCGGTAATTTGCAACGCCGTTATCGTGGGCGCGGAGATCGCCTGGAGCGCTACGGGAGGTTTCAATGGGGCTTTTTGGGCTGCCTTTGGCCCCATCGCCCTGTCGGTGGGGGCGGGGGAGCTGGCGGTGTGTCTTCTGCTGGGAGTGCCGTTGCTGGCTGTACTGCCTAAAGTCAAAGCTCTTCGGGGAGTGATGGCCCCCAGCCGTCTGGCCGTCCGCTGAGACAGCGCGTTGCGGCTGAAGCGCCCAGACCGTAAAAGAAATGAAAAGCGTCCGGCATCTGAATGATGCCGGACGCTTTTTATTCTATATGGTGAAGACCTAGGCGGTGAAGCCGTTATGCCGGTTATAGCCTGCGCACAGAACGTTCATGTTGCGGAGGGCTTGGTACAGGGCGATGAAGGGGCCGACGCCGCAGAGGAAAATGCCCACCAGGGTCCAAAGCAGGTAGGTGGTGCCGTTCTCCTGAATGCTTACGCCGTACCGGGGAGCATTGGCGGCCATGCGGTTGCAAAATTTGTACCACCAGATGTAATGGTAAATATTGCAGGTGACGAGATTGAGTAGGATATAGGCCAGCAGCCCGCCGGTCTTTTCGCCGTCGCCGTCACAGACCTCGTTGACGTCGTTGGCCAGGCCATACATGAAAATGTAGCTGTAAATGCCGCAGGTGACCAGGTTCAGGAGGATATACATCAGTAGACTGCGGTTGGTCTTCTTCAGCCGGGAGTAAGAGACGGAGGCGGCAGGGGCCGGGGAAGAGACGGGGTTTTCCGCCGCTGCGGCCTTATCAGCCACGTTGCCGGCGGCCCTCTGCACCTTGCCGGAGATATCGCGCACCGAGGCGCGGACATTTTCCTTGACCTGGTCGGCGCTTTTGCCCATCACAGGGGCGCAGCCCATCAGATACATCAGCATAAACGGGATGGCGGCAGCGGCCACATAGCCCAGGATATGGAGCAGGGAGCCGGAGAAAAAGCTGACGGTAAGGCCCAGACCGCCGTGGTAGACAAAGGCGCTCAGCAAAAAGGTGAAGGGGAGGGACAGGACAAACAAGGCCAGCCGCAGCACGGCGGCAAGAGCCACGCCGCAGAAGACCAGGTCGGCGTGTTGCTTCTCCCATTTCACCGCTGCCAGAAACAAGGCTGCCGCAGCCACAGCGGGGGCGGCCAGGCTCAACAGTTTCAACAGCAGGGTGAGGACAAAGCTGAACAGGTAGGCCACGATGCCGAAGGGGAAGTATCCCCGGAGCACGGAGGGGAAGTAGCGAAGGAATTGGAAGAGGTAGCTCAGCAGGTCAAAGGCGCCTTTCAGGGCGAAGAAGGCGAAGATGGCGCCCAGCACGCCGCACACCACCCGCAGGATCAAGACCATGCTGTCCTGGCTGATGGTGAGGGCCGGGGCGGGGGAAGCCGCCGGGGAAACGGGAGCTTCGTTGACAGGAGCCTCGGCGGGAGGGGCCTTGGGGGCTGGCGGGTCGTTGGCGGGAGTTGCCGTGCTCCCCGCCGCGGGAGGCTCGGAAACCACCGAAGTCTCAGAAGCGGCGGAGTCTTCGTTTACAGAGGTATCCTGGGGAGCGGCGGCGCCGCAGTTGGAGCAGAACTTAGCCCCGTTATCCAGGGGCTGGCCGCAGTTGGGACAGAACATAGATCATTTCTCCTTTCTCTAAGACAACATATCAAGTTTGGGCCAGGACCACGGCGCCCAGGCGAAAGAGGAGACCTTTTTTGGGGGCAAAGGCCACCACATCCGGGGCGCAGCCGGTGAACAGGCGAATGAGATAGACGATACAGAACAGGGCGCCCAGCGCCGCCAGGGAGGAGCGAACTGTCTGCCTGGGCAGCTTACCGCGGAAGAGGTATATTGCCAGGGCCACCGGCGGCAGCCACACCAGGGGGTGGTAGTGGAGGGCGCGGAGGGGCCTGCCCAGAAGGAGAGACAGCCAGGCCCGGGTCATGCCGCAGCCGGGACAGGAGATCCCGGTGACAAACTTGATGGGGCAGGTGACGCCCAGGAGGAACAGGACGGCGTAAAAGCCGACGATAACTGCTCCTGCACCCAGGTCCCGCTTCCACGTCGCTTTCATGTCCCGCCTCCTCTTTCAATAACTGAAACAGTATACCGTTTTCCCGCAGATACGTCAATATGTGGGGAAGTTCCCCGGCGGCTCATCCCTCCGTCCGGGTCTTGTATGCCTCGCCCCAGGTCTGCATGGCGTCCAGGATGGGCTTGAGGCTGAAGCCCAGCTCGGTAAGAGAGTACTCCACCCTGGGCGGCACTTCGGCATAAACCTTTCGGTTTACCAGGCCGCTGCTCTCCATCTGCCGAAGTTGGGCGGTGAGGCTCTTTTGGGACACATTGCCCACAGAATGCCGAAGTTGACCGAACCGCTTGGTCCCGGTGAGCAGGTCCCGGAGAATGAGGACCTTCCACTTGTCGCTGATGAGGGTCAGAGTGGTCTCTACCGGGCAGGCAGGCAAAGTTTTTTGCTCCATAAAACCCTTCTCCCTTCATAATAGTATCATTAAGGTAACTATAGCATAATATTGTGCTTACTTTACAAAAGCGACCTATGGAAATATCATATCATCAACGGGGCCACAACGCAAGAGCCCCTTGAAAATTCCAAGGAGGAACGGTATCATGAAGAAAAACGCTTATACGACTGTCTCTATGCCCGTAGGGGAAATGAGGGTCTATGGCAACGGAAAGATGAAGCTCCACGCCTATCACACTGGCGACCCCATCAACGACCAGGTGCTGGTGGTGGAGAAGGACGGCGTGGCCGTGGTGGTGGAATCTCCCTGCTTCTTTGATAGCTGCAAGGCGCTGAGCGACTATCTGAACGGCCTTGGGCTGAAGGTGGCGGGGGTGTTGACCGCCTACCATATGGCGGGGGCGTCTTTTCTGCCGGAAGTGAGAAAATATGCCACCAGGAACGCCGACGAGTACGGTCACACCGGCGGCGGAAAGGGACTCATTGGTAATTTTGCCGCCGCTTTCGGCGAGAGCTTTGACGCCTCCATCCACACCGTCACAGATTACCTTTCCGCAGGAGAAGTGAACATCGGCGGCATCGACCTGGTCATCGTGCCCACCGGGGAGGCTTTCGATGTGGAGATCCCCGGTCTCAACGCGGTCTATACCCATATGCTGGGCCATGACTGCCACTCCATCGTGGCCGGGACGGCCCATGCCGACGCCATTCTGGCCCAACTCAGGGAGTATGAGCGCCGGGGCTTTGACCTGATCCTTACCTCCCACTACATTCCCGAGGATCTGGACGACGTGAGCGTCAAGATGGATTATCTGGAGCGGATGAAGGCCATTGCCGCTGAAAGCGGGGACAAGGCGGCCTTCCTGGCGGCCATGGAGAAGGAATTCCCCCAGTACAGCGGTGGAAACTATCTGGAGATGACGGCGGGAATGTTTTTCCCCCAGGGGTAAAATCCCAAGACCCAAAGGAGGCAGACGCTATGGAGCGGCGGGAGCAGATAGAATATCTCATTGGGCGGCTGTTGGAGGAAATACCGCAATTCAAAACCCAGGCAGCGGCCTTTCCATCGGAATATCCCGCCCGCAGGCGGCTGCTTCGCTCCCTGATGAATCTACGTCCCCCCCTGCCACTGGACACCGATTTTTTAAGGGTGCAAGACGAGCTGCTCGCCGCCGAGCGGGAAGAGAGGGGGGCGGTGGACGCCGACAGTTTGCCCACCGTCCCTGGCTATCCCAAACTGGCACTCTGGCAGGGAGATATCACCCGGCTGCGGGCCGACGCCATCGTCAACGCCGCCAACTCCGCTCTGCTGGGGTGCTTTGTTCCCTGCCACGGATGTATCGACAACGCCATCCACTCGGCGGCGGGGCTTCAGCTTCGTGAGGAGTGCCGGGAGCTGATGGCCGCCCAGGGGCATGAGGAGCCAAATGGGCGGGCCAAGCTGACCGGGGGGTATAACCTTCCGGCCAAATATGTGCTCCACACCGTAGGCCCCGTTATCCGGGGGCAGGTGACCGCTCGGGACCGGGAGGAGCTGGCCTCCTGTTACCGCTCCTGCCTGGAGCTGGCGGAGGAGCACGGCTTGGAGAGTATAGCCTTCTGCTGCATCTCCACCGGGGAATTCCACTTTCCCAATCGGGAGGCGGCCCAGATCGCGGTGGGGACCGTCACAGAGGCCCTTCAGGATATGAAAAGCGTCAAAAGGGTGATATTCAATGTTTTCCAGGACCGGGACAGAAAAATCTACGCCGACCTCCTCGGCGGCGGAGCGGCTGGGGGAGCTGCTCTCGGGCTGTGACGCCGTGGTGGTGGGGGCCGGAGCGGGGCTTTCCGTCTCCGCCGGGTTTGTCTACGATGGAGAGCGGTTTGCGCGTTACTTTGCCGACTTTGGGATTAGGTATGGCTTTCGGGATATGTACTCCGGCGGGTTTTACCCCTACGGGACATTGGAGGAGTATTGGGCCTACTGGAGCCGCTATATTTGGATCAACCGCTATGCAGACCCTCCCAGGCCGGTCTATGGCACTCTGCGGAAGCTGCTCTCGGGCATGGACTATTTTGTCCTGACCACCAATGTGGATCACTGCTTCCAGAAAGCGGGCTTTGACAAGGGGCGGCTTTTCTATACCCAGGGGGACTATGGCCTTTGGCAATGCTCCCAGCCCTGCCACGCCGCCACCTACGACAATGAAGAGGCTGTCCGGCGGATGGTGGCCGAGCAGCGGGAAATGCGGATACCCTCTGAGCTGATCCCCCGCTGCCCCAAGTGCGGTAAGCCCATGGCCATGAATCTGCGGTGCGACGGCGCCTTTGTGGAGGACGACGGCTGGCGCGCCGCGGCGGGGCGGTACGGGGATTTTCTCCACCGCCACGGCAGAGGCCGGGTGGTCTATCTGGAGCTGGGGGTGGGGTACAATACCCCCGGCATCATCAAGTATCCCTTTTGGCGTATGACTGCCCAAAATCCAGACGCTGTCTATGTCTGCGTCAACCGGGACGACTGCTCCGCGCCAAAGGAGCTGGGGGCAAGGGCGGTGTGCTTCAGCGGTGACATCAGCGAAATATTAGAAAAATTGACTTAAGGAAGATGAAGAACAAGCCCCGGGCCACCGTCTGGGGCTTGTTCTTTTGCCGAAATGTGGTATACTAATTAAAAATGAACTCTATAGAAATGCTCCCTGCGGTCACGTTTTCGCTACCCGCGGCGGTGCAGTAAAAAGGAGGTCCTTCCATGAAAGTACGTAAGGCAGTCATCCCCGCCGCGGGGCTGGGGACCCGGATGCTTCCCGCCACCAAGACCGTGCCCAAGGAAATGCTTCCTATGGTGGACAAGCCCGTCATCCAGTATATCATTGAGGAGGCGGTAGCGGCAGGCATTGAGGATATCCTCATTGTCACCAACCGGGCCAAGTCGGCCATGGACGACTACTTTGACTATTACCCCGAGCTGGAGACCCGGCTGGTCCAGGCGGGGAAGGACCATGAGCTTACCGAGGTTCGCCGGGCCGCCGATCTGGCCAATATCTTCTATGTCCGCCAGAAGGAGACCAAGGGCCTGGGACACGCCATTTGGCGGGCCAAGCGTTTTGTGGGGGACGAGCCCTTCGCCGTGCTGCTGGGAGACGACGTGATGCGCTCCAAGGAGCCAGTGGTGGGCCAGCTCATTCAGGCCGCCGAGAAGTATGACGCCTCCGCCGTGGGGGTCCAACAGGTGAGCCTGGAGGCCATCTCCAAGTATTGCTCGCTGAAGGTGGAGCCGCTGGAGGACCGGGTCTTCCTGGCTACCGACATGGTGGAGAAGCCCCGGCCCGAGCAGGTCTTCTCCAACTACGCCATTTTGGGCCGGTACGTCCTGAAGAGCGGCATCTTTGACATCCTGGAGCACCTGGAGCCGGGCTTTGGCGGAGAGATCCAGCTCACCGACGGTCTTCGGCGGCTGTGCCAGAAGGAGAAGATGGTGGCGGTGGACTTTGAGGGCCGCCGTTATGACACCGGCAATCTGCGAGGGTTCATGGAGGCGTCCATCGACTTTGCGCTGGACCACCCGGAGACCGGGACCTGGCTGCGGCAGTTTATCAAGGATAAGGCCGGACAGCTTTGAGAGAAACAGGGGAGAGCCCCGCCGCAGGCGGGGCTCTTCTATCTCTTCATATTAAGGGGGAGCGCGAATGGAGATACTGAAGCTGGCAGCGGTACTGGCCGTGATCGTGGCGGTGCTGTGGGCCAAGAAGCCTTTGTGGGCGGGAATGCTCCTGGCCACCCTGGCTATGATCCCCCTGTTCTCTCTTCCGCTCCAGACGGCGGGACAGGCCCTTTGGACGGGGGCGGTGGGCTGGCAGAGCATAGAGGCGCTGCTGGTGCTCTACGCCGTGACCTATCTGCAGCGGATGATGGAGGAGCGGGATAATCTGAAGCTCTGCCAACAGGCCATGAATGGCCTGTTCAACAACCGTCGGATCAACGCCTCCCTGGTGCCCTGTTTGATGGGCTGCCTTCCGGCGGGCAGCGCGGTGCTGATCTGTGGACCTATCGTTCGGGAGAGCGTGGGCGACGCCCTGGCCCAGGACGAGCAAGCTGCGCTCACCTCCTATTTCCGGCACATCACTGAGAGCATTCTACCTACCTTCACCGGGGTGTATATTGCCATCGCCGCCACTGGCGGGGCGGTGAGCGCCAGCACCTTTGTCACCTGGATGCTCCCCATGGCCGCAGCCCTCTTTTTTGCCGGGTGGCTGGTGTATTTGCGGCGGCTGCCCCGGGACACGGGAATGGTGGCCGACCAGTCCCGGGGGACGTATTGGCGGCTGTTGGGCAAAAGCGTGTGGCCTGTGGCCCTGGCCATCGCCCTCATTCTTTTGCTTCACCTCCCGGTGGAGCTGGGGGTGCTGGCGGCCATCGCGGTGAATATCTTTGTGGAGCGCTTTACGCCCAGGGAGCTGACCCGGTTCCTCACCACGGCCTTTGAGTGGAAGCTGATGCTGAGCACCTGGCTCATCATGATCTTCAAGGAGGTGCTCTCGGTCACCGGGGTCATCGAGGCTCTGCCCTCCTTTTTTGAGGCCCTTCCCATCCCCACCTTTCTGGTTTTTGCTCTCATCTTCTTTTTCGGCACCATCGCCGCGGGAAATAAAGCCATCTGTGCGCTGGGCGTTCCCCTGGCCATGGCGGCGGCGGGGGGGAGGGGGCAGCTGTCGCTGTTTGTGCTGCTCATGTGCGTGTGCCACGCCGCCTCCCAACTCTCGCCCACCCACGTGTGCCTCACCATCTGTGCCGAGGACTTCCATGTTTCCCTGGGGGCAATGATGCGCAGGAGCTTGCCTATGGTGGCGGTGTTTCTGGTCATGGCCTTCGGATATTATTTTCTGCTCTCCGTCGCAGGGCTATGAGGTACATAAAAAAGCTCCGAAGGGTATCCCCTGCGGAGCTTTTCTTTTTTCATTTAGTCTATCTCCCACTTGAGGACGGTCCCGGAGGCAGCGTCGATCTCGCACTCATACTCGGTCCAGCCCGCGCGCAGTTCGATCTCATAGACCCAGGCGCCGTCGTCATAGTCCAGCTCGCATTTATCCACGGTGTAGACGGTGACGCCGGAGCGCTCGGCG
>CAJTLK010000005.1:14321-34895 GCA_910577415.1 uncultured Oscillospiraceae bacterium
AATAGCCTTGGCCTGGGTGATGAGGCCCGCCGGGTTGGTCCCGGAGCCGCCCTGTCCTGCCCAGGAGGGCTGGCCGTGGTGGCCGCCGCCGTGGTGCCAGCCGCTCTCATCGTGGTGCCAGCCCCAGCCTTGGCTGATACGGTAATCGTCGTGACAAGACCAGTCAAAATCGGGCAGGTCCAGCTCCTTCTTCAGGATGGCCCCGGTGGCGGCGTCCACCTCGTAGTCGTATTCGGTGCGCAGGGAGCAGAACTCCACATCATAGATAGCCCTTCCGTCCTCCCAGTCCAGGCAGGACTTGAGAATGCGGGCGTCGGCCAGAGTGACCCCGGCGTCGCTGAGGGCCAGCTCCCGCGCTTTGTCCACCCCAATATAGGTGGAGTAGGCCGGGTCGGCCTGGGCAGCGTAGTCGGGGGTCTCGATGCGGGCGACGCCCTTGTCGGCGTCATAGTCCACCAGCAGCCCCGCCGCCTCGCTGAAGGCCCGGACGGGGGCGTAGGTGGTGCCGTTATAGGCGAAAAGTGTTACGGTCTGGCCGTTGGCGTCCTTGGGGGTGAAGGGGACGCCGTTGATGGTGACGGCGACGCCATCATCCACGGTGATGTTCCGGGCAGCCACAGCGGCCCCGCCCAGGCCCAGAATGAGGGCGGCGGTAAGCAGTCCCGCCCCAAAGCCCTTGATACGTTCTTTGTTCATGTTTGTACTCCTTTCTGACAGCAAACATTGTATAGCGTTTTGCTATGAATTATTTTACCAAAAGAGCCAGGGCCTGTCAAGTCCTGGCAGAGCTGACGAGAAAAACAGGTTTTTCTTGACAAAGCGAAAAAATCTTATATAATAGTATAGCCTGTCAAAAGACAGAGCTCCTTGCTCCCGGCAAGACCGGGGGCCATCAGCCCATAAGGAGGTGCAAGAAAATGGCAAAACTGAACGCGAACTACGAGGCGGTGTATATCATCGATCCCCGCAAGAACGAGGAGGACACCGCCGCCCTGGTGGAGAAGTTCAAGACTCTCTGCGAGGCCAACGCCACCCAGGTGGAGGTGGACGAGTGGGGCAAGCGCCGCCTGGCCTACCCCATCCAGGATCAGAACGACGGCTACTATGTCCGCCTGACCTTCTCCGCTCTGCCCGCTTTCCCGGCGGAGCTGGACCGTATCTTCCGGATCACCGACGGCGTGATGCGCTCCATCATCGTCTGTCTGGACGAGTAAGGGGGAGACGGGATGCTCAATCGTATCATTATCATGGGCCGGCTGGTGGCCGACCCGGAGTTGCGGACCACCCCCGGCGGGGTGACCGTCGCCACCGTCCGTCTGGCGGTGGACCGGGACTTCCGCAACAAGCAGACCGGCGAGCGTGAGACCGACTTCATCAATGTGGTCGCCTGGCGCCAGACCGCCGAGTTTGTCAGCCGTTACTTTGCCAAGGGCCGTATGGCTGTGGTGGAGGGCCGGCTCCAGATCCGTCCCTATACAGACCGGGACGGCAACAAGCGCACCGCCGCCGAGGTGGTGGCCGAGAACGTCTATTTCGGCGATTCCCGGCGGGATGGGGACAGCGGCAGCTACGCTCCCCCGCCCTTTGCCCAGTCCGCTCCCGCTTCCAGCTCCGGCGGTTACGCCGCCCCCACCGGAGAGGACCAGTTCGCTGAGCTGGCCGACGACGACGGCGATCTGCCGTTCTGATACGGCGGGCTATTACAGAATAAAGGAGGTCATTCCTCATGCCTATGGATGGTAATGTCAAGGACCAGCGCCCCCGCGGCCGTAAGCGCCGTAAGGTCTGCACCTTCTGTGTGGACAAGGTGGAGCACATCGACTACAAGGACGCCGCCAAGCTCAAGCGGTTCCTGTCCGAGCGCAGCAAGATCCTGCCCCGCCGGACCACCGGCACTTGCGCTATGCATCAGCGCCAGCTGACCGTGGCCGTGAAGCGGGCCCGTCAGATCGCCCTGCTGCCCTACGTCACCGACTAAAGATCGGAGCAATGAAGCGCCGTGGATATTTATCCACGGCGCTTTTCTGTCATTATAGAGACAAACCCCCTTTTCTCAGTGGTGTTTTTGGGCCGTTCCGTCCCTTGACGCGGAGGGTGCGGGGGGATATAATACAAGGCAACGCTACTATAAATAGCGCGCGGACAAACACAGTGCAGAGGAGGATACCGCTATGGCAGACAAGAGAGTTTACAACTTTTCCGCCGGACCGTCCATGCTGCCCCTGGAGGCTCTGGAACGGGCGGGGAAGGAGATCGCCAATTATCAGGGCTCCGGCATGTCGGTGATGGAGATGAGCCACCGCTCCAAGGTCTTCCAGAAGATCTTTGACGACACCCAGGCCAAGCTCCGCAAGGCCCTGAATGTTCCCGAAGGGTACAAGGTGCTGTTTTTGCAGGGCGGCGCCTCCGGCCAGTTTTCCATGGTACCCCTGAACCTCATCGGCAAGACGGGGAAGGCCGACTACGCCGTCACCGGCAACTTTGCAAACATCGCCTTCAAGGAGGCCAAGAAATACGGCCAGATCAGTCTGGCCGCCTCCAGCGAGGACCGTAACCACACCTATATCCCCACCCAGTCCCAGCTGAAGCTGGACCCTGAGGCCAGCTATTTCTACTACTGTGCCAACAACACTATCTTCGGCACCGAGTGGCAGTATATCCCCGACACCGGCTCGGTACCCCTGGTGTGCGACATGTCCTCCGACATCCTCTCCCGCCCGGTGGACGTGAGCAGGTACGGAATCATTTTTGCCGGGGCCCAGAAGAACATGGCCCCCGCCGGTCTCACCGTGGTCATCATCAAGGAGGATCTGGCGGGCCATGAGCTCGCGTACACTCCGTTGATGATGAACTACAAGACCATGATCGACAAGGACTCCATGTACAATACCCCGCCCTGCTGGTGCATCTATATGCTGGGGCTGGTGCTGGACTGGCTGGAGGGTCAGGGCGGCGTTGCCGGCATGGAGAAGATCAAACACCAGAAGGCCCAGATGCTCTATGACGCCATTGACGCGTCCCGCCTTTTCACCTGCGCCGCCGAGGCGGGCTCCCGCTCTGACATGAACGTGACCTTCCGCACCCCCAGCGAGGAGCTGGACGCCAAGTTCGTCAAGGAGAGCGTGGAGGCGGGCTTCACCAACCTGAAGGGCCACCGCCTGGTGGGCGGTATGCGTGCCAGCATCTACAACGCCATGCCCATGGAGGGCGTGGAAAAATTGGTGGATTTCATCAAGAAGTTTGACAAGGAGAATTGAAATGTACCAAATCAAAACTCTCAACAAAATTTCCGCTGCGGGGTTGAAGGCGCTGGACGCCAAGACCTACGCCGTTTCTGACAGCGTGGCCGACCCCGACGGCATCCTGGTCCGTTCCGCCGATATGCTGGAATACCAGTTTCCCCAGAGCCTCCGGGCCATTGCCCGGGCGGGGGCGGGCACCAACAACATCCCTATCCAGCGCTGCTCCGAGGAGGGTATCGTGGTTTTCAACACCCCCGGCGCCAATGCCAACGCCGTGAAGGAGCTGGTGGTCTGCGCCCTGATGATGGCCTCCCGGAAGATCGTCCAGGGCTCCAAGTGGGTGGATGAACAGGTCGCCGCCGGTATCGACGTCACCACGGTGGTGGAGAAGGGTAAAGGGGCTTTTGTTGGCCCAGAGATCATGGGTAAGACCCTGGGCGTGGTGGGCCTGGGCGCCATTGGCGTCCAGGTGGCCAACATCGCCACTAAGCTGGGCATGAACGTTATCGGCTATGATCCTTTCCTCTCCGTTCACTCCGCCCTGTCCCTCAGTCGGGCGGTGCAGGTGACGAACCAGCTGGATCCGGTGCTTCGCAGCGCCGACTATATCACCATCCACGTACCCCAGAACAAGGACACCAAGGGTATGATCAACGCCGAGGCCATCACCAAGATGCAGGACGGCGTGCACATCGTCAACATGGCCCGTGGCGGGCTGGTGAACGAGGAAGACCTTATTGCCGCGCTGCGCAGCGGCAAGGTGGCCTCCTATGTCACCGATTTCCCCTCCAACGCCCTGGCCGCGGCGCCCAACACCATCCTCATCCCCCACCTGGGGGCCTCCACCCCCGAGAGCGAGGACAACTGCGCCGTCATGGCGGCCCAGGAGCTGCGGGATTATTTGGAGAGCGGCGTTATCCACAACAGCGTCAACTTCCCCGACGCCGACCTTCCGTGGACAGGGGCGGCCCGGCTGTGCGTTATCCACCGCAACAGCCCCGGCCTGCTGAGCTCCATTACCTCCATCCTTTCCGACGAGAAGATCAACGTGGAGAACCTGACCAACAAGTCCAAGGGCGAGTACGCCTATACCATCGTGGACGTCGCCGCGGCGGTCTCCGACAAGGAGCTGGACGCGATCCGCAGCATTGAGGGCGTTCTCCGGGTGCGGTATCTGACCCGGTAAAACGAACTCTCCGACCCACCGTGACAAAAATTCGCCCCTCCCCGCATTATCTCAATACGTGGCCGGAGGCTCATTCTCTGGCCAGGTATGGGTGCGGGGAGGGGTAATTTTTGGCAGCGGTGGATGGGATACTGTCCGTTCATAAGATTTTTGTCGATCTACTCTTGACAACTGTGTATATTACATATATACTGTATATACTCGATAGATACAGTAAAGGCGTGGCGGAGGCGATGGAATGGATATCATCATCCGAAACACGGGGGAGATCCCTATCTACGACCAGATCACCCGGCAGGTCAAGGCCCTCATCCTTTCGGGAGGGTTAAAAGAGGGGGAGGCGCTGCCCTCTATGCGTGCCCTGGCTCGGGACCTGCGCATCAGCGTCATTACCACCAAGCGCTCCTATGAGGAGCTGGAGCGGGAGGGGTTCATCACCACCGTTCCCGGCAAGGGCTGCTTTGTGGCGGCACGGAACCTGGAGTTGGTGCGCGAGGACGCCCGCCGCCGGGTGGAGGAGCATTTGACCAGGGCGGTGGAGGCCGCCCGCTCCGGCGGCGTTGGCCGGGATGAGGTCAACGAAATTCTGGATATCCTGTATGGGGAGGAATGACATATGGACTACGTGGTAAAGACAGAGCATCTATGTAAGGATTTTGGCGGCTTTCAGCTGGAGGACGTCAATTTGGAACTTCCCGGCGGCACCATTCTGGGCCTCATCGGGGAGAACGGGGCGGGCAAGTCCACCCTCCTCAAGTGCCTGCTGGGTATCCTGACACCCACCTCCGGGACGGTGGAGCTGTTGGGCACGTCCACGGCGGAGGCTCTGGGAGAGGTGGGCTATGTTCCTGACGAGTGCCCCTTTACCGACAATCTGAAGGTAAAGCAGGTGAAGGCTTTCTGCGGCGGGCTGTTTTCCGGCTGGGAGGATGGGCTTTTTGACGAGTATCTTACCAAGTTCGACCTGCCGGGGGACAAAAAGGTCAAAGAGCTGTCCCGGGGCATGAAGATGAAGCTCACCATTGCCGCCGCCCTCTCCCACAGGCCCAAGCTGCTGGTGCTGGACGAGGCTACCTCCGGCCTGGACCCGGTGGTGCGGGATGAGATATTGGATGAATTTCTGAATTTCATCGCCGATGAGGACCACGCCATTCTCATCTCCAGCCATATCACCAGCGATCTGGAAAAGGTCTGCGACTATGTGACCTATCTCCACAAGGGAAAGGTGACGGTGCAGGGGGTCAAGGACGAGCTGCTCTCCCGCTACGGCAAGCTCTTCTGTTCCAAGGCGGAGCTGGACAAGGTGCCCGATTCTCTCATCGTGGGCAAGCGGGAGGGCGAGTATGGCTGCCAGGCCCTCATCAATGACCGGGAAGCCCTGCGCTATGCCCTGCCGGAGCTGACGGTGGATCCGGCCAGTCTGGAGGACTTGATGATCTTTACTACAAGGAGTGACAAGGCATGAAAGGCTTTTTGAGACGGGACTTTGCCCTGGTCAGCGGGAACCTCCGCTTTTATCTATTTTTTATTGCGATTTTTGGCGCTCTGGCCCTCTTTACCGATATGAACTCCGGCTTTGTGATGTTCTACGCCGTCATCTTTGCCATGTCGTCCATCATCGGCCTCTTTAGCTACGACGAGTTCAACCACTGGACGGCCTACGCCGCCGCGGTCCCCGGCGGAAGAAAAAACATGGTGAAGGCACGGTATACCCTGCTGCTCCTGGTTACGGTAGGGGTAGCGGCCGTTCAAATGCTAGTGGGCGCACTGGCAAAAGAGATGGGGAACTTTCAAGCCGCCGCCCTATACAGCGGGATGCTCCTCATCTACGCCGCCCTGTCCATGCCCCTGAGCTACTACTTTGGCGGCACCAAGGCCCGGGTGGTGACGGTGGTGTTGGTGGCCTTCATCGCGGGCGCGGCGGCCATCATGGGTACGATTCTGAACATCAGTACCGGATTTGGAGACTACTCCCTGCCGTCGGGATTTTTGCTTCTGCCCGCCGTGGGAGCCGGGGCGTTGCTGATCTCCTACCGGGTCAGCCTACACATTATGGCAAAAAAGGAACTGTGAGGAGTAAGGTACATAGATGTGAAAAAGCCCCGGCGCTCAGTGAGCGCCGGGGCTTACCTTCTCCTGCTTTATGTCAGAGGCCCAGGGTCATGCCCGAGGCGCCCAGGCCATCCCGGTCCAGCATCCGCTCCAGCACGTCCACGTCGGCGGTAATGTCCATGGCGTCGGACTGGAAAAGCTGATCCAGCTGCTTTTCAAAACCCTCCACCACCTTGTCCATCATGTTCTCGATGCGGAGCTTGGCGGCGGAGATATTCTCTCCGATGACCCCCTGATAGAGCTTCATCCGCCGGGCAAGCCGGGTCTGAACGATCCCCTTGCCCAGCAGAAACAGCCCCGCGCACAAAAAGCCGAAGGGGGCAAACCACTCTACGGCATAGCGAAGAAGGCCGTGCTGCAGAGCAAAGGAAAACTTCTCAGCAAAGGCCAGGCTGGAGAGGAAGCTGAGGACGCCTCCCGACGCGGCCATGAGCTTGCCCAGCCTGGGCTGCTTCCAGACCCGGAGCGGACTGCTTTGCGTGGTGGCTCCGCCCTGCCGGGGAGCGTATGTGTAACGGGAAACTCCAGGCTGGGCGGTCTTGGCCTGCTGCGGGTCATAGACATAGCGGTAGCTGACGGTCTTGGCCTGGGCGGCCTTGCCTTGCTCCCGGGCAGGGGACTGTCCTTGCCGGGGAGAGGAGGGGGGCAAAAAGGCTTGGCGCAGTTCCTCAAGGGGGAGGCTGACGCCGCTGAAATTGAGGAGGAGGAGCACCAGCCCCGCCGGCCAGAAAAGAATAAAGCCCAAAATGATGACCCACCACGGGATATTGGACTCCGGCGTATTCGACATACTCCACCTCCTCACCGAAAAATAATGATAAAACATCTTACAACAATTTGTGTGGAAAGTAAAGGGGAGACTGGATAAGGAAATCTCAGGTTGTAACCGTTCTGTTATTGCATTTTCCTGTGGAAAAACATATAATAGATTCATATTTTTAAGCATGCGCTGCCTGTTTGAGAGAGACGGGGAGCGGGGAGGGATTGAAGTTGTCGGAGAATACTGGCGGGAAAAGGCTTGCCCCTGAAGAAAACAAGAACAACAAGAACTGGCTGCCCATTGTGGCCACAGTTCTTGCTGTGGTCATATGCGCCTATATCGCCCTGTGCGCCTATGCCCACCGGGACATATTCTGGACCAACACCTCGGTGGGAGGTGTGGATATCTCCGGCCTCACCACCGCCCAGGCAGCGGAAAAGCTCAACGACCAGCTGCCTCAAAACTGGCAGGGTAGGACCATGTTCCTCACCGGACCTAAGGGGGAGCGCTTTCCTATTGAGACTGACGGCCTGGTGGAACCGGCGGACGTCAATGCCGACCTGTATCGGGCTGCTTTTGGCGGCCACAGCAGAGGGGCCAACTTCCTTGGCCTGGGAGTTTGGTATCTGGCCCACAGCATTGCCGGGGAGCGGGTAGAGCTTGCGCCTTATCTGAACTACACCGCCCAGGGGCAGCAGCGGGTGGAGACGCTTCTGGCGCAATTGCAAAAGGAACTGAACGCCGACGGCAAGGAAACCGTCTGCCGCTACGGCAAGGAGGAGTTGGTACTGGTGAAGGGCCGGACCGATATCAAGGTGCAGCTGGACCACACCCGTAACTCCATCACCGATGCCCTGGCCAGGGGACAGGATAATGTGGGGGTGTCTTTTGCCTCCATGGCCCCGGCGGAACTGGACTTTAACGCCATTTACGACGAGGTCTTTACCACCGCCTCGGCTGCCTATCTGGACCGGGAGACCGGGGAGATCGTCCCCTCGGTCACGGGGAAGAGTTTTGATATCGGAAAGGCCAAGGCCGCTCTGGAGGCTGCCGGGGAGGAGGAGATCGTCCAAGTAAAGCTGGAACTCACCATTCCCGACCCTACCACGGAGGAGTTGGAGGCGCTACTTTTCCGGGACGTTTTGGGCGAGGCCGTCACCAGAGTCACAGGCACCGCAGACCGCCACATGAACGTGGGCGTGGCGGCCAATTTCCTCAACGGCCATATCATTTATCCCGGCGAGGAGTTTTCCTTCAACCAGGTGTGCAGTCCCTATGCCGTAGAAAACGGCTATGGAAAGGCCACGGCCTATGTTAACGGCCTATCTAAGGATACGGTGGCCGGGGGTATCTGTCAGGCGTCCTCCACCCTTTACTGGGCCACCCTCCGGGCCAATTTGGAGACGTTGGAGCGCTCAGCCCACCGCTATGAGCCGTCTTATATCCGGGGCGGATTGGACGCCACGGTCTACGGTGATTACGGCGACGAGGGCGGGCTGGATTTCCGCTTCAAGAATACCAATGAGCATCCTATCAAACTGGAAGCATATGTGGATAAGAAGAATAATCTCCACGTGCTCATCCACGGGACCGACACCACCGGCGTTCACGGCGAACCCTATTCCACCAACCGGGTCATTACCCAAGCCTACAAGACCATTTATGAGGCCAGGGACACTATCCCCCAGGGTACCACGAAGAAGGACCCGGAGCGCACCGGCTACAACGGCGTGACCCTGGAGACCTACCAGAAGCTTCTTGACGCTGAGGGCAAGGTGGTGGAGGAGAAGCTGCTTTATAAGACTAAGTATTACGTCCGTAACGAGGTGGTCTTCTTCAACCCCGCGGATATCTGGTCGCTGAACATCGACCCAGTCACCGGAGAGAAGCTGGAGACCCAGGTGCCCTCCACTGCCGCTCCCACTGAGGAGGACCCGGAGGAGGCGGGCAATATTCCCACTATCCCGCCGGTGGACCCCACCCAGCCGGGAGGCGACCCGGCCCCCGTGGAGAGCTATGGACCTGGGCTGCTGCCTCAGCCCACCCCAGTGCCCTATGACCCTGAGGAGCCTATGCTGCCGCCGGGACTGTAAGAGCGCTTTTATCGGGGGGCCGGACCTCCGGTTTCCGGCCCTACTAAGGGAAGCTACTATCCAAAAGAGAGAGGAACACTGCCATGTTTCAGGGCTTTTCCCCTGCCACCATCGACTTTATGTGGGGTATCCGCTTCAACAATGACCGCTCCTGGTTTGAGCCTCGGAAAGAGGAGTACAAGACCTGCTTTGAGATCCCCATGAAGGAGCTTTGCCGGGAGTGTTATGAGGAGTATTCCGCCCATCACAAGGACCTGGAGCTGGTGAGCCGGGTCAGCCGCATTTACCGGGACGCCCGGCGGCTCTTTGGCCGGGGACCGTATAAGGACCACCTGTGGTTTACCGTCTCCCAGCCCGCCGAGGACTGGTCCGCCAGGGCTACCTTCTGGTTTGAGCTGACCCCGGAGGAATACAGCTTCGGCCTGGGCTACTGGATGGCCCGGGCCGCCACCATGGCAAAGCTCCGCGCCCGGTTGGACCGGGACCCTAAGAGCTTTGAGAAAATGGTCCGCAAAATACAAAAGGACCCTGAACTGGAACTGACCGGGGAGAGCTTCAAGAAGCCAAGACCTGCCCCCAGTAAGCTGCTGGAGTCGTGGTACAACAGCAAAAACGGCTTTTCCGTGGGCCGTACCCGGAGCCATGATGAGCTGCTTTTTTCCCCGGAGCTGAAGGATGAGATATTGAAGACCTGGGAGGAGCTGACGCCTCTGTACCGCTATCTCTCCACTCTGGACGGCGACCCAGACCCTCGGGAGGAACGGATGAGCCAAAGCTAAAATTTCCACCCATGATTTTTGCCCCACCGCACATACTGACTGTTGAACATGGTCAGAAAGGCGGTGGGGTATTTTGCGCTTTTGGAAGGATTTTAAGAGCATATGCGGTCCGCTGGCAATGTCCCTGGTCCTGGTCTTTTTTCTGGCTCCCAGGCCCTTGGAGGAGGCCAGGCCGGTGGACGCCGCCGCAGAGATCGAGGCGCCCGAAACGCCCCTCGTGGCGCTCACCTTTGACGACGGGCCTAACCGGTCCACCACCACTAAGCTGCTGGACGGCCTTGCCCAGCGGGGGGTAAAATGTACCTTTTTCATTGTGGGGGAGATGATCCCTGGTAACGAAGACCTGATCGAGCGCATGGCGGCGGAGGGACATCAGATCGGCGTGCACAGCTATGACCACGTCTATCTCACCGGGCTGAGCAGCGCCGATTTCCAGGCCCAGGTAGGCCGTACCAATGGGATATTGAGCGAGCTTACCGGCGGAGAGACATTTTGTATCCGTCCGCCCTACGGCGCGGTGGACGCCGGAGTGGAAAAGAAAGCTCCCTCGGCCCTGATCCTGTGGTCGGTGGACCCGGAGGACTGGAAATATAAGGACGCCGCCCGCGTTGCCGCTCATGTGGTCTCCCACGCCAAGGACGGCGACATCGTCCTCCTTCACGACATTTATTCCACCTCGGTGGAGGCGGCCCTGGACATCGTGGATGTGCTCCACCAGCGGGGATTCCTTTTTGTTACCGTGGAGGAGCTGGCCCATGCCCGCCATGTGAAGCTGGCTCCGGGGCAGGTCTACCGGGAATTTTACCCCTGAGAAAAAGAGATGAAAATTCAGTAACAGTTTGTCAAACTGAGTTGACATAACCCGGCGAAACGTGTAAAATAAAGACAGAATTTCGGAAAGGTCGTGAGAGATCATGGCACAGCGGGCCGGCTCCAAAAACGAACTTATCAAATGTGAATACTGCGGAGAGATGTACGCCGCCAGCTATAAGCATTGTCCCTTCTGTAACGAGGACGGCACGGGCCGCTGGAACGTGGCCGATGATGAAGAAGATGAAGTCGTCTCCGGCGGCGGGAAGCGTCTGGCCAGCGGCGGCGGAAAACGAGGGGGCTACGCCTCGGGCGGAGGCCAGGGGCCTTCGGTACGCCGGGTCATCAGCATGGTGGTCTCCCTGGCTCTCATCATCGCCGCGGCGGGCATCGTGATCTCCATTGTCCGCTCTCTGGTGGGGGAGAAGGATCCCGTGGCCGATGCCACGCCTACCCCCGCTCAGTCCTCCTCCGTCAGCGCGGCCCCCTCGGCGGCAGTGCCCAGCGATCCTGTGGTGGAGCCTACCCCCATCACCAGCCAGCCCCCGATCCCTGTTGTCACCTCTCCAGTGGCCGAGCTGACTGCTCCCACCAGCTTTAAGCTCAACCGGAAGGACTTTACTCTGGACCACGCCGGAGAGACCTTCCAGATGAAAATTACTTACACGCCGGAGAATGCCCGCGGCGACGTGACCTGGAAGTCCAGCAATCCCAATGTGGCCTCGGTTTCGTGGAACGGCGTTGTCACCGCCGTGAGCCAGGGTACCGTTACCCTCACCGCCACAGTGGCGGGGGTGGGGGACAAGACCTGCATCGTCCGCTGCAACTTCAAGGATGCCTCCGGCTCCTCCTCTACGACCACCACTACCGCCACCCAGGCGCCCTCCAGCAGCGGCGGCTCTTCCAGCGCCTCCGGGCTGAAGCTCAGTCGGGACGACTTTACTCTGGATCTGAACTCGGACAATCCCTCTGATAAGAGCTGGAGGCTGACCGTTTCGGGCACTGGCTCCGCCGTGACCTGGGCTTCCAGCAATACCGGGGTGGCCACGGTCTCTGCCGACGGTACGGTCAAGGCCGTGGGTAAGGGCACCGCCGACATCACCGCCACGGTGGACGGCGTGAGCTTGAAGTGTATCGTCCGCGTAAGAGGCTGACCGTTCTGAAAAAAGTACGCCCCACGGAGGAAGCTCCGTGGGGTGTTTTTTTGTAGCGGTAACAAGGCCCTGTGCGAAAGCACAGGACCTTGTTTATTTTGAAATGGAAAATGGAATAAAGCGCTTGGGATACTGCCGGGTCACAGATTTAAGAACCTTCCTGTGACGCTTTCGGGAGTTTGGACCACCTGCTCGGGGGTGCCGGAGGCCACCACCCGGCCCCCCGCCTCGCCGCCGCCGGGGCCCATGTCGATGAGGTAGTCGGCATTGCGGATCACGTCCAGGTCATGCTCGATGACCACCACCGTGGCGCCATGGTCAATAAGGGTCTGGAAGACCCCTAGTAGGGTCCGTACGTCCAGGGGGTGCAGGCCGATGGTGGGCTCGTCGAAGACAAAGAGGGAGTCGCCCTGGCTCCGGCCCATCTCGCTGGCAAGCTTGAGCCGCTGGGCCTCGCCGCCGGAGAGGCTGGGGGTCTCTTCCCCCAGGGTCAGGTAGCCCAGCCCCAGGTCCTGGAGCACCTGAAGGCGCTGGCGCACCAGCTTCATGTCTTTGCAGACCCCAATGGCGGTATTTATATCCATATCCATAAGGTCGGGGAGAGAATACTCTCCCAGCTTTACCCGGTGGGCGGTCTTGCCGTACCGGGAACCATGGCAGTCGGGGCAGGGAATGGTCACGTCGGGCAAAAACTGTACGTCCAGGTCGATGACCCCGGTTCCGTCGCAGATGGGGCAGCGGAGGGAGCCGGTGTTGTAGGAGAAATCCCCGGCCTTGCAGCCCAATTCCCTGGCGGTAGGAGCTTTGGAGTAGAGCTTTCGCAGCTCGTCGTGGACGTTGGCATAGGTGGCTACGGTGGAGCGGACGTTGACGCCGATGGGGGTGGCGTCGATGAGCTTTACAGAATGAATACCCTCAGCCTCCAGAGAAAGAACGTGCTCCGGCAGCTTCTCTCCGCTGGTCAACGCCGCCAGAGCGGGCACCAGGCTCTCCAAAATGAGGGTGGTCTTGCCCGAGCCGGAGACCCCCGTCACCACCGTCAGCCGTCCCTTGGGGATATTGACCTCCAAGGGCTTGACGGTGTGGATGGCTTCGGTGGAAAGACGGATGGTCCCAAGATCAAAGACCTGATGGGCCGCCGCCCGGTCACGGATATGGTTGTCTGCCGTCCCGGTGAGGAAGGGGCCGATCTGGGAGGCAGGGTCCCGGATGGCCTCCTGGAGGGGACCCTGGGTGATGATCCGCCCGCCTTTGGCTCCGGCCTCTGGGCCCATTTCAATGAGATAGTCCGCCTCGGATAAAATTTGGGCATCGTGGTCCACCAAAAGCACCGAATTGCCGTCGGCTACCAGGTCGCGCATCACCCCGGTAAGGCCCACGATGTTGGATGGATGCAGGCCGATGGAGGGTTCGTCCAGCACGTATAATACCCCGGTGGTGCGGTTGCGCACCGCCCGGGCAAGCTGCATCCGCTGCCGCTCCCCGGTGGAGAGGGTGGCCGCCGCCCGGTCCAGGGAGAGATAGCCCAGCCCCAGGTCTTGGAGCCGCTTGGCTACGTCCAGGAAGGACTGGCAAATGCTTTCCGCCATGGCCTGCAGCTCCTCAGGGAGGGAGGCGGGGACCCCTTTGACCCACTCGGCCAACTCTGTCAGGGGCATTTTGCACGCTTCATCCAGGCCGATGCCCCGGAGTTTGGGGGCGCGGGCGGCTTGGGAGAGGCGGACGCCGCCGCAGTCAGGGCACACGTCCTGTTTCAAAAATTTCTCTACCCGCTTCATTCCCTTCTCATCCTTGACCTTGCTTAGGGCGTTTTTCACAGTATAGACGGCGTTAAAGTAGGTGAAGTCCAGCTCGGCAAAGTCGTTGGAATCGGTCTTTTTCTTGGCGTGGTAGAGAATGTGCTTTTTCTCGGCGGGGCCGTGGAAAACGATGTCCCGCTCCTTTTCCGTCAGCTCCCGGAAAGGCACGTCGGTGCGTACCCCCATGGCCCGGCATACGTCGGTCATCAGCGACCACATGAGACTTCCCCAGGGGGCCACCGCTCCATCGTCGATGGAGATGCTCTCATCTGGCACCAGGGTGGATTCATCTACGGTGCGCACCGTGCCTGTGCCGCCGCAGGTGGGACAGGCCCCCTGGGAGTTGAAGGCTAACTCCTCGGCGGTGGGAGCGTGGACCTCCGAGCCGCACGCAGGGCAGAAGAGGGGCTGCTCCGCCGCCACCGCCAGGGTGGGGGGCAGATAGTGGCCGTTGGGGCAGCGGTGGCTGGCCAGACGGGAAAACATGAGCCGCAGAGAGTTCAGCAGCTCGGTGCCCGTGCCGAAGGTGGAGCGGATGCCGGGTACTCCCGGACGCTGGTGAAGGGCCAGGGCGGCGGGAACGTAGAGCACCTCGTCCACCTGGGCCTTGGCGGCCTGGGTCATACGCCTTCTGGTGTAGGTGGACAGGGCTTCCAGATACCGGCGGGAGCCTTCGGCATACAACACACCCAGGGACAGGGAGGATTTCCCTGACCCGGATACCCCGGCGACGGCCACGATCTGGTCAAGAGGCACGTCTATGTCAATGTTTTTCAGGTTGTGTACCCGTGCCCCACGGACTTGGATCTTTTCCGGCATAACGGTCCCTCCTGGGAAAAATGACCGCGCCCCGGCCTTACTGGGAAAATGTCCCGGCAGGGCGCAGGGCGCAAGAGCTTAGCGGTTTTCCAACGCAGTGAGCTTATCTACCCTCCGCTGGTGGCGGCCACCTTCAAAGGGGGTGTTCAGGAAAACCTCCACGATCCGTGTGGCCAGGTTAGGCCCCACCAGCCCCGCCCCCATAGCCAGCATATTGGCGTCGTTGTGGCGGCGGGCCATCTCGGCGGAGAGGGGTTCGGCACACAGGGCGCAGCGCACCCCATTTACCTTGTTGGCGGCGATGGAAATGCCGATGCCGGTGGTGCAGATGACGATGCCCTTCTCGCACTCTCCACCCGCCACCGCCCTGGCGGCGGCGGCGCCAAAGTCGGGGTAGTCGCAGGAGTCGGCACAGTCGCAGCCAAAGTCCTTGTATTCGATCCCTTGATTTTTCAAACAGTCTATGATGTGCTCTTTCAGAGCAAAGCCGCCGTGGTCACAGCCCAGCGCGATCATAAAAATGCCTCCTCTCAATATTACAGCGGAATCAATTTTGCCTGGCGCTTTTCATATACCGCGAGGTCAAAGCCCAGCTCCTTCAGCAGCGCCGCCGCCTGGGGAATGCCCCTGCCCACGTCTGCGGGAGCGTGGGCGTCGCTGCCTAAGGTAACGATCTTTCCGCCGCAATCCCGGTAGAGGGTCAATACCTCCCGCCAGTCCTCCACGGTCTCACCCCGGCAGGTGTTGACCTCAATGCCTCTGCCTCTGGCCGCCACCGTGGTAAAAATGCGCCGGAGCTGGGGGAGATAACGCTCCAAAGCGACGTGATTGCCGTCCCGGCGGTTCATGTAGCGCAGAGGGTAGATGATATGGCCCAGTACGTCGTAGCAGTCCATGGCGCAGAGGGTCTCCATACAGTCAAAGTAGGCCGAGAGCACCCGGTGGCAGTCGTCCTCATTTTCGTAGTGGAGGTAGTAGAAATCCACCCCGCCGTCGGCAGAGGAGAGGTTGTGGACCGAGCCGATGACAAAGTCCACCGCCGGATGAGAGACCACCTCCCGGGCCAGGGCCGGGTCCTCCCAGGCTTCCCCCAGCTCTACGCCCAGACGAAGGGTAACGCCGGGGAGGGAGAGGGGCTGGAACTGCTCCAAGTATCGCTCCCAGCTGTCAAAGCCGCAGCGGTTGCCGTCAAAGTCCAGAAAGTCCACGTGATCGGTGAAGCACAGCTCAGAAAGCCCTGCCTTTTGCGCCGCTTTTGCCATATCAATGGCGGCGGAGTCTGAATCGGGGGAGAGGTGAGTGTGGGTGTGACAGTCGGCCAAAAACATAAAGATACCTCCTGGGGCTGTCAGGCTGTGCAGATGGTTGGTTGTTCGGACGCTTTTCCTCTAAAAGGGCCAGCTTTCGAGCCACTTGACCATAGGCTCATACCAGACCGGGATCTGGAGGCCGATGAGTATGGGATAAAAGAGGGCGTACAGCCCAACGGATATCCCGGTCATGCCGCAGACCGGGAACTGCCAGTCCTTTCCCTTCTCCACCAAAGCGTCAAAGAGGGCGGCAATGGCAAAGACAAGGAAAAGGATAGAGGGGAAGTAGTGATATTCAAAAGTGGTGCGGCCAATAAAAAACCAGGGGACAAGCTGGGAGAGGAAGGCAACGGTAATAAAAAGCTCTTGATGGGTGGAGCGGTTGCCGGTGGCCCTGGCAATGAGATAGGTGGAGGCCAGATAGAGCAGAAGACAGAGGAGCAGAATAAGCTTGTTCCGCGCCAGGACCTCCGGGGAGAGGGCGGGGTCAAAGACTCCGTTGGGGGTCTTTTGTACCTGGACAACGGTGAGAGCGGCAAAGGCGCCAAAGCCCCAGAGAAAGCCCAACTTGGCCCAAAACCGCCGGAAGACGCCGGCGAAGCAGATGAGAATAGCCCCCAACCCCGCCCAGCACACGACTGGATTGGAAAAGGCGGCAAAGCGGGTGGTATAGCCGGACACGTCATTGTCCATATAGTAGAGGATAGGCCGGGCGTCCACCACCCACTGGAACCACCAGGAGGAATAGGGGTGGGACTGGGTGACGCCCTGGTGGTAGTTGAACATATACCATTGGTTGCCCGCCACGATGCCGGGGAGAGTGTCGCCGGGGATATAGGCGGCCTGGAAGGAGCCTTCCCCGGAATAGGTCAGCTTTCCCCAGAGGTTCTGAAAGAGAAGGGGAAATCCCTCCTTAAAGCCGCGGAGGGTAGCCTTCAGGCTCAAATCGGCCCCGTTGGCCCAAGCATAGGGCAGATAGGCGAGAAAATAAATGACGGCGGGGAGGATGATAAAGCAAAGAACGGAGAAAAGTAGGGTCTTGACGATCCAACTGGTCCGCTCAAACTTCTCCTCCTCCGGCCAGTCCCGGAGCCGCTGATAGAAGCCGATAAAGTAGACCACGGCCAGCCCGATCCCGGCGTAGAATACCGTCCACTTGCTGGCCGCGCCGAAGCCCCACATCAGTCCCGACAGCAGCAGGGGAAGGGCCTGCTTGCGGAAAGACGTCCCGGCGGGGAGGGTCAGATAGCGGTACATAAAGAAGTACATTGCCAGGATGAAAAATACGGCATAGGTGTCGATGGTGGCAATGCGGGTCTGAGTCAGGTGCATAAAGTCGGCGGCGAAGAGGATGGTGCCGCAGACGGAGACCACCGTCTTACCGAACATATTTTTTAGGAAGACATAGAGGATGGGGAGCATCAGCACCCCGAAGAGCACCCCCATACACCGCCAGCCAAAGGGGGTCATACCAAAGGCCCGGATACCCAGGCTCAGGATGAGCTTGCCCATGGGCGGGTGGGTGATCTCGTAGGGATAGACTCCGTCAATGTGCTCTTTGGCGGTGCGGGCGTGGTAAATTTCATCAAAATAGGTGGAGTTGTGCCAGGTGGACTTTTCAGGAACGTTCTCCCAATCAAAAAGGGAGTAAAGCTCGGGGTCAATATCGCCGAAGTCGGAAAAGCCCATAAAGCCGTAGCAGATGGGAAGCACCTGGCCGTCCTGACCCAACAGACACAGTCTGCCCAGTTCCAGCACCTCCTTGTCCGCTTTGCCGGAAATGCGGAGGTACTGGATGTTCTGGGGGTTCTCCACCTCGATATCGATCCACTTGAAAAGCTGGTTATAGTTCTGGGTCAGGGCGTAGTCGGGGGTATAGCCCGCCGCGTCGGCCCAGTAGTAGCCCGTGACCTTATTCTTGTCGCTCTGGTCATCGTGGCGCCGCCAAAGGGTGGACCAGTTTTCCCCATCGGAGGAGACCTCAACGTTGTAGGACCCGGTGCCCAGGCCGGGGTAATAACGGATACCGGTGGAGTATACCGCCGGACCGTCGGATTCTTTGGTGCCGTGGAGGGAGATGGTGACGGCGGGGCGGTCCTTAAAGTTCACGAAGTTCGTGGGCGCGGTGAGATCGCCCAGCTGGAAGAAGGCGGTGAGGGCATAGACCAGGGTGATAAGGAGAACGGGCAGACGGTCCTTTTTCTCCATGGCGTGCCGCTTGCCCGCAAAGGAGAGACGGGCCGTGGGGGCGTCGCCCCGTTCCCCCTGGGAAAGAGCAAGGGAGACCGCCCGGGAAGCGGACAGAGCCTGATAGAGAAAGAGAAAGCACAGGGCCACGGTGAGAAAGACAAAAATAATGGAGGGTGTGATGAAAGTCATACCGGGCTTCCTCCCTCAGAAGCGTAAAAATAATGTGGGGCAGACTATCGGTCCGCCCCACATTTTACTTCTTTTTCCGTCGTTTGTCAAAAAATCCTTTGCTGTCCGGGGCGTCCTCGTCCATGGCTTCGGCATAGGCGCGCAGGGCATCCCGCTGAGTAAGGCTCATGGAGGTGGGGACCCGGATGTTGACGGTGACGAACTGGTCGCCCCGGCTCCGCCCGCCCACCGAAGGGATGCCCTTGCCCCGGAGGCGGAAGACGGTGCCCGGCTGGGTGCCCTCAGGCAGGTCGTACTCCACCGTGCCGTCGATGGTGGGAATGGTCAATGTAGCGCCCAGAGCGGCCTGAGCGAAGGTGACAGTCTGATCGTAGTAGACCGCCGTACCGTCCCGGCGGAACTTGTCGCTGGGGCGGACGGTGACGCTGACCAGCAGGTCGCCCGCGGGGCCGCCGTTGGCGCCCGCACCGCCCTGGCCCCGGAGGGAGATGGCCTGGCCGTTGTCGATCCCGGCGGGGATCTTGACGGTGATCTTCCTCTGCTTGCGCACTGTGCCCGAGCCGTGGCAGGTCGAGCAGGGAGTATGGATGATCTTCCCGGTCCCCTGGCAGCGGGTACAGGGGGCGCTGGTGGCAAAGGTAAAGGCCCCGCCTCCCCGCTGGATGCGGATGACGCCGGTCCCCCGGCAGTCGGGGCAGGTCTCAGCGGTGGTGCCGCTGGCGCAGCCGGTGCCCTTACAGGCATCGCAGGTCTCTGAGCGGGAGAGAGAAATTTCTTTCTCACAGCCGAAAGCGGCCTCCTCAAAGGAGACGCTCACAGCGGCCCGGAGGGTATCCCCCTTCCGGGGCGCGGTGGGATTTTGACGTTGGCCGCCGCCGAAGCCTCCCCCAAAGCCGCCGAAGAAGGAGCCGAAGAGGTCGCCCAGGTCGATGTCCCCCATGTTATAGCCGCCATAACCGCCGGCCCCGGCGCCGAAGTTAGGGTCGACTCCGGCATGGCCGAATTGGTCGTAACGGCGGCGCTTTTGCTCATCGGAGAGGACCTCATAGGCCTCGTTGACCTCCTTGAACTTGGCCTCGGCGGCCTTGTCTCCGGGGTGGAGGTCGGGGTGGTACTCCTTGGCCAGGCGGCGGTAAGCCTTTTTCAGCTCGTCATCGGTGGCAGTCTTGGCAACGCCTAAGACCTCATAGTAATCTCTTTTCTGCTCGGGCATATGGATTCACCTTCTTTTTGAAACCACACAGTAAGACCGTTTGTTGCAAAGTAGTCTGTCAGATAGCGGCAATCTCCGACCCGCCGTGACAAAAATTCGCCCCTCCCTGCGGACCCTCTGTGCGTGGCGGAAGCCCTTGCGCGTATCTTGCAGTCTTATAGCAGGGAGGGGTAATTTTTGGCAGCGGTGGATTTACTTATTACTGCTGGGGATTGTCGTCGATGACGGTGTAGTCTGCGTCTACTACCCCGTCGGGGCCAGGCTGCGAGCCTCCGAAGCCGGCTCCGGCGGCGTCGGCCCCCGGCTGGCCGTCCTGGGGAGCGGTCTGCTGATAGAGCTTCTCGCTGACGGCGTAGAAGGCCTTGCTCAGCTCCTCGGTGGCAGACTTGATGGCGGCGGTGTCGGTGCCCTTCAGGGCCTCCTTCAGAGCGTCCAGCGGAGCGGTCAGGCTGCCCAGTTCCTGGTCGGAGACCTTGCCCTTCAGATCCTCCATGGTCTTCTCGGTCTGATAGACCATCTGCTCACCCTGATTGCGGACCTCCACCTCTTCCTTCTTCTTGGCATCCTCAGCGGCGAACTGCTGGGCGTCCTTCACCGCCTTGTCGATGTCCTCCTTGGACATATTGGTGGAGGAGGTGATGGTGATGTGCTGCTCCTTGCCGGTGCCCAGGTCCTTGGCGGAGACGTTGACGATGCCGTTGGCGTCGATGTCAAAGGTGACCTCGATCTGAGGCACGCCCCTTCTCGCCGGAGCGATGCCATCCAGGTTGAACCGGCCCAGGGTCTTGTTGTACTGGGCCATCTCCCGCTCACCCTGGAGTACGTGGACCTCCACGCTGGTCTGGTTGTCGGCGGCGGTGGTGTAGATCTGGCTCTTCTTGGCCGGGATGGTGGTGTTGCGCTCAATGATCTTATTCA
>CAJTLK010000006.1 GCA_910577415.1 uncultured Oscillospiraceae bacterium
GCCAGGAAGTCGATGTTCCAAGCCTCGTCCAGCCCCTTGGCATGTTGGAAAGCCTCGTCGCAGCTGCCTGCGCCGTCGGAGTAGTTGGTGTGGGAGTGGATCTGGCCGAAGTAGAGCTGGTAATCGGCGTTTTCCCGCTCGGTAAAGGTGCGGGTGGCCAGGGCGCTGTCGCTGAAGCCCGTCTTGACCGCGTAGGCCCGGACGGTCATGGAACCAAAGCCCTTGGCAAGAGCGATGGGGCCAGTATATTCCTTGTAGTCCTCCGGGGCCTCCCCGGTGGTGGAGTAGTAGATGACCGCCCCCTCCGTAGCACAGGAGAGGGTGACCTCCACGCTGCCCACAGCCTCAGCGATATACACGCCGCCGCCATTCGGCTCCATTTTCACCGTGGCCACCGTTCCGGCGGCATAGGTGAAGACCCGCTTGACGCTCTGGGCCTTGCCAGCCGCGGTGGCGTAGACCTCCAGGTTGGCGGGCAGAACGTCGGGCAGAACGGGCTTGGCGGTAGCGTCATAGGTCAGGAAAGCTCCCTGGCCATTGAAGCGGTACTGGATGGCGGCGCCGGCGGTGGCCGAGGTCATGGTCAGCTCAGTGCCCGCGGCCTGGTCCTCCTCCTTGCCGTCGGGGTCCACGCTGACGTAGCCCGTAATGTCATCGGAGAGGATGGGGTGGCCGGAGAGGACAACAGAGTCCATCCGCACCACGCCGGTGGCGCTGGGGGCGCCGTCTCCCTTGGCCTTGGTATTGCCCGCCACCAGGCGGATCAGCAGATTATCGGCGTTCTCCGCCCCCACAGGCACGTCAAAGGTAAAGGAGACGTAGGCGCCGGGGTTAAGGGAGGTCTTGGCAACGCCGTCGGTGATCTTGCCGCTGCGGGTACCGGAGTCCACCAGCACGCCGCCCTCATAGGTATTGTAGCCATACTCATAGGAGCCGTTGGTAAAATTCACAAAGTCGGCGCCGTTGGTGGAATACTGGAGCTGGAAAGTGCCCGGGCCAGAATTGGAGGCTCGCAGCCGGAAAGACAGGCTCAGCTTGCCCCAGCCAGCAGCGGACGCGGCCAGCTGGAGATAGTCGTCGCTGCCGGAGCCCAGGCCTTTACCGCCCATGTAGTAGCTGGTGCCGCCGGTGGTGGGGGTACTGGTAGTAAAGGGCTGCACCGCCGCGCCGCTGACTACGGCGGTAAAGGCGGCGTTGTCGTCCTTCATATCCCCTGTCTGAAAGAGGTCGCCCTTGATTGCCCGGACGGTGTCCTCCAACTGGCTGCCGCCTCCCCAGGAGGCCACGGCCTCCTCCACGTCGGCGTCCACCGCGGCGGGGATGACCAGATCCTTGAAGAACTGCATGGTGAAAATATTCTTGTCGGCGTCAGTCCCCTTGTAGCCGTAGGTGGTGAAGTTGCCGCTGTAGACCTCGATACACTGGTTGTAATTGCCGTTATAATTGGCTACGGTGTTTTTCACCAGCCAGCCGTTGTCCAGGCTCTCCAGCGCCCACTTGGCGGCGGTGGCGGAGCCAGCCTCCACCAGGGTCAGGCTGTTGCCGGTGGCAGAGGTGTCGAGCACCTTGCCGTCAGGGGCAGTGAAGGTATATTTGCCATCGGCGTCCACGGAGGCGGTGAGCCGCAGCTCAGAGCCGTCCACCACCAGGGCGTTGCCCGCGGCGGTGGCAGCAACGCCCTTCAGCCGGGTGCCGCTGGTCGTGGCGGTGAGAGCCATGCCGCTGTTGGGTTGGTACATCACCACCACGTCGCCATCGGCGGGCTTATAGAAAGTCTTGCCAGGCTCGGGAGGATCAGGAGGCGTTGGCGGGTTCTCCCCACCATCAGTGGTCACATTGTCTTTGGACACAAACTGGAAAGTATAAATACTCTCATCTTTTCCCATCCCATAGGTGGTAAAGCCACTGTAATACTCTACGTACTGCGCCTTATTGCCACTGTTGGCGTTCACATTACGGATAAGATATCCATCGCCGGAAGCGGTCTCTAACGTCCAGAGGCTGTAGTCGTCGGCTGCGTCCACCAGAGACAGGCTGTTCCCGGTGGCTCCGGTGGTCAGATACTTTCCTCCGGTAACCAGATAATAGAAATTGTCCTCGGTCAGTGTGGCGGTGAATACCGCTGCGGTCTCGGTGGTGGTCAGCTTGTCCTCGGCCATAGTTGCCGCTACACCCGTCAGCTTTTTCCCGCTGGCGGAAGCCGTCATGGCAAGGTTGTCCTTGGCGTAGAAGATCACTACCTCGCTGTTGTTTGCAAGAGGAGTCAGGGGCGTGTTCACTGTATAAGTAAACTTCGCCACATCGCTGTCATCCAAGGCTCCGGTGGTGTCATGGGCCTTGACAAAAAGGGAAACCTCCCCGGCGGTATCCAGCGTGTACACATTGCCCTCCAGGGGCGTCCACGTGTCGTTGGTATCGTCGTTGTCAGCAGTATAATCGGTGCTGACGGAGTAGATCACGTTTTCTGTGGAGCAGGAGAAGATCACCGTGGCACCCTGTACCACGGTGCCCCCGTTAACGGGGGCGGCTGCCGTCGGCGTCTCCACTTTGGTAGCCGCGGGAGCGTTGACCACATAGATATCGTGAATACGGCTGTTGTTACTGGCTCCGGCGGTACCGTCGGTGGGGTAGAGACGGATATATACCGTATCCTGATCCAGCAGCGCATTGGGCAAGGTGATATTCAGCGCCGGGGCCGTCACCTTGCTGGTTCCCAAAGCGTAGGCATCCCCCACCGCGGTAAAGGTCACTCCGTCGGTAGAGTATTTTGCCTGGAAGTGCTTGGGGCCACTTGCCGTAGAATATTGACCCGCCCGCAGAACAAGGGTATCCTGAGTAATTCCTTTTGTAGAAAAGGTAAGCTGCCAATAGGAATCGTCCGGCGTCCAGTTGTTAAACCAAACCGTCTGGTTGGACTTAGTGGAGTTGACTGCCGGAGTATCCCCGGTAGGGGTGCCAGCGCCGCCACGGGTCAACTCGGCGCCGTCCTTCATGGTGCCGTCCACCGCCGGAATGGGAATTGGCATTTTCCCCGTGCCGTTGGTGGCATCAGTAACCAGCGTATCGGCCCACTTGACCAGTACGGTCTCCTCTGCCGCCATCGCCATTCCCGGCAGCAGCCCTAGGGTCAGAGCCGCAGCCACCAGCAGACTGAGAAGCCGTTTTGTCCTTCGTTTCATCATTTCATACCCCTTTCTCAAGTTCCTCTCCCTGGAGGGTATTCTTATTTTTATTGTACCACCTTCCTCTGGGCCTTTCAACCTTACCCGGAAGATTTTTCGTCGATTTTTCCCTCTTTTTACATTCCTGGGATGCAATAGCGGCCTTTTTGTGGTACAATGGTCTTACTCTCTCAGGAAAGTGTGTGAGACCCATGAAAGACCTCTCTCCCGCCGCCCGTGGGCGGCTGATACAGGCTCTTGCTCTGGCCCTGTCCCTGCTGGTGTGCGTGGGGCTGTTTTTCTACGCCCGCTCGGGCCGCTCGGGCTACGATCCCTCCGGCCCCGGCGTCAGCTACCATACAGCCCGGGTGCTGGAGGTCCTCTCCGACAACACCGCCGTGGACCCCACGGTGGAGAACGTCCGCCGGGGCAGCCAGACCCTCCGGCTGGAGCTGCTCTCCGGCCCCCACGCCGGGGAGGAGGTCGTCACCGAAAACTACCTCAGCGCCTTTTATAACGTCTACGCCCACCCCGGAGACACCGTCAGCGTCTCGGTAAACACCCTCTCCGACGGGCAGTTCTCCGTCAGCGTCTATAACTATGACCGTGCCCTCTGGCTCTGGGTCTTTGTGGCCCTGTTCATACTGGTCCTGATCCTGGTGGGGGGCCGTCAGGGACTCCGGGCGGTGCTGGGGCTGGCTGTCACCGTCTTCTGCGTTCTCTTCCTTCTGATCCCCCTGTTGGTCCAGCGGGGCTGGAGTCCCATTCCCACCACCCTGGCCATGGTGGCCTATACCACCTTCGTCTCCTTCGTCCTTTTGGGGGGCGTCCACACCAAAACCATGGTGGCCGCCCTGGGCAGCTTTGGCGGGGTGGCCCTGGCGGGGGGCCTGGCCTGGAGTGCATGCAAGCTGGTGCACATCTCCGGTATGAACATGGACGAGGCGGAATCCCTCCTCCTCACCGCCGTAGACAACGGCCTGAAGATCAAGGGGCTGCTCATCTGCGGCGTCCTCATCGCCGCCCAGGGCGCGGTAATGGACATCGCCATGTCCATTACCTCCGCCGTCCACGAGCTTCACACCGTAGACCCCTCCCTCACCCCCCGGCAGCTCTTTCGCTCGGGGATGAACATTGGCCGGGACGCCATGGGCACCATGGCCAACACCCTGGTGCTGGCCTTCGCGGGCACCTCGCTGAATATGATGATCTTCATCTATGCCTATGACGTGTCCTATGTCCAGCTCATCAACACCGACTTTGTAGCCATCGAGGTCATCCGCGCCCTGTCGGGCAGTATCGGCATCATTCTCACCGTCCCCCTGGTGGCCTTCATCAGCGCCGCTCTCCTGGGCCGCAAGCCTTGACGACAGAGGTTTGAGTTTGTATAATGGATACATACTTATATTTGGAGGAGCACCCCATGAGCGCTGTCGTCAAAAAACATATCCAAAACCTTACCCTGTCGTCCATGTTCCTGGCTTTGGGCATTGTCCTGCCCTTCCTCACCGGGCAGATCCCCAAGGTGGGCAATATGCTACTGCCCATGCACATCCCCGTGCTTTTATGCGGACTGATCTGTAGTTGGCAGTGGGGCGCTCTGGTGGGCTTCATCACCCCTCTGCTCCGCTTCTCCCTCTTCGGCGCGCCTCCCATGCCCATGGGTATCTCCATGGCCTTTGAGCTGTGTGCCTACGGGCTGCTGGTGGGACTGCTTTATGGCCGTTCCAAGTGGAAGTGCACCGTCTCCCTCTACCGTTCCCTGCTCATCGCCATGGTGGGTGGGCGCATTGTCTGGGCCGCCGCCCGGATGGTGCTGATGGGGGGGGGGCAGCTACCCTTCAGCTGGGAGCTCTTCCTCTCCGGGGCCTTTCTCACCGCCATTCCCGGTATCATTCTTCAGCTGGTGCTCATCCCCGCCATCATGGTGGCCCTAGGCCGGGCTAAGCTGGTGCCCTTTGGCCAGGACAGCCGTGAGACCTCCGTCAACTGACACCTGCTCTCTGAATGATAAAAGGAAGACGCCGCGTTTGCGGCGTCTTCCTTTTTGTAAGCGGGGGACAATTTACTTGATGAGGGTGATGAGACGGTTGAACATGACCGCTATCTCCGCGCGGGAGACCTGGGCAGTGGGGTCAAGAACATTACCTCCCTTGCCCTGAAGGATGCCCGTCTTGACGCACCAGGCCACGCCGTCCATGGCCCAGATGCCGGTGTCGGCACCGTCGCTGAACTGCATCAGAGCAGCCTTCTCAGCACTGGTGTCAATCCCGATCAGCCTGGCGAACCGGCTCAGCATCACAGCCATCTGCTGCCGGGTGATGGTATCCTTGGGGCCAAAGGTATTGTTGGAATAGCCCGTAACCACGCCGGTGTCAGCTGCCCAACCCACAGCATCGGCATACCAGGCATCGTTCTCCACGTCTACAAAGTCGCTGGTCATGCCCACGGCGCCGTTGGAGAACCGGAACAGGATGACAGCCACAGAGCCCCGGGTAACGGGAGAGGTCATATCAAAGATAGCCGCCTCCTGGCTCACGCCGCCGACTACGCCCAGGCCCGCCATGGTGTTGATGGCGCTCTCGGCCCAGTGGCCCTTGGGCACGTCGGTGAACTTCTCTTCAGGGGCAGGAACGGTGGCAGGCAACTTGATCTCCACCTGCTTCTCGCCCTTGGGGGTAATGACAGTCAGTGTCACATCGCCGTTCTTGGTGGTCACCGTCTCCACCTTGCCGCCGTCGACAGCCTCCATGGTAACGGTCTTGGTGCCCTTGGAATCGGTCTTTGTGGTGATCTTGTTGCCGTTGGCGTCCGTGATGGTCTGGGACGGGCGCTTGGAGCTGGAGCTGCTGCCGCCGGAGCTGCCACCGCCGGAACCGCCGCCACTATCCTTGGCGGTAACGCTCACCACGCAGGTAGCGGTCTTTTTGCCGTCAGTGGTCTCGACGGTGACGGTGGCCCTCCCCACCTTGACCGCGGTGACCTTACCGGTCTGATCCACCGTCACCACGGCGGTGTCGCTGGAGATCCAGTACACGCTCTTGTCGGCGGCATTGTCGGGAGCCACAGTGGCCACCAGCGTGTCGGTAGCGCCCTCCCGCAGGGTCAGAGAGGTCTTGTTCAGCGTCACGCCGGTCACCTTCACCGGCCCCACCACAGGGGGATCCTCCCCCTCGATGGTAAACTGCACGGTATCCAGAGCTGCCGCCGCCTTCATTACACCGCCATAGGCGAGAATGTTGGCCATACCCCGGTCGTTGGTGTCCAGCTTATAGTCGCCCTTGGCAATATAGCTGCCGGAGGCGGTGTCGAAATTGGGGTACTTATTGGTGGCGCTCACCTGCTGAGTCTTTTCGGTGACCTTGGTGGCCTGGTTGGTGCCTGCGCAGCCGGAGAAGTCATCCTGATAGCTCTTGCAGGCGCCTATGGGCAGGGCGGGGCTCTCATTCTTGGTGGCCTCCAGGATCACGGGGTTCTTGCAGTTTTTGAAGGTGTTGTACTCCGAGAAAACGTAGGCGTTGCCCCGCAGGCTCATGCAGTAGCTCGACTGGTTCTCGTAGAAGTTGTTGTAGATGTGCATGTCCGCCTGGCGGCCCAGGGGCGCGCGGCTCTCCACGTTCTTCCAGTGATTGTGGTGCCAGGTAATGTGGTACTGCTGAACCTTATCGGCGGCGCCCACCAGGCTGGTCTTGTGGTTGCGCTCGAAGTAGTTGTAGCTCATGGTCATATACTGGCCGGACTTGAAATCCATAGCGCCGTCGCCCTGCTTCTTGTCATCCTCGGCGGGGTTGAGAATATCGCTGGGACGGTAGAAGGCGCAGTTGTGGACCCAGGCGTGGGACACGCCCTCCTCGATGGATCCGTCATTTTTGGCTTTGCCGGTGATCTCAACACAGTCCTCAGGAACCTCCTTAAAGGAGAGATTGCGAACCTCGAAATTCTTGCCGTAGTTGCTGTTGGTAGCGTCGGCGGCGTCGCCGGCAAAGCTGACGCCCCAGCCGTGGATGGTGGCGTCGGGGCCAATGCCCTCGATGGTCACGTTCTTGGCGTACTTCATATAGCACATACTGCCGTTGCTCTTGCCCTGCTCAAATGCGCTCACACCCTGGGGGGCCTTGACGGTGCCCAGGATACGGATCACCAGGGGCTTGTTGACGCGGCTAAGCTCCATCAAGATCTTGGGGGCCTCGCCGCCATTGGGGCCGTTGGTTCTGTACCCGGCGGTATTCAGGATATTGCCGATGCCGGACAGGGACTTGCTGCCCACAGTCAGGGTAACGGTATCCTTGTTGGCGTCGGTGACATAGAGCACCACGGCGTTGTCTTTCAGGGTGCCGTCGTCCTTGTAAGCGCCCACGCCCTCGGTGTAGGGGGTGCAGGTGCTGTCCTCGGCCACGGTCTGGTGGGCAAAGCCGGAGCGGTCATGGGCCTTGACCTCAATACCCTTGGCCACATAGTCCCTGCCCTTGATGGTGACAGTCAAGTCGTATGTTCCCGCCTTCAGGCCGGGGACGTCGATACGCACGCCGTCTCCGGCGTCCCGCACCAGATACTCCAGATCGGCGCCGGTGAGCGCGCCGGTGGCGGCGCCGGACCACTTGACGGCGGTGACGTCGGCATCGGCCACGCCCTCCAGCTCGGCAAACAGGCTCTCAAGCCAACCTCCGGCGATCATGCCCTCCACAGGCACGGTGGTGGGATCATCTGGGTTATCAGGATCATCGGGCTGTTGTGCGCCACCGCACAGAGTTTTGCCATCCACAACTAAAGTGATATCGCTGTAGGTCACATCCATATTCCGGGCGCAGAACATGCCAATATAGGTGTACGCACCGTCAATGGTGTCGATGGAGTAGTCATAGGTCATGGATACCCCGTCGATGGAGCAGGCGTAGTTTCCGTCCACGCTGCGGACGATGCTCAGCTCGTAGTCCTGGCCCACCGCCAGGGGCTTGGCCAGGGACAGGGAGGCGTTCTTACTCAAGCTGCCGCCCTTACGGGCGAAGTTGACTCCGCTCCCGTCACCCAGGCAGCCGGCGGTCACATAATCGCTGGCTAAGGTCAGGCTGTCATTTTTGGAGCTTTTGTCGATGTACATATCATCCCGGGCCATCAGGCCGAAGCCGCCCTGATTGAGATTGGAGACTTCGGTGTTGATACTGTTCACATGCCCCTTGGCTTTCAGGGCAAAGGGCTTGTCGGCGGGAACCTGATAGTAGTACATGACGAGGCCGTCCGCAGTGCTGCTGATCTTGCTCTTGCCGTTTAACACCGCAATACGCATCTTGCCATCCGCCGTGGTCTCCCGGACATGGTTGGTGGCGCTGGCGCTGCCGGCCAGGTCGCCCATGGCGGTACCGTAAAAGGCGGCCTTTGCGGAGGCCACATAGGGGTCACACTGGGTGCTCTGGGTATCGGGAGGGCTGTAGGGGAGGGTAGCCGGGTCCACCCAGCCGGGATTTTGCACCAGTAGGGTGGCCTTGTCCAGCGAAGCCGCTACCTTGGCAGAGTCGATATGTCCGGCGATATCCAGACTGGTGAGCTTGGCGATCTCTCCTGCCAGGATCTGGGCCACCACCTGGGCTCCGTAAGCGTTCAGGTGAGTGTTATCCACGTTCTTATTGGCCAGCCATGCGTGGAAGTTTTTCGATTCCTCCGTGCCCACGGCGTCATACTTTTCCTTGGTCAGAGTGGTCATGTCCACCACAGGAACGCTCAGCTCGGCACCCAGCTTGCGGATATCCTCGGCGTAGTCGCCACCATTGGCCTGGTGGAGCTTATCAGCGCCCCAGCTCGTGCTGTCGGTCCGGCGGACGATGGGGGTACAGAGGATGGGAGTAGCGCTCTTGTCCTGGGCCACCTTAATGTAAAGGTCAGTCAGGCTTTTGGCAAAGCTCCCTTCGGTGGTGGAGGTGCCGTTGGGCGCGGTGTAGTGAGCCTCGTCGGTCTTCTGGTCGTTGTGGCCAAAAGCAATGAGAAGCGTGTCCCCCGCCTTGATACCGGCGGTCAGTGCGTCATAGTTGGCCTTGGACTCGATGGGGAAGCTCTTGGAACTCCGGCCCGAGACGGCCAGGTTCTTCACCTCATAGGTGCCGTCTACATAGCCCTTTAAGGCTGTGCCAAAGCCGCAACGCTTATAGAAATAATTGCCATCCGTATCGGCGGCATAGTCGCACCCTGTGGAATCGCCCACGATCCACAGGGTGTGCTCCGGCGTGGCCGCCAGGGCGCCCAGGGGCATCAGCCCCAGCATCAGCGCCGCTGCACACAGTGTGGAGAGCAGGCGCTTGAATTGCTTTTTCATCTTCCGTTACCTCCTGGATCTTGAATTACAGACGCCTGTGTCGGGATAGAAACAGGCCCTGCCGCTCTTTATTCAGCTCATTTTAAGCTCCATTGTCCCCACGCCGTAACGGCGTGGGGACAATGGGCGAAACGCGCTTGCTATTTATTTGATCAGCTCGATCATCCGCTCCAGCATTACCGCGGCCTCAGCGCGGGAGACGGAACTGGCTGGATCAAGGATATTGCCGCCCTTGCCCTGGATGATCCCCTTCTGGACGCACCAGGCCATACCATCGATGGCCCACAGCCCAGTGCTGGCGGCATCTCCAAACTCAGCCAGCACAGCGGCGTCGGCCCGGGTATCCATCCCCAGCAGCTTGGCATAGCGGGCCAGCATAACAGCCATCTGCTCCCGGGCAATGAAGTCATTGGGGCCAAAGGCATTCTCGGTGTAGCCGGTGACCACGCCGGCGGAGGAAGCCCAGCCAACGGCGTCGGCGTACCAAGCGTCCCCGGACACATCGACAAACGTCGTTTTCTTCCCATCCGTACCATTGGAGAGCCGGAACAGGATGGTGGCGATGGAGCCGCGGGTGATGGGAGAAGTCATGTCAAAGATGTTTGCCTCACTGCTCACGCCATTGATCATACCCATACCGGCCATAGCGTTGATAGCTCCCTCGGCCCAGTGGCCCGCGGGCACATCGGTGAACTCGTTCTCAGGGGTGGGGATAACGGCGGGCAGCTCCACCTTGGCCTGGACCTTGCCCTTGGCATCGGTGGCGGTGATGGTCTTGTCGCCAGCCTTGGTAGTGACGCTCTCCACCTTAGACCCATCGGGATTTTGGATGGTCACGGTAACGTTGCCCTTGCGGTCAGTCTTGGTGGTGGTCTTGGAGCCGTCGGGGTTGGTGACGGTCTCGGTCTTGCTGCCGGTGGAGGAGGGCACGTTACTGCTGCTGCCGCCGGAGGGCGTGGAAGGCGTGGGGTCCTTGCCAGGTTCGTCGCTACTGCCGGGGTTCAGCTCTTTCGCCTTGGCTGCAATATCGTCAAAGAGCTTCTGGCCGTAGCCCGTCCAGAAAGGCGCGGGGGCGTAGTCGTCCAGCCAACTGTTGGCAGTCAGCTTGCCTTCTCCATCCACGACAAACTGCGTCTTGCCCCCGGTGGTGTTGCCCTGGACCTTAGCGGGGGCCTTGACGGCCTTGGAGATGGGCAACTTCATGTCCTGAATAGCCCTGGCCACGATGGCCGCCTCGATCATGCCGCCCAGCTTATTGTTGTGGGTGCCGTCGGCCTGGCCGGGACTCTTTTCATACATGATCTGCTCACCGTAGGTCTTATTGCCACTGTTGGCCTCATCGCCCTTCCATGCGTTCTCGTAGAGAGTCTTGGTCAACTCGAAGCCGTCCAAAAACAGTACGTCCTGCTCCTGGGCAAGTTGCTTCACCGCAGTACAGTAGGAATTGGTCTTCTCCTCTTTAGGCAGGCTGTCCTTGTCATGATGGGGCCGGATAGTACCGTCGCTGTTATAGTACATCCGGGCCACGGGGGTAACCAGCACCGGAGTGGCGCCGGCGGCCTTGGCCACGTCGATGTACTGCTGGAGGAACCACTTGTAGGTGCCGCCGGTGTATTTGCCGTCCGCACCCTTTTCTCCGGGAGTGGAGGGATACACGCCACCCACCGGATCGCCCAGGGGCACGTAGCGACCATCCTTGTCGTAGGCGTCATTGTGGCCAAACTGGATAAAGAGGTAGTCCCCTTCTTTGATCTGGCTGGGGATCTTATCCCCGTCCAGCACGTGCTGCTCCTCCATGAGAGAGCGACTGCTGGCGCCGCCCTTGGCGTAGTCCACCACGGTGACGGAGTCTTTGTTGAAGTAGGATTGGAGGAACTCGCCCCAGGAGCCTTCGTTCCGGGCTTTCCCGCTGGTGTACATACCTGCGGCGGAGTAATCCATCACGGTAGAGTCGCCCACCAGGAAGATGTTCACCCCGTCGCCCAGCTCGGCGTCGCCGCTGCCGCTGGGATCTTCGTACTCGTTGATGACCTTCTCCGCCACGGTAGCGCTCCCGGCTTCGCCGGTCTTACCGCTGATGGTGGTAGGTGTGACCACAACTTTGATCTGGGCGTCCACGTCCTCCTTGGCGATTTTATAGCTCTTGCCCAGCGTGGCGCTGGAGGTGTGGATCAAGGTCTCTACGCCGTCCTTGACCCGGTACCACTGGATGAGGGAGTTGTCATTGGCGTCGTTCTCTCCCAGGGAGTAGGTCACGGTCAGGGTGTGGCCGATCTTGGGCAGGTTGATATCGCCATTGTCGGTGATGGCGGGAGTCTTACCCGCGGCAAAGGCCACGGTGGCGGCCTCTTCCTTATAGTAGTAGGGTACCCAGGCGCCGAAGTAGTCGGCGATCTTCACGGCGTCGGCCTGGGCTTGGGTGGCCATGGTGTTTTCCACGCGGCCGGAGACATCCACTGCCGTACCGTCGGCCAGCTTGGTGCCAAACTCTTTATACTGGGCGTTCTTGGCCAGAGGGGCCTTGCCCTCGCCGCCCCAATCCATCCAGCCCCGGCCGTTGATGACGTTGGTCTTTTCCAGCTGGGTGTTGAGGAAAAAGACGGCGGCTTTCTCCCCCCAGGGGCGGCCAAAATAGCCGGGGGCCACAATGAGCTTGCTGCCGGCGGTGACGGCGCAGCTGCGGAAGAGGTAGCCCACGTCGCCGGCGTTGCTTCGAACGGCGGTAATATAGCCCGCCTGGGACTTCTCGCTGTATCCTTTCCAGTTGAGCCGGCAGGTGTCGAAGACGCACTTGCTGGCCGTATCGCCGAAGATGTAGTCGGTCTGGCCCTCGATGAGGCAGTTCTTGAAATAAGCCGTGCCATTGGTATAGACCGTATCCTGGCTGGAGAGGAACTTACAGTTGAAGAACTCGTTCTCGTTGGCCTCCACGCAGATGGCGGCGGCCCGCTCGGTGGCGGCCTTGCTCTCCACGTCCAGGGCGTAATCCCGCTCCAGCAGGATGGTAGTCTTGGTAGACTCCACGCCGTCGGAGAGCTCCTCGTCGGTGAGGGCGTAGTTCAGGGAATTTTCAAAGGTGATCCCCTCGGCCCGGAAGCCCCGGCCTTTCACCCGGACGGTGGTGCCCCAGCGGTCGGCGATGGCCTTTTCGTACTTGTCAAAGGCCAGCTCCGGGTCGTAGAAGCCATTGGAGCTGAAGTACTTGTAGCCAATGCCGTAGTACCAGGTCAGCTTGACCTCCTTGTCGGGGGTGTCGTTCATAAAGGTGACATAGGGGGTGTTGAGCACGATCTGCTCCCGGTAAACGCCGGGGGCGATATGGACTGTGACCCGCTTGGCCTCGCTGTCCACCCCCATGCGGGAGATGGCGTCCAGCGCGCCGTTCACGGTCTTATAGTGGTTGCTTTTGCCCTCGTAGGCCTTGCCCACATACACATCGGCGGTCCACTCCACGGCGGGCTTCTGGGTGGTGGAGACGAAGAGCAGGTCCTTCTTCACCTCGCCGCCCTTCACCACCACGTGGGTCTTGGTGGCATAGCCGTTCACGGTAGCCTTGGCCAGGTACGCGCCGTCCCGGAGCTGGGCGGTGTAGCCGTCGCCGGAGATGGTGGCGGGATAGGTGTAGCCGTCGTCCACATTCTCAAACTCCAGCTTGGAGACAGTGGCGGTCAGGGCGGCATAGGCGCTGTCGGGATACAGCGGCGCGAAGCGGTCGTCATCGTCCAGGGTCACGAACTTGCCGCTGGCCTTGTTCATCGCTTTCAGCTCCACGGTGATCCTCTGCCCGGTCAGGTCAGCCTCGCTGTTTACCGTGGCGGGGGAGTTGACCTGGTAGTCGTTGACCCCAGTCAGCTCAATGGTATACTCCACACCGGGCTCCAGCTCGGCGGTGAAGGTCATGGCCGTCTTATCCAGAGTGAGCTTAACTACCTCGCTGCCGTTGGCCGCGGCCTCCTCGCTGGGGACCATGGTCACCACCAGCCCGGCAAGGTCATAGCCGTCGGCAAAGCCCTCGACGGCGCCGGAGTAGGTGTAGAGCTGCTTCTCCTCCACCGCAAGGGTCACATCGGCCTTGCCCGTCAGGGACTCGGCGTCGGTGGTAATGACTTTCTTGGTGGCGGCGGTAAAACCAAAGCCCCGCGCTCCGGTGAGAGTGGCGGTGTAAGTGAAGCCGGGAGCCAGGGTGGCGGTAAAGGTCTTGGTGGTCTTATCCACCTCCGCCGCCGTTTTCTGACCGGTTGTCTGGTTGATGAACTCCACGCCATAGTCGGCGGCAGAGAAGCCGGCGGGGAGGGTGATGGAGCCGCTGACGGCTACGCCGGGATAGCGGACGACCCGGTAATAGAGGGGCTTTCCAGCGGCTGTGGCCCAGAGCTTGTAGGTACCGTCGGCCTCAGCCACGAAGACACAGGGGTCGGTGCCGCCCTTACCGCCGCGGGGGGCGGTGTCGTGCTGGTCGCTCCCCTGGAAGTTGAACTCCACCTGACTGCCGTCGCTGCTGCCCAGATAGGCCACCACCTTGTCCCCGGCAAACGTGCGGGCGATGGTGGCATACCGCCTGTTGTCGCCGCCGGTGCCGTTGCAGTAGTATGCGCCGGCGGCGGTGTAGCCGTCGGTGAAGGCGTTGGCGTAGGTGGCCCCGGCATTCTTGCCCAGGGCGGCCTTGAAGTCGGCGTCGTCCACGTCGGAGTAGAGGCGATCGCCGGGTTCGATGGTAAGGGTCAGATCCCCAAAAGCAGGGACGCTCTTTATAATGGCGAGGTTGCCCTTATAATCGCCGAACACATCGGCCGCCACCCAGGCGGCGGGGGTGATATTGTTGTTGTAGTCCTCTCCGGCCTCCGCCTTGGCGGCGAAGTCCCACACGTCGATCTTCCGCGCCGTGGGCTTCTCCACGTCGTAGACCACGCTCAGGGCGTGGACATAGACCTCCTTGCTGTTCACGCTGTCGGTAAAGGTGAGGACCACATCTCCCGACGCGCCCTTGACGGTAAATTTATTGCCGTCGGCGCCGCTTTCATCCACCGCGGCCGTGGTCACGGCCAGGTCGGCGCCGTTATTGGCGGTCATCGCCACATTCGTTCCGCCGCCATAACGGCAGGTCGTCACGGTGAGCGTCGCCGTTTTTCCCTCCGGGAGGTGAACGGTCAGCGTGCCGCCGTTGGCGCTCTTGGGTCCGTGGCCGTTGCCGGCCGCCCAGTCAAAGGAGGAGCTCCACTCCAGGCCCTCGGCGTAAAAAGCGTCCTCAGAGGCCTTGAAATTATACTCTTTGTCTTCCCCGCTCAGCTTACTGGTCTGGGGGTACAGCACCCGGACGGCCAGGTCGGCGGTAATGGCCTCGCCGCTGGTGGGCGTGGCGGTGACGGTGAGGGTGGTCTTGCCGGGGTTCTGAGGAGTTATGGTAATGACTCCGTCATTACCCACTGTGGCTGCCACAGTGGCTTCGCCGTCAGAGGCGGCGGCGGTGATGGAGAACGCCGCCCCGCCGCCGTTGTCCACAGTGGCAGTGACGGCGGCGGTCTCCCCCATCTTCACCAGGACGCTCTCCGCGTCCAGCTTCAGCTCAGGGGCAAGGACGGCAGGGGTTTCTGCCAGCGTAATGGACTTGATGTAACTGGTGCCCACTGCCTTCAGGGTGGCGGTGCCCGCCTCGCCTACGTAACGGAAAGTTATCTCGGCGTCGCCATTGTCGGGATTTGTCTTCTTGGTGCTTGCGTCCTCCCCCAACTGAAGGCTCCACGAATAGCCCACGCTCACCTTGATGTCACAGTTCCCCGGCACCGAGATGCCGATAGAGCCGCCGTTGCCCATGGTAACGCCGTATCTTGTACCGTGGTACTTGACGGTATTCATGGTCAGGTTGCTGAAACGGTCAGCCTCAATCATGCTCACTTGCGCCGTGTAGGCGTTGCCTTCTTTATCTTTGGCAGAGTCCGCTGTGGTAAAATCCCAGGAATCGCCTATGGCGGCATAGGTCGGCTCCTGCGGCTCAACGTATTCTTTGATCTCAATGCCTTTGATGTAAGTTTGCGCGTTCGCTTTCAATTCAACGCTGCCGGCGCTGCCGGTATAGGGAAACACCAAAACAGTGGCAGCAGAACCGTTCCCTGCTGAAACTTCTGTTTTGTCACCAAGGGTAAGATTCCAGCTATAGCTTGCCTCCACTTCAATATTACACTGCCCTGTCACCGGGATGGTGATGGTGGCAGCCTTCATATCCATGCCATGCTGGTCACCGTTTTTATTGAGCGCCTGGCTGAACGTCAATCCCTTATAAGAGGTTTGACCGCTGTAATCGCTGACTTCGACAAATGTCCATTTATCTCCCACCGCGCCGGTGAGGTCCCCCTCTGCCGCGCTGGCGGGCAAAACGGACAATGACAGCACCATCGCCAGGGACAGTGCTGCCGCCAGGATCTTTTTGCCTCTCACTTTCATTGAAGCTCCTCCTCTTGATGTTCGGTCTTTTTTGCCCTCCGTAGGCGCAAGGGTTTACTTAGTTAGATTTTACCAAAAAATGAAGGAAACAGCAAGTCCCTTTTTTCGTTTTTGTACAAAACCCAGGTTAGGAAATAAGATGCCGCCCCGGACGGTATCCCGTCCGGGGCGGCCTACATTTATCCAAACCTGGCAGTAACGGAAATGCGGTAACGCTCCGTATTTCCCGCTCCCTCCACCGGCCCCTTGGCAACAGAGGTCACGGCAAAGCGGGTGCCGGGGGCCAGGGTGGTCTCCCGCTCCCCCGTGTGGGTGCTGGCCGGGACCCGCCCTCTGGCGGCGGACGCTGTGGTAATGATCAGCAGAACGGATTCCGGCTTATCCAAGACAAATTGGCCGGCACCGGCCTCGGCCCTGCTGGTGGAAATAATGCCCTTGTCCTGAAATCTCCTCGTCCCGGTGTATCTCTCAAACGCTTCCAGCCCATTCCTATCCAGGTATTGGCACAGATTTCTCAGCTGTGTATTATGCCGCAGGCTGATCCCCCGGTAGAACACCGTCCCCGGCGGCAGCGGCGCCATACCCATGGCCAGCTTGATAACAGCCTTGCGATAGCTGTCCACCAGCCTCCCGGGCAGTCGGCCCGTGCGGAGCATCCCATTGATCTCATTGTAATTGAGTCCGCTGGAGGAGCCGGTGTAGGCGGCATCGCCGGTACCAAAATACCGTTCCCACGCCTCCATGGCTCCGCTCTGGGGCATATATCTGACCAGCTCGGGAAAGTTCTCGCGCAGCGCCGCCGCAGAGGTGGGCAGTCCCAGTACGGCCCAATTGGGATGATGGGTCGCCACGGCAACGAAATTGTCCAGGTACGGCCTTGCAGCCTCACCTATAGCTGGCGGTTCTTCCCTTGGCGCCTCCACTCTTTGAGATGCAGGTCTGGGGGGAACCACTCTCGGATATGCTCCCCGCCTTTGCCTCACCGGTCTGACAATCGTTGTCCGGCCCGCAGCCGCCAGACGGCTGCGTCCCCCTGTCCGTCCAGCCGCTCCCGGCTGCCGTGCCTGACCTTGTCCTGGTCCTCCTGTTCTCGGCATGGCTTATTTCCCTCCGGTGGTGATGGGCTCGATGACCGAGGCAAAGATAGAGGTGAGCTTGGCCATGCCCTCGCTGGGTTCCTGCTGGGTGGCCCGGGCGTAGATGTCGTACTTGGCGGAGCTGTCGCTCTGGCGGCTGTTCTCCTGGTGCGCGGCGACCTTACCGGTGATGCTGGCCTCGCAGCCCCAGTAGTTGAACCCAAACTGGCTCTGGACCTCCTGGTCGCTGCTGTTCTGGGAAACGGTCTGGTCCTTCAGCTCCATAGAGAAGTTCACCGTGGCCTCCTGCATGACGAAGGCAGGCACGGGCACCAGAGAGAGCAGGGGAGCCTCCACCTTTACGCTCTGGGTCTTGGTGGCGCCGCTCTTGTCCACTACGGGACGGTTCAGGTTGAAGGTGAGCACGTTGGTCTTGCCGCCCACTTTCCCCTTTTCATAGGCCAGCTTGTAAAGATAGCTCAGGTACACGTTACACAGAGCCGCCTGGCCCTTGGCAACCTCGATGATGGGCTGGGCAATGAGCTGCCCCAGGGGCAAGCCCGCGAATTGACTGACGTCTGCCATAATATTTTTCCTCCTTTATTTTTGGTTGAAATTTGTTGTTTTCTGTCCGCGCTTACAAAAACTGATTTTGCCGCTCTACGATCCGGGCGGCGCCCTCGGCGGGAGAGACCTTGCCGAACTCCAACTCCAGCTTATGGGAGAGAGCGGCCTCCTCCTCCGGCTTGTCCACCCCCACCAGCAGCCGTCCGTCCTCGTCCTTGGCATGGACGTTCATGGACAGTTTTACCCCGGTGAGGCCCAGGGCGTTGTGATTGACCAGAGACACCAGCGGTACATTTACCGCTCCCTGGTCGCCGCTCAGGCGAAAGCTGGCAGCCTTGGGGGATAAGCCGCCGTCCTCCCCGGTCTCAAACCAGTTCAGAAACTGGCCGCATTCAGCCTGGCGCACCGCGCCCCCTGCCGTCTGCACTGCGTGGGACACCTGCCCCAGAAGAGTCTCCAAAGGGATCATTTCTTTTCCTCCTCCGTCATGCGGCATACCCGTTCGTCGGGAATACCGTACTTTTTCTGCAGCCTCTTCAGGCTTCTCCCCACCTCCACCGGCTGATGGTGCTCTCCATCCTGACATGGCGCGAAGACGGCATAGCGGCCCAGCTTTTTTTCCTCACCGTCCACGGTGGCCGTCACCGGCGTCCCCAGGTCGGTAATGAAGCTCTCGCCCCGAAACGCCTCGTCCAACTGCATCATTTCAATCTCCTCCTTTCATTGTTCAGGCGGTCCCGGAAACCTCCCTCTACCCATAGGCGTTTTACCCCCTTCAGTTGTACGTTGCCATACATATAAGAGAAAATTTTTAAAAATTTTTTCTGAAAGCAAGCAGCAAAAAGCCGCCCCGGACGAAATTCGTCCGAGGCGGCGAGTCCAAGTTTTTCTATCGTGGCAAACGGTAATATAACGCGGTCTCGCGGCGCAACTTATGGGCCAGCTCGGGAGTAAAAACGCCTTCCCCCGCGCGCCACTGCCAGTTCTTGCCCAGGGTGGATGGCTCGTTCATCCGGGCTTCGCTGCCCAGGCCCAACAGATCCTGTGCGGTGAGGATGACGGTATCGGCCACGGTAGCCAGGGCCGAACGCATCAATCCCCAGGCCCCCCCCTCGCCTACGGTGAGCTTCAGGTAGTCCACGGCGAATTGCCGGTCCTCAGGGGAGATACTCTCCAGCCAGCCCACGGCGGTATCGTTGTCGTGGGTGCCCACATAGCACACGCAGTTGGGTACATATTTGTGGGGCAGGTAGTCGCTCTCCCCGCCCCGGCTGTCAAAGGCAAATTGCAGCACCTTCATGCCGGGAAAGCCGGAATCAGAGAGCATTTGACGCACCGAGTCGTTGAGGTAGCCCAGGTCCTCGGCGATAATGTTCTGCTTGCCCAGGCGGGCCTCCACTGCCCGGAACAGGGCAATACCGGGGCCTTTCTTCCAGTAGCCGTTCCGTGCTGTGGTCTCTCCGTAGGGTACGGCGAAATATTCGTCGAAGCCCCGGAAATGATCGATGCGGAGCACGTCATAAAAGCCCTTCTGGCGGCGGATGCGTTCGATCCACCAGGCATAGCCGTCCTGGGCCATCCTTTCCCAGTCAAAGAGAGGATTGCCCCAGAGCTGGCCGTCGGCGGTAAAGCCGTCTGGCGGCACTCCCGCCACCTCTACGGGCCGCAGCTCGCCGTCCAACTGAAACTGCTCAGGCCTGGCCCACACGTCGGCAGAGTCGGCGGAGACATAGATAGGCAGGTCGCCAATAAAGCGGATGCCCCGGTCATTGGCATAACGCTTCAGCCCTTCCCACTGGTGGAAGAAGAGGTACTGGACCCCCTCCCAGAAACGGAGGTCCCGGGCGTACTTCACCCGGGCCTTCTCCATGGCTTTTTCCTCCCGGCAGCGAAGGGGTTCCTCCCACTCCTGCCAGGGGCGGCCATGGTTGGCTTCCTTCAGCGCCATAAACAGGGCGTAATCCCCCAGCCAGCTCTCGTTGGCGGAGAGAAACGCGCCATAGTCCTCCGGGAGAGCCAGGTGAAGACGGCGGACCGCCTTGCGGAGCACCGGGAAACGGTTTTCATGAAGCAGACCGTAATCCACCCGGTGGGGGTCGTCTCCCCAGTTCAGGCTCTTGTACTCATGGCTTTTCAGCAGCCCCTCCCCCGCCAGGTCGTCCAGGTCGATAAGGTAGGGATTTCCCGCAAAGGTCGAGAAGCTCTGATAGGGGGAATCGCCGTAGCTGGTGGGACCAATGGGCAATATCTGCCACCAGGTCTGGCCCGCCGCGGCGAGAAAGTCGGCAAACTCTCTGGCCGCCTTTCCCATGCTCCCCACTCCATAGGGAGATGGAAGACTTGTCAGGGACATCAATACACCGCTGGTTCTCATCTTCATCCCCCTGTTATTGTAAGGAAGTAGACATTATTCCGCCTGGGCGGCCTCCGCTTCAGCGTCCTCCTTGCTCTTTCTCTTCTTCTCCACACCGCTCCAGGCATGCATGACCAGGGCCAGGGCGATAACACCGTAAGAGATGAACACCCGGAAATACTCGCCGATGGCGGCGTCGCCAAAAAGGTTCTTACCGGCGGGAGGCGCCACAATGAACAGGAGGTGGAAGAGGATACAGCCCAGGATGGCCTGGCCGTTGGTGGCCTTGCGGATGGAAGCGCCGCCCACCAGGATGGCCGCGCCGGCGTAGAGGCCCACCTGCTCATGGGCGCCGTAGGTCTGGAAGGAACCCATGTTCTGCACGAAGATGAGCTGGCCCCAACCGGCCAGGATGGTGGAGATCATGATGGCAATGACCCGGACCCGGTCCACATTGATGCCCGAGGCGTTGGCTACGGTGCGGTTCTGGCCCACTGCCCGGAACTGCTGGCCCAGGCGGGTCTTCATCAGGCCGTTATTGAACAGGCACAGCAGTCCCACCACCAGGAAGGTGACAACGGGGACCTGGACCATGTCGAAGAGGGAAGCCACAAAAGGAAGCTGGTAGAGCACAACGGCGCCCACACAGACCCCCAGCAGAATGAAACCCTTTTTCTTCTCGATCTTCTTCAGCACCAGCATAAGAATGACCGCCACGGCAGCCACGCCGCAGAGAAGATAAAGCCCTTGACCAAAGGGCAAACGCACCAGGCCGTCCAGAGCGTACTTGAAGCCCCGCTCGGTGGACAGGTCCACGGTGTTGGCCACGCCGGTGGAGCCTTTGACCACCAGGCCGGGAGCGTGAAGGGGAATAATGTTGCCAAAGATAAACAGAAACAGAAGCTGATAGAGACCGTTGGCAAAATAGCCCAGGATCAATCCGCCGATCATCTCCTGGCCCTTCATCTTATTCAGCAGATTGCCGATGAGGAAGCCAAAGAACCCAGCGATGGGTACCGTCATCAGGGCGGCCACGGTAAAGCCGGACAGCCCGGAAATGCCCCACTCAATGACCCACAGTGCAGAAATCTGGGCCGCCATGGCGCCGATGGTAATGGCGAAGTTGATACCCATACCCGCCACGATGGGAAGAATGAGGGCCAGAACAATAAAGGCGTTGCGGCTGAGCCGTCCAAACAGCTCATACATCACGTAAGGCGCGGTCTGCCCCGAGTAGTAGAAGCAGATGGCGCACAGCACGATGAACATAATGGTGACGGCGTTGTCCCGGAGGAGGCGGCGCATGTTCACCTTAGAACGAAGATCACCCACGCAGATCACCTCCAGACTTGGTCAGGGCATACAGGATGATGCCGTTGGAAATCAGGATACGCAAGGTCTCGGAAATGGTGGAGCCGGGCACCAGCACGTTGGCCACCGGCATACCCAAGGTCAGCACACCCTGGAAGAGGAAGGTACCAATAAGCACGTGGCTGATCTTGCACCGGGAGGTGGAAGCGCCGCCGATGAGAATGGCCGAGGCGGCGATGAAGCCCATCTGACGGGGCGCGGTATAGAGCTGCATGAAGCCGTAGCTCTGGGAATAGACCAGAATGCCCACCGCGCCCAGCACGGTGGAGAGGACGGTGCCGATGACCCGCATCTTGTCCACATTGATGCCGGTGGCTTGGGCAAACCGGGGATTGTTGCCCACCGCTTGCATGGCAATGCCGGTCTTGCTCCGGGAGAACAGCCACACCAGGAAGCAGCACAGGATCATAAACAGGAGCAGCCCCGTGGGGACGGTGAGGCTTCCAATATCAAAGGCCAGGAAGTCGTTGAGCAGGTGCTTAAAGTTGGTGGAATCCAGACCGATGGTGTTCCGAAGTCCGGTGCCCAAGGGCCAACGGAGCTTCAGGGAGGTAAAGGGCAGCACCAGCCATGCGATACACATCAGCGACACGATGGAGAAGCCCACATAAGTGGTAACGCTCATCTCCTCCCCCTTCAGTCGGTTAAGAAGGTGGGCGTAGAGCCAGCCGCACACCGCCGCGATGACCACGCCCACCAGGATGGCAAAGAAGAAGCCGCCCCATCCGGGAATGCCCAGTTCGATGGTCATCAGTCCGCCGATGAGGCCGGCCACCAGGCCGATGGGCAGGCCCAGGTTCAGGCTGATGCCGCACTGGATCCCGGGCACCATAGCCAGGACCATAATGGAGTTCATGCCCATACGCACCAAGGTGTTGCTCAGCAGCGTGGTCAGGGACAGGTCAAAGAGCAGGGCCAGGAAGCACAGCAGCAAGAAGAACACGCCAATAATGACCCTGGGGATGCCCAGCTTTTTCACCAGCAGCTCATAGAAGGCCAGCAGTCCCGCCAGGATCAGGGCAGCCAGGGACAGGTACATCAGATCGTCGGAATGGCGGGTGATGTTGGCGCCCAGTCCGGCCTTTTCGCCGTTCTGCTCCAGATAGCGGTCAAACTGCACGTCAAAGGTGTCGCCGGACTGATAGACGATACCGCTGATGGTCTCCTTCAAAAGCTCCAGGGAATCGTCGTCCAGCACTGGGTAGATGCCCTTGAGCACCTGGCCCACCGCCGCAAAGGCGGTATCCACCTCCACCTCGGCGGCAAGCATCTCGGCAGTGGGTTCAAAGCCGCTCATGTCCACGGTAACGGTCTCGTCCTCCGGGACCTCCTGTCCAGCAGCCAGCATAGCTTCCCGCTCGGCCTCCATAGCGGCCTTGGCCTCATCATAATGGGCGTCGATGTAAGCCTGTCTCGCCTCAGCCTCGATCACGCCATAGTCGGTGAGCGCGTCGCTATACTTGTCAACAGCGGTACGCAGCTCGGGGGGGACGGTCACGTCGGTGGTGATCGCGGCCCCCTCATACTGGGCACGGGTCTCGGTCTCAGCCTTCTCTACCGCTTCACGGATATCGGCCATCTTGCCGCCCTCGGCCCTGACGCGGGCCTGGGCCTCAGCCTTGGCAATATTGACATAGCTTTCCACCACACTGTCGCCGGTGGCATTCAGCAGGGTCTTGATGCGCAGTTCGGTCAGTATCTCCCGGCCCTTATCGCCGGTCTTCCCCGGCAGATTCACCGCACCCAGCACAAAGAGGATCACACAGGCCGCGCACAGCGCCAGCGAGAGGATGCGCCGGGTCTTACTGGGGGTTATTGCGTTCTTAACGGAATCGATCATTTGGTGTCTCCCTCCTTGCTCCTGTGCTCTGAAGGTTTGATGCCCGACATGGCCAGGCCGAAATCACCCTCAGAGGCATGGGGTGAAAGAATGTCCACCAGCTTGCCCTCCGAAACGATGGCGATGCGGTCGGAAATGCTCCGCAGCTCCTGTAGCTCGGAGGAGACGATGACCACCGTCATCCCCCGCTCCCGGTTGAGCTTCACCAGAGTTTCCAGCACCAGCTTTTTAGCGCCGATGTCGATGCCCCGGGTGGGTTCGGAGACAAAGAGGAACTTAGGCCCAATGCACAAGGCCCGGGCAATGCACACCTTCTGTTGGTTTCCGCCGGAGAGAGTACCCACCGCCTGGGTAGGACCAAAGCAGCGGATATCCAGCTCACGAATCATCTCCTCCGCCTCTTCCCGGATGGACTTGGCGTTTTTCAGACGGATGGGACCCATCTTCAGGAGATATTCGTCTTTGATCTGCATGGCGTTAAAAACAATGTTGTCCTCAATGGACTGGTCCAGCAGCAAGCCCACGCCCTTCCGGTCCTCAGAGACCATGGCGATGCCGGCGTTGAGGGCGGCCTTGGTGTCGCCCAGCTTCAACTCCTGGCCGAAGAACTCCACCTTGCCGGAAACGTCGTAAAGGCTCATCACACCGTTAGGAATGCCCAGCTTGCCCTGACCAGCCAAACCGCCGATGCCTAAGATCTCCCCCTCATAGATATCCAGGCTCACGCCACGGACCGTCTCACCGGGCATATCCACCTGGAGGTCCTCGATGCGCATGGCTACCTTGTCCTGAGGCGCGGTCCGCTGCTCCATTTCTACCACTGATTCGCCCTTCCGGCCCACCATCAGCTCGGCAAGCTCTGTCACCGAGGTATCCTTGGTCTCCCGGACGGCCACTAACTTGCCGTCCCGAAGGATCGTAATATTGTCAGCCGCAGCCATGACCTCGTCCAGGCGGTGGGTAATAAAGATAATGGCGATCCCCCGCCGGGAGATATCCTTCATGACCTTGATAAGCTGGGACGCCTCGCTCTCGGTGAGAACTGCGGTAGGCTCGTCAAAGACCAGCAGCTTGATACCGGTCTTGTCGATCTCACGGGCGATCTCCACAAACTGCATATAGCCTACGGGCAGACCTGCCACCATAGTAAATTCGTCGATGGTCATGCCCACGCTGTCCAGAGCCTTCCGGGCGTCGGCGGCCATGGCCTTGACGTCCAGGGTCTCTAAATTTTTGCCCAAGACCCGGGACACCAGATTGGGCCTGGTGATCTCCCGATTGAGCTTGATGTTCTCCATGATGGTAAAGCCGGGCAGAAGCATGAACTCCTGGTGGACCATGCCGATGCCCTTCTCCATAGCGTCGTAGGGCGAGAGCACATGCACCGTTTCTCCATTGAGGCACACCTCCCCTTCAAAGCCTCCGGTGGAATGGATCACCGGCATGCCGAAGAGGGTGTTCATCAATGTGGACTTGCCCGCGCCGTTCTCACCCAGCAGGGCGTGGATCTCTCCCGGCTTTACCGAGAGGGACACGTCGCTGAGTACGGTATTCTCGCCGTAACGCTTGGTAATGTGCTTCATTTCCAGCACATATTCTGCCATTCGAGTGACCTCCTTCTCAAAAACCTGTTTCACATCCGGCAAAAGGCCGGCGGGCCGGTATTCTGCCGGATAGGAAACGGGCGAAACGTAAAGCGGGTCTGCCGGCACCTTCGTCGGCAAACCCGTCTTCTTCCAAATGCGATTCTGTTGTCTGCCCTGTAAATACGGAAAAGAACCGAAGCGCTCCCGGGGAGGCTTTCTCCCCGGGAGGCCCGGTCGTTTGCTTGTCGTTTACAGCTTACAGATAGTCCGCAAAGTCAACGGGAGCCAGCAGGATGGTGTAGTAGTTCTCCAGAGTGTTGCCCTTGACGTCGGTGTAGTTGGCCACCTTAGCGCCCTCGATCTTGGCGTTGAACATCTCGGCCAGCTTGGCGCCATCGTTGCGGCTGGTAATGGTGCCGTCGATAAAGCCCTTGGCGTACTCGCAGCCGATCTCGATGACAGTCATAGCCACGGGGGAGGCCCAAGTGGAGTAACGGCCCACAGCGTCATGCTCCTGGAGCTTCAGAGCGATCTGATGCAGAGCCTCTTCATCGTCGCCGCCCACGGCCAGCTCAAGGCCCAGGGTGGCGGGGAAGCCATGGTAGGGGCTGGGACAGCAGGGCTGGGTATAGTAAGCGTTGGGCTCATCCAGGCAAGCGGCCTGGAGGGAGGGCTGCATACCGCAGTTGGTGGTGAAGAAAGCCACCTTCTTACCCTCGTACTTCTTCAGCTGCTGGGGGACATCCTCCAGAATGAACTGCTGGGAGGCGGACAGACCAGCCTCGGCGGTGGGGTCGGGAGCGGTGACGTCCACCAGCTCAATGCCCAGAGCGTCGGCGTTCTTCTGCAGCAGCTCATGACGGCCAGCGATCAGCTCCATAGCCATGTGGCGGGGGAAGGAGTAGTGGATGAGAACATCAATGCCCCAGTCGGCGCACTTCTCCATGATGGTATCGCCCTGGGCCACCTCGTCGGCGTACATGACGATATCGGCAGCGGCGGCAATGACGTCGGGATCCTCCTGAGGAGTGCCGGCGATGAGGAGCATATCGTCACGGCCCATCTCACGGATCTTGTCGAAGCCGGCCTTGGCGCCGGGGACGGCCTGGCACATGACAATGGCCTTCACGTCGGGATCGGAGGCGAAGCCCACCAGAGTGGACACGGTGGTCTCCATCTCGGACATAAAGTTGTCGGGATAAGTAGCGGTGATAACGTGGTCGGCGCCATAGGTCTCAACGGCCTTCTCAGCGGCGCGGAACTCCTCCTCGCCCTGGGAAACGGTGCCGGTGAGAACGGCGATCTTCCAGTTGTCGTTGGTGGCGGGCTCAGCGGCCTTGCTCTCCACGGGAGGGGCCTGAGAGGGGGTGGGAGCAGGGGTGTCGGCGGCGGGCTTGTTGCCGCAGCCGCCCAGCAGGCCCACGGTCATGCCCAGAGCAAGCAGAAGACTGGTAAGCTTTTTCATAATTCTTTCCTCCTTAAAGTTCCTGTTTGAGGAAACACCATTGTTTCATACAAACGGATTGAAGCCATTCTAACACAAAACAGTGTAAAACGCAAGCACGGGATAAAAGTTTGCAAAATCTTTTCTCTTTTTCCCAGTCTTTCTCCCCATATAGGGTGTCATTTTTATATGACCTTTCAACATTTTGCGCCTATCAAGCCCAAAAGAGCCAAATTTCTCTCTTTTGCACAAAAGGAGCCGGGGCCTTGCAGAAGGCCCCGGCCAAATCTCTATTCCACTTTTTTCGAACAAACCTTTTTATCTTTTTCCATGCCAAAAATATGCTCCGACTCACTGCCCGTACCCATTCGGATGGCCCTGATGCCAATTCCAGGCGTCGGTGATGATCTCCTCCAGCCCCCGCTCCGGCTTCCAGCCCAGTACCTCCCCGGCCTTGTGGTTGGAGGCGATGAGGATAGAGGGGTCTCCCGCCCGGCGGGGTTCGGTAACGGCGGGAATGGCCTTGCCTGTGACCTTTCGGGCAGTCTCAATGATCTCCTTTACCGAAAAGCCGTCGCCGCTGCCCAGATTGAAACTGCCGCTTTGCCCCCCCTTGTCCAAATACTCCAGAGCCAGCAGGTGCGCGTTCGCCAGGTCCCGGACGTGGATGTAGTCCCGGACGCAGGTGCCGTCGGCGGTAGGATAGTCGTCGCCGTAGATACCCACATGGTCCCGCTTACCCAGGGCGCATTGGAGCACGATGGGGATCAGATGGGTCTCGGGACTGTGGTCCTCGCCGATATCCACGTCGGTGTTGGCCCCGGCGGCGTTAAAATAGCGCAGGGCGGCATACTTGATACCATAGGCGGCGTCCGACCACTTCAGCAGTCCCTCAATGGCCAGCTTACTGGCTCCGTATGGATTCGTGGGATCGGTACGGTCTGTCTCCTCGATGGGCTGTTTCTCCGGCTCGCCATAGGTGGCGGCGGTGGAGGAAAAGACGATCTTGTCCACGCCGTGGTTCTTCATGGCGGTGAGCATGCTCACCGCCCCGCCCACATTATTATCATAGTATTTCAAGGGAGCTGTAACGCTCTCTCCCACCAGGGAAAAGGCCGCAAAGTTGATAACTCCGTCGATGGAAAACTCAGAGAAGACCCGGTCCAAAAATCCCCGATCCTTTACGTCCCCCACCCGAAGCTTGGCTCCGCCCTTTACTGCCTGCCAGTGGCCGGTACAAAGATCGTCCACCACCACTACGTCATAGCCCTTCTCAATGAGCAGTGCCACCATATGACTGCCGATATAACCGGCTCCCCCGGCCACCAGGATAGTCTTCATCAATATTCCTCCTTAATTCACACTGTCTATAAACCGCAAAAAAGCTTCCCGGCCCTGGGGGGTACACTTATAGACCCCCGCATCCTCCAGCACCCTGGCAAAGACCTTGCCCACCTCGATCCGAAGGATATCCCAGGCATTTTCGGCAGTAAACACATATTTCTGTTTCAGCTCATTGGCCCAACCGGTGTGCTTGGCAAGCTCCTCGTCGGACCTCAGGTCGCTATCCGCAACCAGCGCGTCGGCTAAGTGAGCCAGCTCTTCCTTCAGGCGGGCGGGAAGCACCGCCAGACCCATGACCTCGATAAGACCGATGTTCTCTTTTTTAATGTGGTGCAGGTCCTGGTGGGGGTGGTAAACTCCTAAAGGGAACTCCTCGGTGGTCAGGTTATTGCGCAGCACCAGATCCAGCTCGAAATCCTCCCCCCGCCGCCGGGCAATGGGTGTAACCGTGTTGTGAGGTTCGCCGCCGGTCTCCGCCAAAACAAAGGCTTCCTCATCAGTATACCCCCGCCAGGCGGTAAGTATCTTGTCCGCCAGTTCGATGAGCCTTTCAGGGTCGCCGCAGCGCAGACGAATGACGCTCATAGGCCAATGGACGATGCCCGCCGTCACGTCGGCAAAGCCGGGGAAGGAGACCTCCTTTTCAATGGGGGCCTTCTCCATGGCGAAGGTATACCGCCCACCCTGGAAGTGGTCGTGGCTGAGAATAGAGCCGCCCACGATGGGCAGATCAGCGTTGGAGCCGATGAAGTAGTGGGGAAACTGGAATACAAAATCCAGCAGCCGCCGAAAGGTACCCCTGTCGATCTTCATGGGCACGTGGCTGCCGTTAAGGACGATGCAGTGCTCGTTATAATAGACGTAGGGGGAGTATTGAAAAAACCACTCCTGACCGTCCAGCTCGATGGGAATGATCCGATGGTTCCCCCGGGCCGGGTGGTCCAGCCGTCCGGCGTAACCCTCGTTCTCAGCACAGAGCTGGCACCTGGGGTAGGCGTTCTGAGGGGCGTTCTTGGCCGCGGCGATGGCCCTGGGGTCTTTCTCAGGCTTGGAGAGGTTGATAGTGATGTCCAGCTCCCCGTACTCGGTGGGGACAAGCCACTTCATATCCTTCTTGACGCGGTAGCGGCGGATGTAGTCGGTGTCCTGGGAGAACTCGTAAAACCAGTCGGTGGCAGCCTTGGAGTCCTGCTCCCCCAGCGTGAAAAATGCCTCCACCACCTCGCTGGGCCGGGGGGTAAGTCGGGCCATAAGGGCGGTGTCCAGCAGATCGCGGCTGGCAGGGCCATCTTCAATGCGGCCATTGGCCACGGCCCAGTCCAGGATATTGGCCAGAATATCCTCCAGCTCTGCCTCCTCCACCTCGCCGGGGTCGTCGAAGCGGTCCAGCCTCAGCACCTCCAAAAGCTGGTTCACCGCCCAGGTGCAGTCGGCGTCAAAGATCAGCTCCTTCTCCAGGGCGTAGTGGACCAGCTGTGCCAGAGCGATATTGATATCCTTCATCTTCCCGCCTCCTTACGCCAGCCGCACGCCGCCCACCGGGCGGATGCGGAGCACATGACAGCTTCCCTCTCCCAGCAGGGCCTCCATACCGGCCTTAAAGCCGCTCAACTCCTCATTGGGCACCCACGCCTGGATGGTCCCGGCAAAGCCGCCGCCGTGGACCCGGACCGCCCCCTTGTCCAAAAGCCGCTCCGCTTCCGCCAGGGCCAGGGGAACGGCCTGCTGGGCGGGGTCGTGGATGGACCAGGTATTTTGCAGGTGGAGGGCGGAGGACAGCCCGGACTGCTCCACCAGAACCAGGAAGAATTCAAAATCCCCATTTTTGAGGGCCGCGGCCTCCTTGGCCGCCCGACGGTCATCCTCAAAAAAGTGCAGCGCCCGCAGCACCGCCCGGTCTCCGCACTCACGCCGCAAGGCGGGGAGCGCGGCGCGGAAATCCGCCCACTTCACCTCCCGTAGGACCGTCTTTCCAAAGTGAGCGGCCACCGCCCCCATCTCCCGGGTGATGGCGGCGTAGTCGTCGGTGAGATCGCCGTGGCTGGAGCGGGTATCTACAATGCACAGGGTATAGCCCGAGCGGGAGAAATCATAATCCACCCGCTCTACAACGGGGTGTGCGGGTTCCTTAAAGTCGATGAATACCACCCCGCCCACCGAGGCCGCCGCCTGGTCCATCAGCCCACAGGGCTTACCGAAGAAAACGTTTTCGGCATACTGGCCGATCTGGGCGATCTCCACCGCCGAGCATTTGCCGTCAAAGAAAAGCTCGTTGAGAATGGTGCCGATGAGCACCTCGAAGGCGGCGGAGGAGGAAAGGCCGCTGCCTCCCAACACATCGGAGATCATATAGGCGTCCAGGCCCTTACCCGCGAGCTCACAGCCCAGCTCCGCCATTTTGGCGCACACCCCCCGGATGAGGGCGGCGGAGGTGTTCTCCTCCCCACTCTGGGGCGTCAGCTTGGACAGTTCCACCGTGATGAGGGGGTAGCCCTCAGACTGTACCCGAATGAGTCCGCTCTCGTTGGGGCGAACGGCGGAGAGGATATCCATATCTACACTGGCAGCCAACACTCTGCCATGCTGGTGGTCGGTATGGTTGCCGCCCAGCTCGGTGCGGCCCGGCGCGCTGAACAGGGCCTCAGGCTGGGCGCCAAAGGTTCTTTCAAACCCCTCCACGACCCTTCCGCAGCGCTCCTTTGCCCGCGTCAGGCCGTCGCCGCCGTAGAGCTGCGTGAGCGTGGCGTCCAATTCTCCGCTTTTCAAACAACGCTTCCAGTCTTTTTGTTCCATAGGCCGCCCCCCTTTTTATTGCGCCGACAATGGTGGGAAAAACCTTTTCCCACCCTGCCTCATTTTCATCATATCAAATTTCCTCAGCATTCACAACCAGGATTTAAAAGAAGAACAAGGTTTCCCATTTTGTTATACTGCCCAATAATTATCCATTTAGTAATAGAACTTAGGAGTGTATTCCACCCCGCTCACATCCTTGCCAGAGGCGGTGAAGGTGGGGTCGTACCGTGTCCATTCCGACCTATCCTCCTCCCAGACCTCCACCCAGGCATGATACGCCGAGCCGGCGTCCCCTACCACCAGGCGGCAGGGGATAGCTCGGCTACGGACCATGGCGGTCATCAGGGCGGCAAAGTCCAAACAAATGCCCCCCTCCTTTCGGAGCACCTGGTCCAGCACGGGGATATACCCACTCTGCACCGTCTTTGCCCACTGGTCGTCGTAGTTCAGCGCGGAGGAGACAAAGGAGTATATTTTCTCTATTTCCTCTTTTTGCCCATCCGCCTCCGCCGTCAGCTCCTCCGCCTTGGCAAGGGTCAGGGGAGAGTTGGCGTAATCCACTTGCTGGTTGGGACGGAGAAAGGGAGCAAAGGGTTCCAGCTCCACTTCAAAAGTGAAGGCAAAAACAGAAAGGTAAGTGGTGTCCTCCACCTGCTCAAAAACGGCGACGGTATATTTTCCATCCCCCTCCGAGAGGGGAAAGGCCGTCCAGTCCTCTTCCGTCAGATCATAGATATACTCCGTTTCCTTGGTAATGCGGAGCTTCAGCTTTCTCTCCGTATTTCCCCGGCGGGCCATAATATATCCCTCCTCAGGATGGGAGCAGTCTACGGCGGCCTTTTTATTTTCCTCCACCCTCTCCCCGGTGGCCCGTGGGAGAAGAAGAGGTGCGGGGGAAGGCGAAACGTTTTCCCTGTCGGGGCTTTCCAACGGAGCGGACACAATGGGGCCGACTGTCGCCTCGGGCGTAGCTGCCGGCCCTCCCCCGCACCCGCTCAAGACCGGCAACAGGAGGGTGGCAGACAGGACAAAAGAGGCGGTCCTTTGATTCCAGAACGTCGTCATATTTCCCTGTCACTCTCCTCTCTGTGCTTTTTCTTCATGGTATCCCGGCAAGGAATGTTTGTCAAGGGGACAAAAAAGGCCCCTATCGTATCCCGGTATTTCCCGGGACATGATAGGGGCCTTTCTCTTTATCTGCTGTTTTTACACGAGCTGGATAATAGCCATCTCGGCGGCGTCGCCGCGGCGGGGGCCGATGCGGACGACCCGGGTGTAGCCGCCGTCGCGGGTGGCATACTTGGGGCCGATCTGGTCAAAGAGCTTCTTGGCCACATCTTCCTTGGTGATGAAGCTCAGGGCCTGCCGGTAGGCGGCCAGGTTATTCTTCTTGGCCAAGGTGATCATCTTCTCACACAGGGAGGAGACCTCTTTGGCCCGTGTGTAGGTGGTCTTGATCTGGCCGTTCTCCAGCAGGTAGGTGGTCATGGCGCGAAGCATGGCCATGCGCTGGTCGGTAGGACGGCCCAGTTTACGGTTGGAAGGCATTTTCTCTCACTCCTCTCGGCGTTGATTAGTTGTTGTTCTCGTCATCAGCCAGGCTCAGGCCCATCATGGCCAGCTTGTTGATGACCTCCTCCAGGCTCTTGCGGCCCAGGTTGCGGACCTTCATCATCTCATCCTGGGTCTTGGAGATCAAGTCCTCCACGGTGTTGATGTTGGCCCGCTTGAGGCAGTTGAAGGACCGGACGGACATATCCAGCTCCTCGATGGTCATCTCCAGCACCTTGTCCCGCTGGGTCTCGGACTTCTCCACCACGGTGGAGGCGTTGCGCCCGCTCTCAGACAGGTCGGTGAAAAGCATAAAGTGATCCACCAGGATTCTGGCGCCCAGGCTCACGGCGTCACGGGCGTCGATGGTGCCGTTGGTCCACACCTCAAGGGTGAGCTTATCAAAGTCGGTGCGGTCTCCCACACGGGTATTCTCCACGGTGTAGTTGACCTTCTTCACCGGAGTATACACAGAGTCCACGGGAATGGTCCCGATGATGGTCTGGGCGCTCTTGTTGCGCTCGGCGCTGTCATAGCCCCGGCCATGGGACAGGGTCAACTCCATGTTGAGGCTGGCGCCGGGACCAAGGGTGGCGATATGGAGCTCAGGATTGAGGATCTCCACCTCGCCATCGGCCTTGATGTCGCCGGCAGTGACCTCGCCCTCGCTGCTCTGCTCGATATAGACCGTCTTCACGCCGTCGCAGTGAAGCTTGGCAATGATGGCCTTCACATTGAGAACGATCTCGGTCACGTCCTCCTTGACGCCGGGAATGGTGCTGAACTCATGCTGGATCCCGGCGATCTTAATAGAAGTCACCGCGGTTCCGGGCAGAGAGGACAGCAGGACCCGGCGCAGAGCGTTGCCTAAAGTGGTTCCGTATCCCCGCTCCAGGGGTTCCACCACGTACTTGCCATAACTGGTATCGCCGTTCTCCTCACATTCGATGCGCGGCTTTTCAATTTCAACCAATTTATTACCCTCCTTCTGAGGGGCGGACATATCACGCCGCCCACTGTTTGGTTGCTTGCCTGATCCGAGGGTATGGCTTACTTGGAGTACAACTCGACGATGAGGTGCTCCTCGATGGGCAGGTCGATGTCTTCACGCGCGGGCATCTTGTCCACGGTGCCCTTGAGGGTGTTCTTCTCCTTGCTGAGCCACTGGGGAACGTTGACGATGATGGCGTCCTCGCCCACAAAGCGCTTGAACTTCACGCTCTGGCGGCTACTCTCGCGCACCTCGATTACGTCGCCCACCTTCACCAGGTAGGAGGGGATGTTGACCTTCTTGCCGTTGACGGTAAAGTGACCGTGGTTCACCAGCTGACGGGCCTCACGGCGGGTCATGGCGAAGCCCAGACGGTACACCACATTGTCCAGACGGCGCTCCACCAGGATCAGCAGGTTCTCGCCAGTCTCGCCGGGCATCCGGATGGCCTTCTCATAGTAGGAGTGGAACTGCTTCTCCAGGATGCCGTAGACGAACTTGACCTTCTGCTTCTCCTGAAGCTGGGTGGCGTACTCGCTCTGCTTACGGCGAACGTTGGCCTTGGGCTTGCGGTTAGTGGTCTTCTTGTCATAGCCCATGGCCGCGGGGGAGATCCCCAGCGCCTTGCAGCGCTTCGCGATGGGCTGCATATTCTTAGCCATATTGGATTCTCCTCCTTCTTACACTCTGCGGCGCTTGGGCGGACGGCAGCCGTTGTGGGGAACGGGGGTCACGTCCTTGATGAGGGTGACCTCCAGACCCACAGCCTGGAGCGCCCGGATGGCGGCCTCACGGCCCTGGCCGGGACCCTTGACGTAGACCTCAACGGTCTTCAGGCCATGCTCCATAGCAGCCTTGGCAGCCGTCTCGGCGGCAGTCTGGGCGGCAAAGGGAGTAGACTTGCGGGACCCCCGGAAGCCCATCTCGCCGGAAGAGGCCCAGCTCAGAGCGTTGCCCTGCATGTCGGTCATAGTGACCATGGTATTGTTGAAGGAGGAGCGGATATGCACCTGGCCCTTTTCAACATTCTTCTTTTCGCGGCGGCGACGCACCACTTTCTTACCTTGTGCCATTTGCGTATCCCTCCTTACTTCTTCTTATTGGCGACCGTGCGCTTCGGACCCTTGCGGGTGCGGGCGTTGGTCTTGGTCCGCTGGCCCCGGACGGGCAGGCCCTTGCGGTGGCGGACGCCACGGTAGCAGCCGATCTCGGTCAGCCGCTTGATATCCATGGCCAGGTCACGGCGGAGGTCGCCCTCTACAGTGTAGCTGTGACCAATAATTTCACGCAGCTTGGCCTCCTCGGCCTCGGTCAGATCCTTCACGCGAGTGTCGGGGTTGATCCCGGCCTGGGCCAGGATCTTGTTGGCGCTGGTGCGCCCGATGCCGAAGATATAGGTCAGACCGATCTCGATCCGCTT
>CAJTLK010000007.1:0-12539 GCA_910577415.1 uncultured Oscillospiraceae bacterium
GGAGCTGGTGGCCGGACTTGAACCGGCGACCTGCTGATTACGAATCAGCTGCTCTACCGACTGAGCCACACCAGCGGATAGAAAATAGACGGGTCTCAAAAGAGCGGGGTCCACAAGTGATAAGAGTTTAGCATATTTTTGAGCCCGCGTCAATCCCTACCGGGGCGGCAAAAGGCCGTGGGTCTTCGCAAGACCCACGGCCACTTTGTGCTGTGCGCTCAGCCCCAGGCGGGACCAGTGGCGCCGCCGCCGCAGTTGCCGCTGACGCAGCCGGGGACGCTGCCGCTCATGTCCATGGGCGGGGCAAAGCCGGGGGCGGGCATACCGCTTTGACCAAAGGAGGTCTCTGCCGGAGTCTGGCCCATGCCGGGAGTCCATTGGCCGCTTTGGCCCATGTTGGGACTCCAGGTCCCGGAGCCGTCCCACTGGCTGCCGCCGGGGACTGTGCCTCCTTGCCCGAAGAGGGGATTGTTTACCTGCCAGGGCCGGTGGCCGGGGAGGTAGAAGGTGACGAACTTGACGGAGAAAATGTCGCAGGTCACAAAGGTCTGGCTCAGCTCCTGGTAGAGAGTCACCACGCTGGTGCCCACGGCATAGAGAATACCGGCTTTTGTGGTAAGGGTCTGGGTGCCGATGAGAAATTCGATGACCACATACTGGCCCAGGTTCTCCGACAGGAACTGCTGCATGGAGCCGTTCATGGCGGGGGTGTCAAAATCCTGGGGAGGCGGGGTGGTGATAGAGTCGCTTCGGGCGTTGACAGCGTTGAGGGTGGTGGCCTGTGTTGTCTCGGGATAAAGTCTTGCCATAGAAAAACCTCCAAATGCTAAGTGTCGGCGTAGGCGTCGGTGGGATTGTAGAAACAGTGGTCGCCGATGCGGACAACAAAGACGCCCACTCTCGAGGGAAAGTTATTGCGGCATTCGGGAGAATAGGGGTTGAAGAACCACAGTGCGGTGCCAAGGTTGGTCAGGCGGTGGCCCGCCATGGCCCACTCGGCAATGTCCCAGTGGATCTGCTCCAGGGTCATGTTATAGATGTTCTGGGCGTTATACTCACCGCCCACGGTCTCCATGGCGCAGACAAACTGCCGGGGCTGGAACACCACGTCTCGGACCGTCTTGTACCGGGAATACTCACCGTATGTAACGTTGACCCGGTTCATGACCACGCTGGCTACCGCTTTCATCCCGTTTTCGCCCTCACCCCCGGCTTCACACTTGATGATGCGGGCCAAAAGCTCTAAGTCGGAATATGCCATTGTTTCACTCCTTTCGCTCCAAAACAGGCCCAGCCCCACCTAAGCGGGTAGGTCCACATTCTCTTCCCGGACCAGCGTATCCACTGCCCGCCCCTGGCCCTGCTCCAGCGTCCAAAGCCGTACGGCGGAGGCAATGAGCACCAGGGCGGAGGCCAACAGGTTCCAGCGGGCCAGACACTCCGAAGTGGGGTCGCCGCTGTTTTGGGCGTCACGGTAAGTCTGTCGGGCCAGAAAGAAGAAGTATCCCAGCCCACCTAAGGAGATACCTCCGGCGGCGTGCTGGAGAGGGTAGGGCGAGGGGAGGGTGGCCGGGTCTCCTCCCTCTATCGTCAGGTAGAGCTGGCGCCGTTGGATGAGGATGGCGGAGAAGGAGAGGAGCAGCCCCAGGATAAAAAGGACGAGAAATTTGATGGAGCAGTTCACCGTTTTCACCGCAGATTCCAGCTCCGCCCTGTCCACACCGCCACCTCCCTGCCTGCTTCGACCCATTCTACGCAAAGGGAGAGGAAAAGGTGAGAAGGAACGGCTATTGTGCCGTATGGGAAAAGGTGATATAATACTATGACCATTTTCTGGAAAAGAGAGGAGAACGGGACCATGGGGATTATCCATAACGGGCACCGGGAGAGGACGAAGACGGAATTTCTTGCCCGCCCGGAGTCCATCCCGGACCACAAGCTGTTGGAGCTGCTGCTTTTCTATGCCATCCCCCAGCGGGATACCAACGCTTTGGCCCATACCCTCATCGACCATTTCGGCTCTCTGGCGGGCGTGCTGGATGCTCTGCCGGAGGAGCTTTGTAAGGTGCCGGGAATAGGGGGACATGCTGCCGTTCTGCTGAAGACCACAAAGGAGATATCTGGCCGCTATTTGGCGGAGCGGACCAGTGCGGAAAACATTGTGGGGGGCCGGACGGACGCCGGCAGACTCCTTTCCCCCTACTTTTTCGGAGCCAGGAATGAGCGGGTATGTATCGTAGCCATGGACGGCAAAGGCAAATGTCTGGGCGTGCGGCAGGTGAGCGAGGGCAGCGTTAACGCTGCCGAGGTCACAGCCCGGAAGGTGGTGGAGGCCGCCCTTGCCTTGAACGCGACCAACCTTATCCTGGGCCACAACCATGTCTCCGGGCTGGCCCTTCCCTCGCCCGAAGATAAGGCCACCACCGTATATCTTGCCAAGGTGTTGCGTACGGTGGGGATCGCGCTGGTGGACCACCTGATCTTTGCGGAGGATGAAATGGTGTCCATGCGGGACAGTGGATTTGATTTTTTGCGGGAGTAAGACGAATAGGGAGAAAAGTTTTTTCACGGCCCCTATTGCAATCAAACAAATGTTCTGATATACTGAGGACGGTTGTACGTTAGGAGGTGATCCCATGCCGGAATTTAAAGTGGTCAGTCCATTCCAGCCCAGTGGAGATCAGCCCCAGGCCATCGAGGCCCTTGCCATGGGAGTGGAAAATGGACTTACCGAGCAGACCTTGCTGGGCGTCACCGGCTCAGGCAAGACCTTCACTATGGCTAAGGTCATCGAGAAGGTCCAGCGGCCCACCCTGGTGCTGGCCCACAACAAGACCCTGGCCGCCCAGCTCTGCGCTGAGTTCAAAGAATTTTTCCCGGACAACGCCGTGGAGTATTTCGTGTCCTATTACGACTACTACCAGCCAGAGGCATATATTCCCCACACTGATACCTTTATTGAGAAGGATTCCTCGGTGAACGATGAGATAGACCGCCTGCGGCTGAGCGCCACTGCCTCCCTCATCGAGCGCCGGGATGTGATCGTGGTGTCGTCGGTATCCTGCATTTACGGTCTGGGTGAGCCGGATGACTACGCCCACATGATGATCACCCTGAGGGTAGGTCAGGTTCTGAAGCGGGAGGAGCTGATGCGCCGCCTGGTGGAGGACCGTTATGAGCGCAACGACATCGCCTGGGAGCGGAATATGTTCCGGGTCCGGGGGGACACCATTGAGGTCTGGCCCGCCTACTGGCGGGATACCGCCGTTCGGGTGGAATTTTTCGGGGATGAAATAGACCGTATCTCTGAGATCAATGTAGTTACCGGCGCCCCCATCCGGCGGCTGGAGCACATTCCTATCTATCCGGCCAGCCACTATATTACCCCGCGGGAAAAGATGGCGCGGGCCGTTCAAGACATCTACAGGGAGATGGAGGAGCGGGTCGCCTTTTTTGAAAGCAATAATATGCTGGTGGAGGCACAAAGGATCAAGCAGCGGACCATGTACGACATTGAGATGCTCCAGGAGCTGGGTTTCTGCTCGGGCATCGAAAACTACTCCCGGCCCATTGCCGGACGGCCCGCCGGGTCCCCGCCCATGACCCTCATCGACTACTTCCCCAAGGATTTTTTGATGTTCATCGACGAGTCCCATGTGACCCTGCCCCAGGTGCGGGCCATGTATAACGGAGACCGGGCCCGGAAGACCACCCTGGTGGATTACGGCTTCCGTTTGCCCTCCGCCTTTGATAACCGCCCGCTGAAATTTGAGGAGTTTGAAGGGCGGCTCAACCAGGTCATCTACGTTTCCGCGACTCCGGCGGAATATGAGCGGGAGCGGTCAGGGCAGATCGTGGAGCAGGTCATCCGGCCCACCGGGCTGCTGGACCCCAAGGTGGAGGTCCGCCCGGTAGAGGGGCAGATCGACGACCTTATCGGCGAGATCAACGCTCGTACCCAGCGCAGTGAGCGGGTGCTGGTCACCACGCTTACCAAGAAAATGGCGGAGGACCTGACCACATACCTCAAAAATGTGGGCATCAAGGTGCAGTATATGCACCACGATGTGGACACCATCGAGCGCCAGGAGATCATCCGGGACCTGCGGCTGGGCACCTTCGACGTGCTGGTGGGTATCAACCTTCTCCGGGAGGGACTGGACCTGCCGGAGGTGAGCCTGGTGGCTATTCTGGACGCTGACAAGGAGGGCTTCCTACGCAGCGAGACAAGCCTTATCCAGACCATTGGCCGGGCGGCCCGAAACGCCGAGGGCCTGGTCATCATGTACGCCGACACCATTACCCCCTCCATGCGCGCCGCCATTGGTGAGACCGAGCGGCGGCGGGAGAAACAGAACGCCTACAATGAAGAAAACGGCATCGTTCCCAAGACCATCATCAAGTCGGTGCGGGAGCTGGTAGACCTGTCCCACGGCGAGGAAGAGGCCGAGCACGCTGTCCGGCTGAAGAACAACATGAGCAAGCGGGAGCTGGATGCGGCGGTGGAGAAGCTGGAGAAGGAAATGAAGGAAGCCAGCAAACGGCTGGAGTTTGAGTATGCCGCTGTGCTTCGGGACCGTATCATCGAGCTGCGGGGAAAGAAAGAGAAATAAAAGGGAGGGGAGCAGATGGCTACTGCGCCTGGAACGATAGAATACCTCTGTGACCAGTTGGCCGGGTTGGGAGATATCCGCTCCAAAAAAATGTTTGGGGAATATCTTATCTACTGCAACGACAAGCCGGTGGTCATCGTCTGTGACGACACCCCAATGGTAAAGGTGCTCCCCATTCTGGAGCCGCTGCTGGAGGACCATCCCACCCAGCCACCCTACCAGGGGGCCAAGCCTCATTATGTTCTGGACCCTGACGACAGGGAGAAGCTTCGGGAGGCAGTGCGCCTGGCCGAGACCGTCACGCCGCTGCCCAAGAAGAAAAAGAAGGCGTAAGGAGGGGACACCCCATGAAAGAAAAATGGGCCGCATGGCCGGTCTACCGTCGGGCCATGCTTCTGGCCACCGCGGGCATCCTGGCCATTTTCGCTGTTCTCTACCCCATCGCCAACACCCAGAAGGGGCTGGTGTATGGGGACGATTTCTACCGCGTGAAGACCGTGGACAGCGCCAAGGTCTACATCGGCGTCGACCATGGGCAGCAGAATTTTTATACCAGCGGGATCAACATCAGAGGGGGTAACGGCGAGGGCAAAAAGACCGCCTACACCGTCTCCCAGACCCCGGAGGGCTACAGGATGGAGTGCCAGGTGGAGGGGGAGAGCTTCGGCCCATACACGTTGAAGACTTTCCCCCTGGAGGACTTTCGGGCCGCCCCTGAGACCGCCACCCTGGCTGACTTCGCCATGCGCCTGGACGGTGGCCTGGAGATCATCGACGTCGCCACCGGGGAGACCCTTTTCCGGGGCGGCTATGGGCTGAGGAACACTTACACCCAGCTCATCAGTGAGACGGTGACTACCGAGGGCGATTCGGCTAACTATATGACGGTGGACGGCGTCAAATATTTTAACTATTCACCCGCCAGCCCCGAAGAAGGCCCCGGCCCTTACGACCTGGTGGCCTTCAGCCTGGGGGCGGAGGAGAAGGCGCTGACCCACCATGGGGCGGGCTGGGCCTATCTCCTGGGCCTGCTGGTGGCGGCGATCAATATTGTATCTATCGTCTGGGCCGAGGAGCTTTTCGTCTGGAGCATGAGCTTCCGGGTGGCCGACCCGGAGAGTGTGGAGCCGTCGGAGTGGGAGATATTTACCCGCCATGTGGGCTGGGGGCTATTCCTCCTGATGGAGCTGATCGTGCTCATCATGGGCCTGACCTCCGTGGCCTGATTTCCCGCCGCCCCTCAAAAACCTGAACCCCAAACAAAGGAGAACCTTACCGTGCAAGATACCATTGTCGTGAAAGGCGCCCGCGCCAATAACCTGAAAAACGTCACTGTGGACATTCCCCGGGACAAGCTGGTAGTGCTCACAGGAGTGTCCGGCTCGGGGAAGTCCTCCCTGGCCTTCGATACCATTTACGCCGAGGGCCAGCGCCGCTATGTGGAGAGTCTGTCCTCCTATGCCCGGATGTTCCTGGGCCAGATGGAGAAGCCCGATGTGGACTCCATTGACGGTCTTTCCCCCGCCATCTCCATCGACCAGAAGACCACCTCCAAGAACCCCCGCTCCACCGTAGGTACGGTGACGGAAATTTACGACTACCTCCGCCTTCTCTGGGCGCGGGTGGGAACTCCCCACTGCCCAGTGTGCGGAAAAGAAATTCAGCAGCAGACCATTGACCAGATCATCGATCAGGTGATGAAGCTGCCTGAGGCCACCCGCATTCAGGTCATGGCCCCGGTGATCCGGGGGAAGAAGGGCGAGCACCAGAAAATTTTTGAGGACGCCCGGAAGTCAGGCTATGTCCGCGTTCGGGTGGACGGTTCTCTCTACGACCTGAGTGAAGATATCCCTCTGGATAAAAATAAAAAACACAACATCGAGGTGGTGGTAGACCGCCTGGTCATCCGGGAGGACGTGGCGCAGCGGCTCACTGACAGTGTGGAGGTGGCCTCCGGCCTCTCCGGCGGGCTGATCCTCATCAACATCGTGGGGGAAGACCGGGACATCTCCTTTTCTCAGAACTACGCCTGTGAGGACTGTGGTATCTCCATTGAGGAACTGACCCCCCGGATGTTCTCCTTCAATAACCCCTTCGGAGCTTGTCCCACCTGTACCGGCTTGGGGGTACAGCTCAAGGTGGACCCTGACCTCATCATCCCCAACCGGGAGCTGTCCATTTTGGACGGGGCCATCACCGCCTCGGGCTGGAACAACATCAAGGGGGATTCCATCTCCCGGATGTACTTTGAGGCCCTGTCCAAGAAGTACCATTTTAAGCTCACCACCCCGGTGAAGGACCTGCCGGAGGAGGTGGTGGACGTGATCCTCCACGGTACCAAGGGGGAGAAGCTGAAGCTGACCTATGAGCGGGCCAACGGCCAGGGGACCCTGATGCAAGCCTTTGAGGGCATTTGCAACAACTTAGAGCGCCGCTACCGGGAGACCCAGTCCGACTCCATGCGCCGGGAGTTGGAGGAGTGCATGAGCGAGTGCGATTGTCCCGACTGCCACGGCAAGCGGCTGCGCCGGGAGTCCCTGGCGGTGACGGTGGGAGAACTGGACATCGACGCGTTCTGCCATAAGTCTGTGACCGATGCCTTAGAATTTATGGGGAAGCTTACCCTCAGCGAGCAGAAGACCATGATCGCGGGACAGATCGTAAAGGAGATCAAGACCCGCCTGAACTTCCTCCAGTCTGTGGGACTGGAGTATCTTACCCTGTCCCGTTCCGCTGGTACTCTGTCCGGCGGAGAGAGCCAGCGCATACGCCTTGCCACCCAGATCGGTTCCTCCTTGATGGGAGTGCTTTATATTTTGGACGAGCCTTCCATCGGTCTGCATCAGCGGGACAATGACAAGCTGCTGGAGACTCTGAAGCACCTCCGGGACTTGGGCAATACCCTGCTTGTGGTGGAGCATGACGAGGACACCATGCGCGCTGCCGACCACATTATCGACGTGGGACCCGGCGCGGGGGTCCACGGCGGGCGTATCATCGCCCAGGGTACGGTGGAGGACATCGAGGCGGAACCGGCCTCTGTCACCGGCGCCTACCTCTCCGGGCGGATGAGCATCCCGGTGCCCAAGGAGAGAAGAAAGGGCAACGGCGGCGTGCTTACCATCCGGGGCGCGGCGGAGAACAACCTGCGGGACGTGGACGTGTCTATCCCGCTGGGGACCTTCACCTGCGTTACCGGCGTGTCCGGCTCAGGGAAGTCCTCCCTGGTCAATGAAATTTTGTATAAGAAGCTCTCCGCCGACCTGAACCGGGCCAAGAACCGGGCAGGGAAGCACAAGGCCATTGAGGGCGAGGAGTTTTTGGACAAGGTCATCAACATCGACCAGTCTCCCATTGGCCGCACCCCCCGCTCCAATCCAGCTACCTACACCGGACTCTTCGGCGATATCCGGGAACTTTTTGCCGCCACCCCTGACGCCAAGGCACGTGGCTATGGTCCGGGACGGTTTTCCTTCAATATCCGGGGTGGGCGCTGCGAAGCCTGCCAGGGCGACGGGTTGCTGAAGATCGAAATGCATTTTCTGCCGGACATCTATGTTCCCTGCGACGTTTGCCACGGAAAGCGATACAACCGGGAGACCCTGGAGGTGCGCTACAAAGGCAAGAATATCTATGAAATTTTGGAAATGACGGTGGACGAGGCTCTGCCCTTCTTTGAGTCCCTGCCCAAGATCTATAATAAGCTGCTGACCCTGAGCCAGGTGGGCCTGAGCTATATCAAGCTGGGACAGCCCTCCACAGAGCTGTCCGGCGGCGAGGCCCAGCGGGTGAAGCTGGCTACCGAGCTTGCAAAGAGTTCCACAGGGCGCACCATCTATATTCTGGACGAGCCAACCACCGGGCTGCACAGCTACGACGTCCACAAGCTCATCGAGGTGCTTCAGCGCTTGGTGGAGCTGGGCAACACCGTGGTGGTCATCGAGCACAACCTGGACGTGGTCAAGACCGCCGACTACCTCATCGACCTTGGCCCCGAGGGAGGCGACAAGGGCGGCAGCATCGTCTGTACCGGCACGCCGGAGGAGGTGGCCGCCTGCCCCGGCAGCTACACCGGGCAGTACTTGAAAAAGATGCTGGGTAAGAAAAATTCATAAAATATTTATGGGTTATTTCCATCCCTGTGCTACAATAAGAGAAAAAGAGAGAGGAGGGGTGGCTTGGATATTCTGAACTGGCTGGAGGGCACCCTGGGCGGAGAGTTCATCTTTACCATGCTGGTGTCCATGATCCCTGTCGTGGAGCTGCGGGGAGGGCTGCCCTTTGGCGTGGCCCTGGGGCTTCCATACCCCATGGCCTTTGTGGCCGCCGTCATGGGTAATATCCTGCCCGCGCCTTTCATCGTGGTATATATCCGCCGTATCTTCCAGTGGATGCGCCGAAAGCTGCCCCGGTTCAACGGCGTAGTGGACAAGCTGGAAAACAAGGCCCACCTGAAGGGGGCCACGGTAAATAAATATAAGTACCTGGGCCTACTGCTCTTTGTGGGCGTTCCTCTGCCGGGGACGGGGGCCTGGACCGGCTCTCTGGCCGCGGCGTTCCTGGATATGCCCCTGCGGAAAGCCCTGCCCAGCATTATTGCCGGAGTGGTCCTGGCCGGGTGTATCATGACCGGCCTTACCTATCTGGGAGTGAACTTGTTCACCGCGGTGATGGCCTGATCCGATATGGCCGCAGGTCTGCCTGCGGCCATTTGCTTGTTTTGCCGCGAAAACCTGCACTTTCATTAGTTATTTAGCTAATATGTTTCCGTTGTGGAGGTGAGTATATGCCGGAGGAATGGAATAGCCTGGAGGGCACTGTGGAGGCGGTGGTCTATCAGAACCAGGAGAACGGCTACACTGTCCTCCGCCTGGATGTGGGAGAGGAAGAGCCGGTGACGGTGGTGGGCTGCATCCCCGGCGTGTCCCCCGGCGAGACCCTCTCCGCCCAGGGAAGCTGGACCCGCCACGCCACCTACGGGACTCAGTTCAAGGCCGAGGCGGCCCGCCGGGGCATGCCCACCGGGGAGAAGGCGGTCTTTGATTACCTCTCCTCCGGGGCGGTGAAGGGCATCGGTATCGCCACCGCTCGCCGCATGGTGGAGGAGTTCGGCGCTGACGCCTTGGATGTGCTGGAAAATGAGCCGGAGCGGCTGGCCAAGATCAAGGGCATTACCAAGAAGACCGCAATCAGTATGGGGGAGCATTTCCGCCTTCAAATGGGAATGCGGCGGCTGCTGGATTTTCTTGCTGCCCATTCTCTGCCCCCGGCCTTGAGTATGCCCCTTTACCGGCGCTATGGGAACGGGGCGCTGGATCGGCTCCGGGAAGACCCCTACATCCTTACCGACGGCGAGCTGGGATTGGATTTCGGGATGGCTGATACCCTGGCCCTGGACCTGGGCTTCGCCGACGACCACCCCCGGAGGGCGGTGGCCGGAGTGGCCTTTGTTTTGCGCCACAATTTGGACAACGGACATACCTTTTTGCCCCGGGGCAAGCTGCTTTCCACCGCCGCCGCTCTGTTGGGGATCGGCGACGTGGAGATCGTGGAGGATGCCCTTGCCGCCCTCATAGAAGAGGGCGAGGTGGTGGAGGAGGCAGTGGCGGGAGAGGAGGCGTGCTATCTCTCCCCCCTCTGGGAGGCGGAAAGCAATGTGGCCCGCCGTATCCGGACCATGAGTGACAGCGAGATACGTTCCCCCGAGGGGCTGGACAAGCTTATCGGGGGAATTGAAAAGGCCCAGGGCATCGCCTATGCCCCCCAGCAGCGCAGGGCGGTGGAGCTGGCCGCCCAGCGGCAGGTCATCCTTCTCACCGGCGGTCCCGGTACCGGCAAGACCACGACCCTTCGGGCGGTGCTCTCCCTCTTTGAAGCCATGGAACTGAAGACTGCTCTGGCCGCCCCCACGGGCCGGGCCGCCAAACGGCTGGGGGAGGTCTGCGGCGCTGAGGGAACTACCATCCACCGTCTGTTGGAGACCCGCTTTGATACCAAGACGGGGCAGTTGGTCTTTGCTCATAACGCCGATTCCCCCCTGGACGCCGACGCCGTTATTGTGGATGAGACCTCTATGGTTGACATAATACTTATGTCCGCTCTTCTGGACGCCCTGCGGGATGACTGCCGCCTGGTGCTGGTGGGAGACCCGGACCAGCTTCCTTCCGTAGGGGCGGGGAATCTTCTCTCTGACCTGATCCGCAGCGGCAGGGTACCCACGGTCAGGTTGACAGAAGTTTTTCGCCAGGCCGCTCAGAGCGCCATCATCCGCTCGGCCCATCAGGTCAATGAGGGTATTCCACCGGAGCTTCGCAACGACAGCAGTCAGGATGTGTTTTTCCTCCGCCGCCCCGATCCGGCCATGGCGGAGGAGACCATTGTGGAGCTGGTAGGAAAACGGCTGCCGGAGAATATGGGCATCCCGTCCCACCAGATACAGGTGCTCTCTCCCACCCGAAAAAGAGTGGGAGGGACCGCCAGCCTCAACAAGGCCATCCAGGCGGCGGTGAATCCCCATGCCGAAGGGAAGGGGGAAAGGGCATACGGCCCCTATATCTTCCGCGAGGGAGACCGGGTCATGCAGGTGAAGAACAACTACGATATCCTTTGGAAGACCCCGGATGGCCTGGAGATGGGTATGGGAGTTTTTAACGGAGATATCGGCCACGTTTTGAAGGTCGACGCCCAGCGGGAGCTGGTGACGGTGGATTTTGACGGCCACATTGTGGACTATGCCCCCGATATGCTGGGGGAACTGGAGCCGGCCTATGCCGTCACCGTCCACAAGTCTCAGGGCAGCGAGTACCGGGCGGTGATCCTGACGGCGCTGGATTCCGCCCCCCGGCTGCTGACCCGTGGGGTACTGTATACCGCCATCACCCGGGCCAGGGAGCTGTTGGTCATCGTGGGGGATGAAGGGGTCATCGCCAGGATGACGGCCAACGACAGGCAGACCAAACGGTATTCCGGCCTCCGGGCCAGACTGGCGGAGGAATAGTATTTAATTAATAATATCAATATCAGTTTTCCGCCGGCAGGGGCGGAAGGGCTTTTTTGCGTTCTTTATGGCAAAGAGTTCTCTAATGTTTCCACCATAGTGGTGGAAAAGGCCCTTGGGGGCATTTTGCCACAGTGGCAAATATAGTGCGTTATATTAAAACGCATTATGCACATAAACAGCAAGAAATTGCATACATTATTTTTAAATGGAGGGATAATGTATGCCGACAAAACGCGTGAAATGTATTGGGCTCCGGGTTGTGCCGGAGGTGCATGGTAAGATGGCCTATATTGCCGAATATGAGGGGCGCACCTTAAACGGTCAGGTGTATTACCTAATGCAGACCTGTATCCGTGAATTCGAGAAAGAGCATGGCCCCATTACCGACAAGGACATTGAAAATGTCCTTTCCTGAAGCCATTCTTGACCTTCTCTACCCGCCCAAGTGCCCCTTCTGCGGCAAGCTGCTGGAGAAGGGGCAGTTGCTGTGCCCGGAATGTCAGAACGGACTGCCCTGGCTCACCGGGACGGTGGGGGAACGGAAGATAGAGCTGACCGGGGGCTGTGTCTCGGTGGCGGAGTATGACGAGCGGGTAAAGAAGGGCGTCCACGCCTTCAAATTTCACGGCAGGTCTGCCCGGAGCGTAGCATTTGGTCTACTCATTGCCCAATGTGTAAAAGACCACGACCTCACCGCCGACCTGGTCTCCTGGCCGCCGCTGTCAAAAAAGCGGCTGCGGGAGCGGGGCTATGACCAGGCCCGGCTGCTGGCGGAGAAGGTGGGGAAGGAGTTAGGACTTCCTGTGGTACGGACGCTGCAAAAGGAGCACCGCCCGGCCCAGTCGGGCCTGGACGGCAGGGAGGCCCGACGGACCAATCTACTGGGAGCATATACCGCTGTCGATGCAGAGGCATTCCGGGACAAG